>CAZKNL010000030.1:7068-10636 GCA_964554155.1 uncultured Pseudomonadales bacterium | reverse complement strand
TCCTACAGTTGGTGTTACGTTTGACTACTATATTTCGGAGATGTGGGGGCGCTGCTTGGTGCAGAGCGAGATCTCCGAAATCTTGCTTGACGGGTTCAACTCCCGTCGCCTCCACACTCCAAAAATTTCCGTAGTTGTTTTCGAAAAATTTTATGTAAGAATTAAGGAATCGGAGATCTCGCTTTGACTGCATCAACAGTAAGCAAGTCAAAAACCACCATCTAGAGGTGGTTTTTTGTTTCTTTTCTTGAGATTTTCTTACTTCGAGTTAAGTGAACCCACGAATAAGAACTAGTCTTAAAAACATGAGTTTCATGGCTTTAAGGCTAGGGGCGAGCTTACAGCTCGCCCCACAGCGTTTTTATGAAGTTGTAACTGCGTACTCTCTTTTCGGCCTCAATCCCACGGGAGGGGGGAACTCTCGAGACCGTTAGCGGTGGCCACCCACAGACGGCTATTAAAAACTGCCGAGCCGAAGCTCGGGACTGTCGTGAGCGGGCGCCACTTCCCATTTGCCCAGAGAGCAGAGCCTGATTTCCAGTCACTGATGACGATGTCCCCATCGTATGCGTCTACACGCACCAAATGAGAAAGTGGGACACCGGTAATGAAAACAGGCGGGCCATCTTTCGACAAAGTCATCAAGCCATTAACTTCGTCATCGGCGGCGATGAACATTTTGTTACCGTCCGGATCAGTCGAGATACTGCGGATTTTCTCCGGGTAGGAAACACCATTTATCTGTTCCCACTTGTCATCCCGCCATTGCCACTCACCCATCGCATTGTAATTCACCCAGGAGCCATCGGGTTTCCAGCAAAATAGCCCTGTTTCAATTCCCCCGAGGCAGGTTCTACCACCCCTGAACACTCCGACAGCATCGAAATGCTGGCTTGTCTCAGGGGGAGTCAGGAAAGCGGCGTAGATCCAGGTGTCGCGCGTGTCATCCTGGCCATGGAAAAACATTCCGGTATACGAAGCAGCGTAACCACCGCTGCCAGCACGGAAAAGACTATAAAAGCGCGATTCTTGACCGGTTTCCAAGGACGACAGAGTCTGCATAGTAAACTCTCCACCTGAGAACTTCCAGATGGAGTTGCCGTCCGTGGCGAAGTGAACCTCATCCCCATCAACGAGAATATCATTGACCGGGGATCCGGAGTGCTGGGTGGGGCCTCCCTTGCATTCTTCAACAAAGTAATCCATTCCCTCAGTGGTGACGATAGCCAGCCCGCCATCGTTGAAACCGGCCCAAAGCCGGTTCCCTTCGGAGGCGACTGACCTAACGGCGCGCCCAGGGAAAAACCCCTGCGGCGCCGTCCGCGGAGTCCCCCCGCAGGCAGGAGCCGGGGGGTGGGGCTGCGTTGCCAAAATGCCGATGGCCAACGCCGCCAACAATACCACGATACAAATCGTTGAAGCAATTGACGACGGACCGTTCTTAAACAAGCTCTTGAACATTTTCAATTCTCCTTGAACAAAGTTGAAATTTTCTGCAGTTAACCTTCTACTGCCAGGATGCAGCCCACCTCCGAGCACACTCACACAAACCCAATCAAACACACAGAGATGAACTCCATCCTGGCAGCGAAAACGCTGTTAAAGTGCATTGCCTAAAGCTCAACAAAAGGGTGTTCCTCGAGTGAGCTTTACGGCAATACTAAATTGATCAAGTAGATCAATACGGATAAAAGTACCACAAAAACGCTTATTAAGCAAGTATTAACTTGAGGGAAAAGTCCTATAAAAATCAGAGGTGGGATTTAGTAGATACATAGTTTCAGAGCCCCACAACCCCATAATCACTCCGGAATCTCCAGCCTTGCCACCAACGGCAAGTGATCCGAGATATCTACTTGAGGTGAGTAGTGTTCAACTAGGTTGATATCAGAGCTAACAAACATCATATCCACCACCGCAGTGGCATAACCAGGATTTTTCTGCAGATCTTTCCGCTGAAGATTAAAAGTCGAGTCAAACTCATCTTCAAAAACATTCGTCAGTTTCTCTTCGATCTGGGCAATCGTCTGGGTTTTGGGTGTGACATTAAAGTCCCCAGCAAGCACCGCTGGCCGGTGACTCTCCACTTCTTCAGCAATCGTCTGCCCCATCTTAATCCGCCGCTGATTATCCAGGCCATCTTCACCCCAGATTCCATGGGTATTCAAAAGATGCAACTTCCGCTGACCAACTTGGGCAGTTAAGTGCTGTAGGTTACGTGGTATGTTTTCAAAATCTCGAGTACCTGCTACTCTTTTTTGAAACGGCAGATCATAAAACACCACTGCAACCTCCTCCAAAGGGAATCTACTAAACACCGCATTTCCTTCAACTACCTCTCCCCTCACTTGTCCTTCTACATCCTCCAAAAAGGTTGGCGCAAAGTGACTATATGGCAACTTCAGTGTGTCTTTAATATTTTGATAGGAATAAAACCGCGGCTCCAACCCTTTGACTTCACTTTGAAAAACTTCTTGCAAAAAATAAATATCCGCTTGTTCTTTGACTAAAAAATCCAGCATCGGCTGGTAAATTCTGCCGCCATTCCAAATATTCAACGAGACGAGCTTAAGCGTCATAGACCTGTATTATAAGCCAAATGATCACTTTGTCCGTGTTATGATCGACCGACTTAATGTTGAAAAAATTCTTACTGCAACTGAGTAGATCTGTCGCTAGATTTTTTGGCAGGGTACTGCTTTTCCCTTTCCAACTGTTTGGGCAGTTGTTGCGAGTAATTAAAAAATTCTGGATTTCCTTTTTGCAGCTCTCTTCGTGGAAAAAAGTCATCGTAATCGCTGCTTTCTGTTTGCTGAGTACTTTGCTGAGCACAACTACTATACTGATTGGTAACCGGATCGTTATCAACGAGACCAAAGCTAAAATCTATACTGAGGAGACCCTTCCCAACACCTACCAGACCGGCATTATTCTCGGAGCAAAAGTCTATCCGGATGGGGGTTTGAGTGATATGACCAAGGATCGCAGCGATACGGCAATTGAGTTGTATCAACAGAAAAAAGTCAGTAAGTTGCTCGTCAGTGGTGACCACGGTCGCAAGAATTACGATGAGGTCAACAGCATAAAAAATTATTTACTCAAAAATGGCATTCCGGAAAAAGATATCTTTTTGGACCATGCTGGCTTTGACACCTACGATAGTCTCTATCGCGCTCGCGGTATTTTTCAAGTTGACTCAGTGGTGATTATCACTCAGAACTTTCATCTGCCACGTTCACTCTTTCTAGCCCAAAAACTGGGCCTCAACGCCATCGGTGTGCGCGCCGATCGTCACCAGTACTATGGTATTGAGCTTTCAGAACTCAGAGAAAAAATCGCCGTCATCAAGGCCTGGTCTGACATTCTTTTTCATGCCAAACCGAAATTTCTGGGTGAAAAAATTCCCATTACAGGGGATAACAAAAAGAGTTGGGATGAATAGCCTTGTTCAATCGATGAATTTTGACCACTAATTGATTAATAAAACTGTATCGCGTAATATTTGGTTATATGGCTTTAGATGTTTTGGATGCTCCACCTACTCTCCTAGGTTTTAGGATACCCCCTA
>CAZKNL010000030.1:0-6968 GCA_964554155.1 uncultured Pseudomonadales bacterium | reverse complement strand
GCCTAAAGCCGCGGCGAAAAGTGAGACGAGGATACCACCACGAGAGAGTCCTTTATCTAAAGTTGTAAACAAGGTAGCACTGGGGTTGGCACTCGACATGAGAGCTTTGGGTTGGCGAGGTAAAGCAATCGAGGGAGATGGTCAACTGATTTCACAGGTTACTGAGCCTGCATTTATAGATGACCTGAAGTATTTGCTCGAAGAGCTGGCAGAAGATACCACATTATTTCGCCAAGAGTTCGCCCCAGGAGTAGCAGAAAACTTCGTCAGAACACTAATGTTTGCGTACGTCTTCAATGAGGCAAAAAGAACCAATCTGGCAGCAACAAACGCAGATCTTTTTTCTGCAAACATACCTCCATTTTTAGAAAATAGTCCCGCCTGGAAATTGGCAATTATTTTAATGACCCCCAGTGAAAAGAGCGATAAACGTATTCCCTTTAAACATTTCATGACAGAAGCAAGAGATTTGAGAACGATGGTAGCTTGGGAAAAAGAAAGGAATCCTCGATATGATCTGGGCGCAGAAATGACTATTAGATCAGGTCTTCACCGTGCACTTCACAGTGGTGAGCATAAGGATGATTCATTTGAGAGTCCAGCAATAATGATAGAGGAGCAAAGAGTCTCATTTCAAAAAGTACTCGCAACAATGTTAGGAATTTTGGAAAAAGCAAATGTTCCACAAGGCGCCAAACCAGTTACGGCTGGCGCCTCGTGAGTGTAACGCGGGGATTTTGGAACGGGGAGTTTTTTATTTGAGGCTCACTCTCACCATGTCTTTTGAGGCACGGGTGACTGCCAGTTGGTCGCTGCAGTCCGCCTCAAATTGTGTGACCATGTCTCTCTCATCAAGGCTTAGACCACTTTCTGGGAACTCCTCCTCAAACTTGAATCTTGAAGAAGCATAGGCCTTCAAACACTCATCCTGGGTTAGCACCGGTAATGAAGGCAAGGCGCTGGGGAAGTATGCCCCCGAGGGAGCATCAGGAGTCGGCAAATTTGCCGGTAATGGGGTAATAAAGAACGGTACCCTCTTACCGTTTACTTGCCCCCAGCTGACATGACAGGTAGGGCACTCTGTCTTAACCCTCTCTCCAAACCCCTCAGCCAACCATTGTTCCCAGAGTTGGCTTGCATCTCGGATGTAGCTATCCTTCAGGTTTGACCCCAAGCTGGCCCATCGCTGAAGATCTCGGGCGGTGGTCATACCTGGTTCGTTCTTAAAGATAAAGGTTGTATAGGTATCCTTACCCTTTCCTTCACTTGGAGGGGGGGAGATAGTGTACCCGCACTTCGCCTCCAAGATTTTGAGACCGTCCCGCTGGGGGGATAACAATTCCGACGGTTTAAACGTGGTATTAAAAAAACTTGCTATGTCGGAGCAATCTTGCTGTGTGGCTTTCAGATCCCCCCTAATACGCCGAACAATTTCCTCGAGGGTTTCTGTAGTCACTCGGGCTTTGACAGTTATGTTTGCCGCAGCCACCGTGGCGGTGGGATTCCCCTTCCCGCCATCTTTCACCGCCATCATAGCACTGTTTGTCCCCGTTGGGGCCGGGCCGTAAACCAACGTGTTGGTCGGCCCAGCGGGAACTTGCGTTCCCAGAGGGGTGACGGCCACATGAGCCGTTGGCCTGTCAGTCGGCATATCGCCGACCGGGGTTTTTTCCACCGAGGTAGGGCCCAAGTCGAAACCACCCTCCCACCTAGGCGGGGTCAGCGTCATAAAACGCACGTCAACCGGTTGCAACAGGGACACTGTTACCCAAGTTCCACCGACAGCCAGCGAAGTGAAGAAAATAAGCCAACCAGCAATTTTTGAGAACATCTCTTTTTCCTCTTTCTTTTATAGGGAAGCTAAAATTTTTGGATACAGTTTTTTATTGAATTTTCTTTTTTTCTTATTACATATATTTTTCTCCTTTGTCTAATAAGTCGGCTCATCTCTAGGTAAACTTAAACTACTTAAAAACCTTGGTTACCCACAGATGAGCCGCTTAAAAGACCGAAAAAACCATGAAGAGTCAGAAAGAAAAATTGCATCCCATAAGAAAGGAAACCAGTCAGCCTTTTTGCTCAATTTCTTTTGTTCCTTAAAATCCCATGTTAATGTGCGTTCTGTCCTGTACTTAGAGCACAGGATGCGATGTGAAGACAAGCGAGACAAAAAGCATTTTCTTGCTCTCCGCCACCACACAACAGCAGTGTTAAACCTGCCAGACTTAGCATTTTAGCAGAAAATGATACACTTTCAATGTTATAGGCCCATTTCGTAAGGGGGCGGAAGCTTGGCAACAACCTTGATTTGGATAAAAAACAGGTGCCACACTGAATATTGCTGAGACATTCAGCAAAGGAGGCACTTGGTATGCCATACACCTCATACAGCTCGAGTACGACGACAGGTAGTCAATGTTGTGAAAGCTGGGAGGTGAACCAGGCAGCAGCACTTGCTTATTAGGATCATGACCGGTATCCCCTTTTAATATTCGTCATGCGTTACTAAATCAAAAAAAATATACATACTGCCATCTTGAATACAGAGAGCTCTAAGGTTTCCTTGAATCCAAACTGCTAATTGAGTGGAACGTCGACCCCGTAACTTATGTATTTTCAATGAAGGATGAAAAGGGTTTTGGGCAAATAAACTGAATTGTTTGATTGAATCTGATCGTAACTGTTGGTTTTTTTGGCAAAGTTTACTAGCCTTCTTTTCAAAAGATGGAGTCAGGAAAAAGTTCATATTTTACCGAAAAAATCCTTAATATTTTTGATATTTCTTGTTTTGCCCGCCTTGTGCTCAGCCAAAGCTGCTAGACCAGCTTCTTCAGTCTTTGGACTCATTTCATACACAGGAACTGTTCCTTGTTTCAAGATTTCTTCAGCCGCTTTACTTAATAAAAACCTCGCAACTTTAGGCAAAGCATAACCAAGTTGATTACCGTACCCAGTTAGTAAGGCGGTTTCTTGATCAGTGAGTGTTAGTTGTAGTTTTGTCATACGCCCAATTGTAGTATAAAAGTAGTACTTATTCAATACTAAGTTACTACTTTTTTTGTCAGCTAAAACTCAATCATATTCCTCGGCACTCCCTCAACCACACTTTTCATCGTTTCATACCAAATTTTTTTATTGCGGTCTAAAGATTCTTGGGTATACCACCCAAAACCTTTCAGAAATATCACATTGGGCAGACCGGCCAGCGGTCCAGAATCAAAATCTTCAGTTTCTAATACATAGTTGTCCACTCGACCTGATTGGAGAGCTCGTGCCAATGCGGCCTCATCAACTAAACTGCGGTTCGCTGTATTCACAATAATCACACCTTTTTTGAGTTGCTGAATTCTGCGTTGAGATAAAAAGTGATGCGTTTCTTGATTTTCTGCTAAGTTGAGTGAGACAAAATCAGCCTGGGATAATAAACTGTCGATCTCAACTTGGTCAATACCTGGCAGATACTTCGCCGCTCTGTCCCACCCAACCACCTTCATTCCAATCGCCCGACCTAACTCAGCCACTCTTGAACCAATTGAGCCCAGCCCAATCACTCCCAAGGTCTTATTTGCCAGTTCTTTACCTTGCAGAAGTTGGTACTTATCACGTTGGGTGGCTCGATCCGTCACAAAAACACGCTTGGCTGCTCCCAACATCATCATCAAGGCATGCTCAGCTACTGATTCTCGAGAGTATCCCGGGATATTGGTCACTACAATCCCTTGCGACTTCACTAAGTCGACAGGAATGTAGCCAAACGAAGTGGTGCTTAAGACCAATGCTTTAAGTTTAGGGAGTTTGGAGAGAACTTCAGGCAGTCGAGACTCTAGACCTCTAAACCCGCCCAAGGCACTGGGACAAAGGGCAATGTACTCAGCGTCTTGAGCAAGACGAATGAACTGATGAGCAGAATACCCCTGCGGAGAATCAGCCCAGATTACCTTGCCGAGCTTGGCCCACTGCTGGCGTTCAGCTGGAGTGAGTTTGACCTCGTGACTGGCAAAAACTATTTTTCTCATCTTTGCTGACATAAGAACTAGAATTTTACTTTTAGCCTGGTAGATAGTAAAATTGTTGTCCACAATGATGGACACGAACAACCGGGCGACTGATTTACTGCAAGTTTTTGGATTGACGACTAAAGAAGCCACTATTTATCAAGCTCTACTCAAAGAGCCATGGTTGACCGTCGTCACACTTGCCCAACGACTAGATATCCCCCGCCCAACTTTGTATCGTCTGCTCAGCGAGCTTGAAAGAAAAGGTTTCATCGAAAAAAATATCGATCACAAAACTACTTACTACGCCACTACTCCTCTCTCAACTTTTCAAAATAAAGTTATCGAAAGCAAAAAACAGACCCAACAGCTTGAATCAACTATCTCCGAACTCACGTCATTACTCTCATCACCTCTGAAAGAAGAGGGATCCCAAACTACGGTCAGTTTTTTTAGAGGCGTTCATGGCTTGCGAGCCATGGAATGGCAAGTCGTTGAAGAAAGTGTCCGAGAAGTTTGTGTATTCGGTACCGCTTTATGGTGGAAATACCTCGGGCAGGATTTTGCAGAAGAAGTTCGTCGGGAACGACTCAAGAAAAAGAGCTCTATTCGAGAGATTCTCAACTTCGAAAACAGGTCTGACCCCCAGGACTCCTGGACCGAAGTCAAAGAGTACCTCAAACTTTATTCTGATCGTTATATTAGTCGAGAGATTTTGCCAATTGATAATGAAATTTTGATCACCGAAAAAAGTGTCTTTCTCTACAATTTTAGTGAATCCGAACTGGTAGGAATTAGGCTAGTCAGCACAGCATACGCTAAAACGCTGCAGGCACTTTTCGAGATTGTGTGGGGGATGGCGGTGGAGTGAGAGCGTTTACTGAGCAGCCTATTTATTTCACTGGCAAAAAGTTTGCCACTACTTGACCTCCCACCCGAGTAGTGCCTAAAAAGTTTGCTTTCTTCTTTATCCACTTGGTGCCAACTGCTCCAGGAGGATGAGGAAAGTCAACAGCATCTAGTCGAGTGTAAACAACGTATTCCTCTGCTACACCAGTCTCGTCTTGAATAATCTTTACTCTTTTTACTTCGAGGGTTTGTTCATATTCAGTGGAATCGAGGAAGACATTGACATCATCGACTTTTTCTTCTGTATCCACCACTTTTACCCTAACTAAAGACTCAACTTGGTACTGTCCTTGATAGACATGGGTATACACACCACCGACTTCCACTTCTGGTTGTTCTGTCTCCTCAACGTTCAACATCTCTACCGCTTCTTGCCAAATTTTGAGGGAAAGATTGTGCTTAGGGAAATACCGCGTTTCCCAATGGTTCTCAACCCGCACTGCGCAAAACAAGGCATCATCTGGACGATGATAGTGATGTGGCCCCCGATATGCGTTGTGAACAATAGCGAGAGGATAACACTGTGCGCGCTCGCTATGTTCCCACATCTCTGTTGGCTGGAAGATATCACCAGTCAAAAGTGGTTTTTTGTAGTGAAAGGGGGATAAAGGTCTATCCGCTCTCGCTCGAAACGTGATTCTTTGCAAAACCAATCGGCCATTTTCAAGAATATAGTAATATCCAGTTCCCCTCAATTGACCACTGACACATTCCAACGAATCCGGAGGAGTTTCTTTTGGCACAGACTTTCGTACTTCACTCCGTTTCTTGAGAACTGATGCTTCTGCTAAGTTCCGCTGATCTTTGAGTTGAGCGAAGGAGTCTGAGCCAGCCAATGATTCAATATTATTCATTTTGACCATTTTACTACAAAAAAGGAGTTTTACCCTGGCTACCTAGCTGCTCGTTCTCTCCTCTACCCCTCTTTTCCTCTTCTCATTCCTATTCCTTCTCGCCCTTCGGCGCGGAGTCTCATCTTGAATTCGCTCAGTGTTACCACCTCTTTAGCTTCCTCCCAACAGGTAATTCCTAACAAACGGGCCAGGGTATCTAATGACTCACCCAAATAAATGTCTAAATGAACAAATGGATTCATATTTTCTGTATGGCGGAGTGCCTTTTCTATCCCATCAACAATTCTCAGAGGATGATCAAACAACCATTCCGCACTAGTGTTTTGCATGCTAAACATGCGGACCGCAAACTGAGTTTCTGGTTGATGAGCAAAGCGGAACAATGCGCGAACTTGAGCTGCTGTGAGTTCATCTAGTCGCCAACATGCTAAAGCCTCGTTCAGAGCAGTCCCATCAAAGTTCATCTCTCTTAAAGGAAATACAAAAGATTCATCTGGACGAAACGGCCCATCTTCTACCTCAAAAACTGTAATATTCCCCCTACGATATAATCCTCGAGGATCTTGTTCAGTCGCAAAAGCTTTTAAGAAATGTCCCCCATAGTTTAGGCCATACTGTTGAATAATTCCCTCAACAAGATACTTAAACGGAGACCAGTCTGCGAGGTGAATATACATTAGGAGATTGTATCAAAGTGGATCAGAAGCTACAAAACCCTTGTAAAAATTCACAAACACCTCAGGTTGCATCATGTCTTTCAGCTGTTCAATCATTCTACTAAGATCAGATCCTGATTTCACCAAAACTGCAATCTCCGCAAACTGCTTCGGAGGGAGTAATAACACACCCAATCCCACTCATATAGCATCGATACATCACAGCCTGCTGGAGGTCCTCTGGAGTTTGCTGCCACAGAGCATGATGGACAGCGTGATTCAGTTTTTGTTTAAATAATGCAGTATTTCGTCTACTTAAGGATGCAAGCTCAGAAGAGTCAGAAAGCACTTTTTTTTCCAGGACCGAAAGACTTATTGTCTTCAAAAATTCTTCAACTTTGATGATTTCTTGTTAACTCTTCTTCAGTTTAGTAACCACTCCCGACTGCAAATTCAACTGTACTTGCTCTCCATCACTAAAAATCTGCGTGGCATGAACTGTGCCAACAATACACGGTTTGTTCATTTCTCGACTAATAATGGCTGCATGGCAC
>CAZKNL010000029.1:0-10993 GCA_964554155.1 uncultured Pseudomonadales bacterium | reverse complement strand
AACTTCCCTTCGCGCTCAACCATCTTGCGCACTTCAGAACGATACTTCTTCAAAAGTTCTGCGCGCAGACCAGCTAAAGGATCTACTACTGGTGCTGGAACAATATCTGCTTTGGGTTTACCGATTTCTGTAGCAACTGCACTAATAATTTTGCAGAGTTTCCCAAGTTCTTTTTGGGCTTTATCAAAAGCAGTTAAGATCACTTCTTCACTGACTTCCTTTGCACCTGACTCGACCATCACGATCGCATCACCAGTACCAGAAACAATTAAGTCCATGTCTAAAGTGGCGCGTTCGCTATCAGTCGGATTGAAGATATATTTGTCTTCGGACTTTAAGTAGCCGACTCGTAAGCCAGCCACTGGTCCATCAAATGGAACTTCTGAAACTGTTAATGCTACAGCAGTGGCGAGCAGACCAAGCATGTCTGCATCATTGTCTTTATCAGTCGAAAAAACAGTTATCACAATCTGGACTTCGTTAGTCATTCCTTCTGGGAATAACGGACGCATTGTCCGATCAATTACTCGACCTTTTAAAATCGCATCATCAGTTGGTCGACCTTCACGTTTGACCCAGCGGGAACCTTTGATAATTCCGCCAGCAAAAAGTTTTTCAACATACTCTACTGACAGTGGAAAGTAGCCAAGATCGACTTTTTTGCCAAGAGCAACCGTGGCTAAGACAACTGTTCCCCCACAAGTGGCAGTGACTGCAGCTGAGGCTTGCTCTGAAAACTTACCGATTTCAATGGTGATAGTTTTATCACCAACCTTGAGATCTTTTTTATATGTGTCGCCATATGTTGGATATGACATACACTCCTTTCACACTAAGGGGGAAGATTCGAGTACTCTGGAGAACTAGCGAAGCTTTTATGTATGGGCAGCTTTCACCGTTTCTCTTGAATCCTCAATTTCCCTGTCTTAGGAAATTTATACCATTGAGTCTTTTTAAACTGACTCTGGACGTATTTTACCATTGTTTGAGTTATTTAGCCAAAAAAGGCCAATCCATAACACTCCCAGGAAAGGAGCTAGATGGAAAATTGCGTACCAAGTTGTGGATTTAGTAAATGGTTCGCTGATTTTATTTAAGGCTAAATCAAAGAACGCTTTAGGTTGGGTGAGGAGTTGCTTTTTATTGGGAAAGTAAATCGTGGTGAACTGAGCATCAGTGGCCACAATTGATAACGAACGTGAGGGATCTGGCTGAACTATTTGGTACTCAACAGTATACTTTTTTCTTTGTGAGTCTTGGATAACTGGGAAACCAAATGGATGATAACGACTTTCACCAATTTCATGAACCTTATATTGGGTGCTGAAAAGTTTCTTGCCGTTTTGATCAATTAGACGTATTTCTATTAATCCAGGAATATCACTGGCATTTACCATCCCATGCTCATCTTTAACTTCTCCGGATCGTAAAGACGTGGAAATCATTCCTAAATTATTTGCCGTGGCAGAAAAAGGAAACTGGAGTGTTTGAGTAGTAATTGGAATCAAGATTGGATTGGCTGAGCGAATTTGAAAGGGTAAGTTGGAGTGTGAAGTTGATTGAGTGAAAAAAGCAAATGGTGAACGATAGCCAATATACACTAAGAGCACAATCGCTATTGTCAGAGAAACAATTGCTAATCGTGTTGTTTGTAATGAGAAAACTGGAAATAATGGTTTTGAGAGAACAGCCTTAGTTTTTGTTTTACTTTTTGTTGGTATTGTTGCGACTGTTTTTCGCAAACTAAAGTATGGTGCCTCCACAAATGCATATAAACATCTAGCTAGAACCAACGAGCCTACCCAAACTGCTACAATCAACAACGTTGCAGACCATAGAGTCGTAGGCTCTTTCCCACGAGTAAACATTTCTACAACTAAAGAATGAATTAAGTACAGTGAGTAACTATACTTCCCTAAAGTAATCAAAAACGGTTGCTCTAACCATTTGCCAAAACTACTGCCTGGAAACAAAGCAACAAACATCATTCCTGTCAACGGAAAGATCCAGAACAGCTGCACCCAAGGATGATAAAAGTTGGGAATGTTCGCATACAATAAAACACTGCCCACAATTAAAAATAAACATATCAGGCCAACCCATGGTCGTTTAAGAACTTCTAGTTTTTTAATTGCTTGCTGTTTCCAGTTATGTTTTCCTTTCAAAATAACTGCCAGAGCCACACCAGCTAAAAAGTAAATAAATAGTTGGATCTGCATAATGCTGAATCCAAGCACCCGTTCACTCACAAGCTTTAACCCAAAGAAGAATGGTAATGCAGCTAAAGTTAAGAGAATATTAAAAAGTCGTGAATTTTCCCGCCGTACTGCGGCAACCAGATGAACAACCAAAATCGGATACATTAAGTAAAAAAATGTCTCAGTGATGAGTGTCCAGTACACTCCATCTAACTGGGCAATGTAAAAACCAAACGGTAAGGTGAGCGTGGCGTTAATGATAGCTGTGGTTATAGCTTGTGCAGCTAAACTCCACTGCATGTAAAACTGTGCGGGCGGGACATGCAACAAGAAAAAAACGTACCACAGTGCTACTCCAACTTGAATCGCTAGGAAACCAAAAAATAATATGTTCCCGATTGGTAATTTGTTTTTATTATTGAGAGTCGCACAAAGTTTCCATACTCCATATACTAACGCTGCTACTGTAAAAGTAATTGCTACAGCGAACAAACCAAAAAGAGAATGGTGAATTGACATAGTAATCAGCACAGACTTAGGTAAAAACAACTTGAAGCTACGAATGATCGCCAAACTGACCACCATTGTTAGAAAAGGTGGAAAAATCCGTAAGTATCTCTTTTTCAAAAAAGGAATTGTTTTTGGCTGTGGATGCAGCCACATCATTAAAAAACCACTCAATAGAAACAACAGACTGACCCCTGTTTTGCCATTGACTAACAACATCGTTAGAAATGGATGAACAATCGTCGGCAGTTTTTGATACAACACACCAAGCGGAATATGATTCCAGATCACTAGAAAGATGGCTATACCTCGAATACCGTCAAGCGCGCGAAGACGATTCTGTTGCATGCTCAGTTTCTTTAAAAGTTACTTGCTCAAACCCAATCGATTGATGAGTGCTCGATAGCGCTCTTCACTCTTGGTAAGCAAGAAGTTAAGAAGACGGCGACGCTTGGCAACTTGTTTCAAAAGACCACGACGAGAGTGATTATCTTTTTTGTGCTGTTTGAGGTGCTCGGTTAACTCATTCACTGAGTAAGTTAACAAGGCAACTTGAACTTCAGGAGAACCCGTGTCGCCTTCAAATAAGGCGTAATCTTTGATGATTTGTGCTTTGGTTTGTGTGTTCAAAGCCATAGTATCCCCCTTCTCTGGTGAGCCTTTGATCGGACAATCGAAAGTCTAGGCAAACCAGGAAAGTAACTAAATAATTATTATATAGAAAGGTATTATACCAGACCTACTCTTCCACCTTGTACACCACTAACCGATCACCAACTTGGAAGTCTTCTTTTTTCTTTTTGAAAGTAACACCGAATTCATTCTTTGCTTTGACGGAATCAATTTGCTCTTTACCGTGCATGACGCTTTTAATTTCTGGATTCGAGATAATTTGCTCACCACGTTTTAAGTGCAACAGATCAGTCTTTTTCATTTCTCCACTAATCATTCGGCAACCTGCAATTCGTTCCCCCTTCATATCAAAAATTTGCAGAACCTCAGCTTCACCAAGGACTATTTCGTCAATAGTTGGCTCGATCAACTTCAACATTTGTTTTTGTAAATCTTCCAATAGTTGATAGATAATGTCGTAGTTTTTGATTTTAACACCGGCGTTACGAGCCTTTTCTTCAATATTCTTAGGAACTTTGGTATGAAAAACAAAAATTGTTGCGCCAGTAGTTTCAGCGTAGTCCACATCATCTTCAGTGATTTCACCAACTCCCGAACGAAGTAACTCAGTACTCTCCGAGTCTAAGTTTTGTTCAATCGCTTCTAAAGTTCCTTGAACATCTGTTTTAATGATTAACTTCAACTTGGGTTTCTGATCAAATAAGGCAGCAAATTGATCAGCTGCTACTTCTGTTTTGGCTGGTTGATTAACAGTCGCCGGAAGCTCAGCAGGCACTTTCCCTTTTTCAAAAATAAACGCACCTACTGGAGGTACGGTCGTAAATCCAATAATTTCTGCAGGTGAGCCTGGTCGGACCTCTTTGAGCGGTTTACCATTTTCATCGATGAGTTGGCGAATGCGACCTTCAATTTTGGGGACCTCTTCGCCAGCTTCTGTTGGAGCCACAATGTCTTGACGAAGTTTCAGCGTTCCTTCTTGCACAATCACGGTTGTTAATGGACCTCGCTGTGTATCTTTAGTAGACTCAATCACTACCGCACGCAGGTCAGCAGCCGGATCAGCTTTATAGTCATGGAGTTCTGCAGTGACCAAAATTAAATCTAACAAAGCATCAACCCCTTGGCCAGTTTTAGCAGAGACCTCAGCAACTTCAATATCTCCACCAAATCCCGTGACAAGGATGTCATTTTCCGCTAACTGCGCCTTCGTCATATCAGGATAGACATTAGGCAAGTCAATCTTGTTGATAGCCACAATCACTGGAACTTGGGCTTCTTTAATGTGTCGAATAGCTTCTTGGGTTTGTGGTTTGACCCCATCATTGGCGGCAACTACCAGAATGATAAGGTCTGTCACGCGCGCGCCTCGCGCGCGCATCTTATTGAACGCAGCATGTCCTGGAGTATCGATAAAAGTAATTTTCTTTCCTTTGAACTCAATCTGATAAGCACCAATGTGTTGAGTAATACCACCTGCTTCACGATCCACCACATGTGCTTTACGAATATAGTCCAACAATGACGTCTTCCCATGGTCAACATGGCCCATGATGGTAACGATTGGTGGTCGAGTTTGTTGTGCCATACCTTTTTAGTTTCTAGTGATTAATCACTATTCACTGGCTTTGTTCTAACAACTACTTCACTGCGTTCTGCCATTTCTTTTTCAAAAACTGCAACTTTTTTGATCAGCATTTGTTTTTGGTCATCTGGGATTTCAGCCATATCAGTCCAACGGTTTTTGAAGCGAGCTAAATCAGAGACAGTCGTTAATTTATTCTGAATCAAGATCGCTCGGACTTCTGGAGTAATTCCTTCGTAGCTGTCAATTTCATACTCCTCAAGGCCTGTTGCATGTGATTGCACATCACCAGTAGCAGATTTGATGGTAATTTTGTACCCAGTTAACTTGGCAGCTAGCCGAACATTCTGACCACCACGACCAATTGCCAAAGACAGTTGATCATCAGGAGCAGTCACATTAACAAACTTGTCCATCTCATCAACTTGAATTTGCAAGTTTTCTGCAGGAGCAAGTGCCGCACGCAAGTAGGCTACTTTGTCATCAGAAAATGGAATAATATCAATTTTTTCGTTGTTTAGTTCACGAATGACTTCTTGGACACGCACACCACGTTGACCAACACATGAGCCAACTGGATCCACACCATCTTGAGTGGACTGGACAGCTAACTTGGTGCGGACACCTGCTTCACGAGCAATGTTGACGATCTTAACTGCCCCAGAAGCAACTTCCGGCACTTCTCGTTCGAAAAGTTTGGAAACCAGTTCTTTGGCTGCACGGGAAACAATAATTGCTTTGCCTTTGTGCGTGTCACGAATTTCTTTGATTAAAACAGTAATCCGATTATTCAAACGATAGAACTCTCCACGCATCTGCTCTTCAGGAGGCATGATGCCTTGACCACGACCAACATCGAGCACCACAGTTCTGCCATCCATCCGAAGAATTTGAGCTGAAACAATCTCACCCAGTTTGCCTGAATAGTCAGATAAAATCTGGTCTTTTTCAGACTCACGAATTCTTTGCAAAATAACTTGTTTAGCTGTCTGGGCTGCAATTCGACCAAAACCAGCTGGCGTCACGTCTTCACTTTTTTTAGCATCCCATTTCAACACCTCACCAGTTTCTTCATTTTTCTCCAAAACAGGAAACTTAAAAATCTGAGACTCACCTGTATCTGGGTCAACTACTGCATCATAATGCCAGGATTCATCAAGTGGACCAAACTGTTTACGAAATGCTGAGACTAAAGCTTGGCGGATACCTTCCAGAATAGATTCTGGAGTAATCCCTCGTTCGTTTGCAATTTGGGCGATTGCAGCGGCAAACTCAGTTCGTGCAACTTTGGCGCTTGTCATAGACTTCCTTGTTATTGTGTAATTTTTATAAAAAAAGGACGGCGGTGGCAGTCCTTCTCGAATGAGTGAATTATAGCCCAGTTTGACAAAAAAGCCATCGGAAAAAGAGATTATTACTCAATATTCTGATCTTAGCTTTTCTATAGTGACAATCGACGAATTCGGCGAACTTGTGCTTGTGTAACTACTGGCATGACTTCGTTCGAACTTGAATCAAGTATATTCAAACTGGCTCGTCCTTCGAGATACAAACGAAAAAATTTGACCAAAACGGCAATACAGACAGCACCAAAAATAACTAATGAAACCATAGTGATCGTTGGAGTAGCTCGCATTGATAACCATGTCTGACCAAATTCATCTCGGTGTAGTTCGACACCTCGGCTAGGGGTCACAAAATAAATCTTTGGCTGTGGAAGAGGTTGCTGTGAGATATTTTCCGTGGAAATAGGCGGTCGTGGTGCAACTCCACCAAGAACCGGAGCAGGTATAGGTGAACCCGATGGACGGATATCAGCATTCCCTACAGGAACAATTTTGTCTTCTTTAACAAAGATGTTCTTTCCTAGGGTTTGGCCAGTGTTGATAATGCGTACATTTTTGGCCACTTGCTACCTCTATTGTCCTTTTTGCTGAAAACTTTACTTTTCTAGTTGCTTCAAGTCTTCAAGAATTCTTTTTTCTTCTCGACTTAATTTTTCTGGAACCGTTATAACCAAACGAACGTATAGATCACCTTTACCACTGCCTTGAATTCGTGGCACACCTTCGTTTCGTAGTCTGACTAACGTGTGGGACTGTGTTCCAGGTCGAACTTTCAACTTCAGTGTACCATTTAGTGTCCGAACCTCAACGTCCCCACCTAATGCAGCCGTGGCGAACGAAATATGTTGATCAATATAGAGATCGTTTCCTTCACGTTTGAAGTAGTCATCTGAACGAACATTAAAACTCAACTCAAAGTCGTCAAATCGCAACCGTGTCCCATCATCTGCGCCTGCCGGAATTTTGATTTTGCGTTTCTTGCCTTCAATCTCAACTTCTTTCTCGGCACCTTTAACTGCTTCCATGAAGCTAATTGTTAAAGAATAGCGCGGCCGTCGCCGAGCTCCGGCCGCTCCTGCAAATCCTCCCCCAAAGAAACTCTCAAAAATCTCAAACGGATCACTAAAGTCCATTCCTTCAAAAGGGTTGCCATTAGCTCCTGTTTGATATGTCCAGGTAAATGGACCAGTTCGAGATCCACCAGCAAATGGATTACCACCCATTCCACTCGCTGCATCAAACGCGGCATGGCCGAATTGGTCATACGCTTGTTTTTTCTTTTCGTCAGAAAGAACCTGGTACGCCTCGTTAATTTCTTTGAACTTTTGTTCAGCGTCAGGTTCTTTATTTTTATCGGGGTGATATTTCAGGGCAAGCTTACGGTATGCCGACTTTATCTCAGCTGCGGTTGCACCTTTTTTGACACCGAGAATTTCGTAGTAATCACGTTTAGTGGACACGTACTCCTTGGAGTTTTATTCTTTTACCACTTCGCCCTCTTGAGCATCTTTTTTGTCAGAGTTATTGTCTTTCTTGCCTCCCGCTCCAGCAGCCTCACCATCTTTCTTGACTTCACCCTGCTGTGCTTTCATCATCGCTTCACCAAGTTTTTGAGCAGAAGTGAGAGTTTCCTCAGCCGCTTTTTCTAACTCTTCTTTGGTGGCATCTTTGTTTTCGGTCAACTCTTTGAGTTTCTTGACGTTTTCTTCGATGACTTTGCGATCTTTTTCGTCAACTTTATCGCCATAGTCTTTGAGTTGTTTCTCCATTTCAAAGACAACACCTTGGGCGTGGTTGCGGGCCTCGACTTGCTCTTTCTTGCGTTTATCATCGTCAGCGTGTTTTTCTGCTTCGGCCCGCATCTTCTCAACTTCTTCATCAGATAAATTGGTTGAGTTTTGAATGGTGATTTTTTGTTCCTTGCCAGAAGTTTTGTCTTTGGCAGTCACGTGGAGAATACCGTTTGAGTCAATGTCAAAAGTAACTTCTACTTGTGGCATACCACGGGGTGCAGGTGGAATTCCATCGAGGATGAAGCGACCCAGAGACTTATTGTCTGTTGCCATCTCGCGTTCACCTTGCAGGACGTTGATCTCGACTTGGGTTTGATTGTCAGCTGCAGTTGAGAAAACTTGTGACTTACTCGTTGGGACGGTCGTGTTGCGATCGATTAATGCTGTGCGAATACCACCCAGAGTTTCTAAACCGAGTGTTAATGGAGTGACGTCTAACAAAACCACATCTTTGACATCACCAGAAATTACGCCAGCCTGGACAGCGGCACCAACAGCCACGACTTCATCTGGGTTAACCCCTTTGTGTGGTTCTTTGCCAAAGAATTTCTTGACTTCTTCTTGAACCTTTGGCATGCGGGTCATCCCACCAACCAACACAATTTCACCAACTTCAGATGGTTTGATCTTGGCATCTTCAATCGCCTTTTTAACTGGACCAAATGAACGTTGAATCAAGTCATCAACCAGTGACTCTAACTTTGCTCGACTTAAACTCATCGTTAAGTGCAGTGCTTGACCATCATCACCTTGGGCAATGAATGGTTGGTTAATCTCAGTTTGTTGAGCAGATGACAACTCGATTTTGGCTTTTTCGGCAGCATCTTTAATCCGCTGCATTGCTTGGGGATCTTTAGATAAATCTTTGCCTGTTTCCTTTTTGAACTCTTCTAAGATCCAATCAATGATTTTGCTGTCAAAGTCATCGCCACCAAGGAAAGTGTCTCCATTTGTAGATTTGACTTCAAAGACACCATCACCAATTTCCAAAATAGAGATATCAAATGTTCCACCACCCAGATCATAGACAGCAATCACACCGTTGTGTTTTTTGTCTAAACCATATGCCAGTGCGGCAGCAGTGGGTTCGTTGACAATCCGCTCAACAGTTAAACCAGCGATTTCGCCAGCCTGTTTGGTTGCTTGACGTTGTGAGTCATCAAAGTACGCAGGCACGGTGATCACAGCACGAGTAACTGTTTGACCTAAATAACTTTCAGCATCTGCTTTAGCTTTGCTTAAAATTTTGGCGGAAATTTCCTGAGGAGTGTATGTCTTCCCATCCACCTTGACGACTGCCATCCCATCTTTACCTTCCGCAACCTCATACGCAACGTGTTTGATCGCATTTTGGACCCTTTCAGATTTGAACTTTTGACCCATGAATCGTTTGACCGAGTTGACTGTTGCTTTTGGGTTTAAGACCATTTGACGTTTAGCGGCATCACCAACAGTGAAACTGTCTCCTTTAAATGAAACAATCGATGGGAATGTATTCCGACCTTCAGCAGTTGAAATGACTTTTGGTGAACCACCTTCCATGACTGCAACTGCAGAGTTGGTTGTACCCAAATCGATTCCAATAATTTTTCCTGTTGGCATATTTCCTCCTTGACACCGAGGGTACAATTTTCGACCCGAGGTGTCATCCCCGTAGGGGATTACTCATTTTTAATTCCTATTACTACTTTTGCATGCTGAATAACTTCACCATGTAATGTATACCCTCGTTGGGTAACACGTATCACTATATTATGTTGAAGTGGATCATTGACTGGGTGTTTGTCGACCACTTCCATTTTGTGTTCATCAAAGGGCTGTCCGATGGCCTCAATTTCTTGAACACCCTGCCCTTGTAATGCTTGTTGAAACTGTTGATACACCATATTTAAACCACGGTCATTCAGTTGTTCTTTTGCCAAGTTCAAATGATCAAGCGGTAGTAAGATTGCTAGGATAGCATCCTTGGCCGCTAACTTCATTAACTTTACTCGCTCTTCTTGTGAACGACGGACCAAGTTTTGGTAATCTGCAAGCGCACGTCGTTCATTTTCTTGTGCAGCCTGTAAGGCGGTTTGGGCCTCTTCTATCTTCTTTTTAAGTTCTTCCAATTCTTTTGATTGAGTTGGTTCTGTCTGTTGTTTCTTCATAACTAAAAATCCCTATTTAAAAAATGATTACATTCCTAGGTCATTTTTTTCTAAGATTTCGGTAATCAGTCCACGATAAAACTTCATCATTGGAATAACGTATGGATAGTCAAAACGATGTGATCCAATCACCCCAATCCGACAATGCACATCTTTAATGTCAAATGACATGAAGATTACCCCAATTGGATCCAGATAGCGATTACCCAACTCTTCACCGTAGACTACCCGAATTGGACTTTCACTCGCACCATAATCAAAAATCTCTTCAAGTAAACGAATCTCTTCAATCAGGGTTAAAACCGTTCGCATCACATTGATGTCATAGAACTCTGGCATCTGTAACAAGTTTGAGTAGCCAGCGTGGTAAAGTTTTTGCTGATTGGTCATGGCGATACCTAACGCATGTGCTCGTTCAGCTAAGGCTTTTACAACCTGTTGGAGTAAATCATCAAGTTCTTTCCGTGAATCCCAAACTCTTTCTTTTGCAGAGACCTCATCTGCCACAGAAAGTTCTTTCTCCTTCATTAACTCATTGACATAGAGCTTCATTGCCAATGGTGTTGGGACACGTCCGGCACTACTGTGAGTTTTGTGAAGATATCCTTGTTTCGTTAAGTACACCATCTCGTTGCGGATGGTTGCTGGAGAAACTCCCAAGTTAAACTTACGGTCAATTGTCTCTGAACCAACTGGCTGAGCAGTCTGGATATATTCTTCAATAATCGCTCGCAAAATATGAATTTGTCTCGGTGTCAAATCAATCATGATTAGCAATCATATA
>CAZKNL010000028.1:6973-11234 GCA_964554155.1 uncultured Pseudomonadales bacterium | reverse complement strand
TTGCAGTGATCCACAAAGCCGGCCATGTTGTTCAGCAAGCACTTCAAGAAACCCTGGCAACTCTCCACCCAGACCAAACCGAAAAAGAAGTTGCCTACCAGCTAGAAGCTCGATTGCGAGAACTTGGGGCCAACGGCCCAGCATTTCCGACTATTGTGGCGTTTGGTTCACATGCTACCCTTCCTCACCATCAACCAGGTGATACTGCCCTACAAAAAGAAACTTCCGTGTTAATCGATTGTGGGGCGTGTATTGCAGGATATAACAGCGACCTTACAAGAACCGTATGGTTTGGCGACCATATTCCTGCGGAATTTGCACAGATTCAGACCATAGTCGATCAAGCATATCAACTAGGAGTGGAGCTGCTCCGCCAGCGACCAAACCATTCAGGAGAAACTGATCCCTCCAAACCCCTGCTCGCTAGCGATATCGACAAAGCCGTTCGTTCGTACATCGAAGAAGCTGGCTTCGGCCAGTACTACATTCATACCACCGGGCATGGGATCGGCATCGATGTCCATGAACCCCCTTCTCTCTACCAAACGAACAACTTCTTACTAAAAGACGGGATGGTCCTTACCGTCGAACCTGGCATCTACCTGCCTGGGAAGTTCGGCTATCGCCACGAAAACACCTTCTTACTGACTAGCCAAGGCGTCGAAGAACTGACACAATAGGAAGATGTCTCAGCCCTCTCAGACTATTGAAATTCGCCTGTTAACTAAAGCCGATGGCCTCGATTACCAAAAACTCAGACTTGAGTCTCTGCAGACAAATCCAGAAGCTTTCCTTTCCTCCTACGAGAGCGAAGTTCAATTACCTGAAAATGCCTTTGCTGACCACCTTGAGTGGGCATATCACCCTCCTGGTTTTGGCTACTTTGGGATTTTTATCGATGGCAAGCTGGCGGGATATGTTCAGGCAAGTAAATCGTATTTAGACAAAGAAAAGCATGTTTGTTCACTCAACAATGTATATATTGCCAAAGAGTTCCGCCACCAAGGTTTAGCCACCAAGCTGCTCAGCTACGTGACTGATTTGTTAAAAAGAGAGGTGGGAATTGAACGAGTGTTTCTCTCTTGTACTGGCAAAAATAAACCCGCACATAATTTATATCGCAAGTTAAACTTCCGCCGCTACGCCGTCCGCGCCAAAGCCGTCAAGTGGCAAGATCAGTACGATGACACCATTGAGATGGTGAAGGTGTTGTAAAAAATAGTTTCCAGTATCAACTACCAACATTTTCTAACTCTTTATAAGCTTCTTCGATCACTTTCTGAGCACTGGCCTTGAAAGCTTCGTTCAGACAACTCTTGAGCTGGTTTGGTAGTGTCATTAAATCAACAGGTGTTTCAATTTGGATGTCGATCACCATCGGTTCTGCAGTTACAGTAACAGCAATATTGTTTTGTTTTACTTTTGTCAGGGTATTTTTGAGCGTTTGTGCTACCTGTTGAAAACCTTTTATCATTGCTTCTGATTTGTCGTCGGTGGACATATTTTGACTCTTTCTAGGCTAGTTATATATCATTTTATGAAAAGGTGTGCAGCATTGCTCACTGAGATTGCAGTCAATATGGAGTTGGACAATCTCAACACATTGGGGATCGAACCCGTCTTTCCTTTCACCATTCTGTTTCTTATTAGCTCTAGTGCAATAATTTGGACTGCAGCTGTGCCCATTTTTGCCACCAGTAAAAGCGTGATACCGCCTTGGTCAAGAAAAAAACCAGCAGTAGGATTTCCTTCAATAGCACCAGGTACCATTTGTAACGCTGCATAAGTTGTAAGCACGTCTACAGCTTGCACCACTGCCATCAGACCGAGTTGTGTGAAGTAGACTCTTTGTTCTGGGGAAAGACTCGACCACTTTTGAGAAAGCTGTTCAATAAATTTTGCAGGCAAAGGCAGATGATCTCCTTTGGTTTCTCTCGAAATGTTCCGTGGCCCTTCATGATGATCTACCATATTAGTTTCCTTTTCATAAGGAAGTTATGAAGTAGAGATTTCCTTCTGTCAAGAAAACTATGGAGACCGTTCCAAAATTATGTGGACCCGATCGGGCTCGAACCGACCACCTTTGCAATGCGAATGCAACGCTCTACCAGATGAGCTACGGGCCCTCAAGCAGGAGCTTATTCTACCAGAACAGTGAATCATCTATAGTTGAGTGCATGGAAAATCAGACTGACCAAAATCCCTCTTCTTCTTCAGAGACTCCCCGTTGGCAACCTAAGTTTATCACCATGGGAGTTTTGTTTTTGCTGGTGCTCGGAGCAGCGATATTTACTTGGCAAACCCATCCAAGCCCACAACTTTCTTCACAGCTATCGTCGGCTACTCCTCCTTCTGTCGTCCCATCCGCTTCTCCATTGCTTCTCCCGGGTGAGACACCAATCGATACTCCCTTTTTTCTAGATTCTGGTACCTGTTCTGTAGTCCTCAACTTCCAGCCACTTAAAGACTCAGACTCCACTGCAACTGGCTTTGCTTTTTCCTCGTCAAAAGGGATGTACATGATCTCAGTTGATCCTGCTCAACCACACAGCGCCAAACTTGAAGATGGCACCGACGGATCGGTGGGCACAGTTGGTTTAGGAGAAAGTGGAGTCGCTACTTCTCCAGATGGAAAGTATGTTGCCTATCAAACCAAAGATAACCGTCTGGTGCTTTTAACCAGTGACAACAAACAAAAAGTCACGCTCCCCCCTCAACTGAAAGTCTCAGGCGTGGGGCCTTGGTCACCCGACTCTCATCGGCTGATTGTTTTCTCTGCGCCTGGAACAGTTTCGGAATTATTTGAAGGTATGGGAGAACCTGAAGGTGAAGTTTCGTTTAAAAAAGGTTTATTGCCCAAAGGGTATTACTTAATTGATATCAAGGCTGGAACAGTTATTCCGCTGACTCCAATCAGTAGCTTTACAGGCTGGGTTGATAAATCACGGATTTTAACCAGCACTTCTGAATCAAATATCGATAATGAGAACTTGATAGTCTTTGACGTTGATCGCTTTACTGTTGATACAACGAATTTACTTGCCAGCGTGCATTTTTTCTCGGTTCAAAAAACTGTCAGTGATGACGGCAAAAAATGGGCACTGACCGTCTGGCCGACTGGTAAAGACGTGGGCGATATTTATACATTTATTGCTGACTTCCCTCAGCTTTCTGGCAGCGTGATTGCTAAAAGCATTCGTACCCAAGAACCAATCATTTCTCCAAATGGGGAATCAGTCATGTTTCGTACGTATGACGAACTGAACGGGCCAAACTTCGTCGAGTATTGGCAAAACGACAAACTCACTCGGGTGGGTAAAGGAGTACCATTGCGTTGGGTGGATAAGACCCACTTTATCTATGCTGAAATGACCGAGGAACACTCCAGTAACACAACTGCTCACCTGAAAAATGTCGTTCTTTATGACCTGACGAATGGAGAGAAGCAGGAGTTGTTTGGGGTAAAGTAGGGTTTGTTTTTAAGAAAAAAGCAGTACATAGGCTAGTCATCTCCAGCTTCGGTACCCACCTCTTCCTCGTCTGTTGCAACTGCTGCAATGGTCGCTTGCCAGTTTTCCCAACCCTCCCAAAATTCAGCTGCAGTAGAATCCACTGCAGGTTCATCACCACCATGTTGATATGCTTCAGTCATATCTTCTCCCTTGGGCAGAAATATTAATTTGAGGTTTTACCACATATAGCAATTGCTTTGTTTTTGCAGTTATGAGACAGACGGCAAATGATTCAATTCGTGAAAGGATGTGTTTTGAAAAACTAAAATTTGGTGAGAATTTCCAAATTAGAATTACAGAGAGTAACAGTTGTCCCTCGAAAGGGGGAGGGGTGTTGGGACACCCCTCCCCTTGGAAGGAAAGGATGGATGTTCTAAACGACTCCCCACCCCTTCCAATAGAAATAGCAGACGGCGATACCAACCAAAATCGCCACAATCCAGTGGAGCTGGAAAATGATGGCCACGACACAGGCCGCAGCCACCCCTCCTACGATGCCCACCCACAGGTGGCCCCCCTGCCAGCCGGCTGGTTGGCGCCGGGCCCAGTTGTAGAACCACTGCGCCATAAAGGGGGCAAGGATGGCAAAGGCGAGGGCAATAAGGGCGCCAATCAATGCACGCCATCCGCTGATGAGACCTTCCTGGTAAGCCAGAAAAGTCAACACCTCAACGGATACCCAAAACACTACCCAGAGGGTCACCCAGAAGGCCAGTAACATCATTGGAACGATATTTTTGCGATTCATT
>CAZKNL010000028.1:0-6873 GCA_964554155.1 uncultured Pseudomonadales bacterium | reverse complement strand
AATGACTTCGCCTTTAAGATCGCAGTTACAAAAAACCGCGCGGCAAAAAACCGCGCGGCAAAAAACACTCTTGGCTCCACTTAGTATAGGTTAAATAGACTTATTTGTCAAAATTATAGGCCTATTTCTGCACCAGTCGAATAACTCCCCTATAATACCCTCCAGAAAGAAGAGACCACATGCCAGAAACACCTCAATTACTCAAAGGCTTCCGCGATTTTTTACCTGCTGAAAAACGTAAGCGAGACTTTGTGGCTAATAAAGTCAAACAGACATTCGAGCGATTTGGCTTTGAACCATTGGAAACACCAACCCTTGAGTATGCCTCTTTGCTTTTAGGCAAGTATGGCAATGAAGCAGATAAGTTAGTTTATACATTTGAAGACCGTGGCGATCGACAGATTGGTTTGCGCTACGATCAAACCGTTCCAACTGCGCGTGTGCTGGCTCAATATCAAAATGACTTACCCAAGTACTTCCGCCGCTACCAGATTCAAAGCGTTTTCCGGGCTGATAAACCACAAAAGGGTCGATACCGTGAGTTCACTCAGTGTGACATTGATATTTTTGGCAGTACTGCGGCGATCGCAGATGCTGAAATTCTGGCATGTACTTATTTTGCGTATAAAAATGTCGGGTACCCAAAAATTATTTTAAACGTGAACGATCGGCAAACTTTACTGAGCACCCTTTCTTCTTTCGCGACTGAGCAAGTAAACGTATTCTCCATCATTCAAACAATTGACAAACTCGATAAAATTTCCAGCGAAGAGGCCCAAGCTGAGTTGATCAGCAAAGGTCTGACCGCTCAAAGCGCTGAACAGGCAGTTCAAGCTATCGCAGTTGCACCAATGTCAGCCAATTTACAACAGATTTATAAGGCAGCGCTCAGTTTGGGAATCCCCAAAGAAGCACTTGTTTTTAACCCGAAAATTGCGCGTGGCTTAGATTACTACACGGGGATGATTTTTGAGGTGAGTCTGCCTGACTATACTTCAGGTTCGGCTGGAGGTGGTGGCCGTTATGACAAATTGATCCAACAGTTGGGTGGGATCGATACTCCGGCGGTGGGGATTGCGTTTGGCTTTGACCGGATGGTCGAAGCCGCCAACCAACTGGGACTTATTCCTACTGCAGGTCAAGGCACGAAGGTGTTGGTAACCGTAATGAGTGAAGAAGACGTCCCAACCACCTTAAAAACAGCCCAACAACTCCGCGAGGCTGGTATAAACACTGAGGTTTACCCTGCTATCGATAAAGTTGGCAAACAGTTCAAGCTGGCTAACCAAAAACAGATTCCTTTTGTGGTGGTCATTGGCGAACAGGAATGGGCGGAAAACAAAGTTACACTCAAAAACATGCAGACTGGTGAACAACAACTTTTGGATATTTCAGCGTGTATCGCCAAGTTGTGTTAAAATACAGCTTCTATCCCGCTCGTATCCAAAGCGAGCACCAAAGGAATGTATGAAAGCAAATCTCCACCCAAAATGGAATCACCAAGCCAAAGTCAGCTGTGGCTGCGGAAATGTGTTTTATACTGGTTCTCAACAAGATGAGATTGTCGTTGACATTTGTAGTAACTGTCATCCCTTTTATACTGGCGAAATGAGATTTGTTGATCGTCAAGGTCGAGTTGACCGCTTCATGCAGAAGGTTTCTACGGCTCAGCAAAAACAAGCTGTCCAAAAAAGTAAGAAAACCGCCAAGACCGATACTGTTGAAGACAGCAAGGCTGAACCACTGAGTTACAAACAGCTTTTACAGAACGAACAAAATCGTCTGAAAACCTCCTCTAAACCAGCTGCTAAAAAAGCTTAGTTGATAGTTTTAGGTACTAGATTCCAGCTGTAAGTTGCTGGACACTAGTTACTGTTACTTAAAGTACCCATTCTCATATGTATGACTCCAACCCGTACGCTTACCAGCTACAGCTTTTAGCTGACAAAATTACCCAGAATAAAGCCCTGCTTGATGATCCAGAGTTGGGTGAGTTGGCGCGGACTGAACTGCAACAACTCGAGCAAGAGTATCAAGAACTGCAAAAAGCAGCTGCCCAACTTGAGGATGGAAGCGAACAAACTACTGACGGCCAAATGCAGATTACTAATTGCATGATCGAGATTCGCCAAGGGGCTGGAGGGGATGAAGCTAAGATTTGGGCGGCTGATTTGTTACGCATGTATCTGCGCTTTATCGAGACAACTACGCTAAAGGTCGAGTTCATAGATGAACTAACGATTAAAGTCAAAGGACGGACACAACTCAAAGCAGTTGAGGAAGCCAGCGAAGACCACGAGGAGCCGATACCTTCTTTGACAGCCTACGACTTATTTCGTTTCGAATCTGGAGTGCATCGTGTTCAACGTGTCCCTACTACCGAAGCCCAAGGCCGTATTCATACTTCCACAGCCAGTGTCGCAGTCATTCCTGAAGTCAAAAAAACCGCTGTTGAAATCAAAGAAGGTGATCTAGAGTGGCAGTTTATGCGAGCAGGTGGAGCCGGTGGACAGAACGTCAATAAAGTCAACTCTGCTGCACGACTAACTCACCTTCCCACTGGAATTACAGTCAGTTCTCGACAAGAGCGGAGCCAAGCACAGAATCGCGAAATTGCTTTGGATCTGCTCCGCGGGCAACTCTGGGAACTCCAGGAAGAAGAACGAGTAAAGACACTCGGGCAAGCAAGAATGGTGATTGGACGAGCGCAGCGAGCCGAGAAAATTCGTACCTACAACTACCCCCAAAATCGAGTGACTGACCACCGCATTGGATTATCATGGTACAACCTTGAGACTATTCTTGAGGGTAACTTGAGTAAAATGTTGTTGGAAACCAGAAAAGGGCTCGAAAGTTCGGACGATGGGAATGTCCCAAGAGTAAGTGAAGAAGTTGAGTAAGTTACTTACAGTTCCAATAACACACAACAACTTTAGCCTTTATCGCATCTTGATCTGTAAAACCTCTCATCCTTCCATCTCCACTAAATTTACGGTTATCCCCCAGAAGTAAGAAACTCTTATCTGGAACTTGAATTGGTACTCCTTCTTTAAACTGCGTACCCGGTAAGGTAGCTCCTTGTTCCGCTACATAGTTTTCTGGCAAAACTTTGCCATTAATATATACGTTACCATCTTTAATGGTGACTTCTTCTCCGGGAAGTGCTACTACCCGTTGGATTTGAGTAATTTCCTGGTTTCCATTAATAATGCGAGTAGCCATTACTACATCCCTGCGTTTAACGTCATTTTTATCGGAATCGAGAAATGTAGCAAATAAAAAAGCACCCTCTTTATACGTAGGCAGCATAGACTTCCCTACTACTTGGTAAGGTCGACCGATTAAGGGTGAAACAAAGGCCATGGCAATGAGAAAAACGATCAATAGTACAGGTAAGCTAATAAAAACGATGAGGAGTAGGATCCAATGATTTTTTTTAGACATTTCAGTCTTTGCTTGAGGCAATCTTCACTTCAGCAACTCTACCTTTGCCTGTTCAAGAACTTCATCAACCTCAGTATTTGGATCATCTTTCACCTCGACGTTAACTGGGATACCTGTCTTTTGAATCCAGTCGCCTTTGGGCAAGATCCACTTGGCAATCGTAACGTGGAGACCTGCACCATTATCCAAACGAAGGGCATCTTGGACTGTGCCTTTGCCAAATGTCTTTTCGCCAATTAACTTTGCACCTCGACGATCTCTCAGTGCACCAGCGACAATTTCTGCTGCTGAAGCACTTCCTCCATTAACAATAACTTCGATAGGGTACTTCGTTAAACGACCAGTATTTTTAGCGTTATAGGGCTTACTTGACGACCGACCTTGTTGAGTCACAATTAAGCCATCTTTAATGAACTCACTGGCAACGTCCACTGCTCCATCAAGAAAACCACCAGGATTATTTCTCATATCTAAAATAATGCCAGCTGGGTTTTCTTGACGAATACTCTCAACTGCTTTGTTAAACTCATCATCTGTTCTCTCTCCAAATCGACTTAATGTAATCAGGGCAGCCTTCTGGCCATGAGGAAGATCGAGGTACTTCAACTCAGCTGAGGGTACCACAATTTCGTCCCGGACGAGTGTTACCTCGAAAGGTTCTGCTTTGTCTGAGCGACGAATTAATGTCAAAGTAACTTTACTTCCCTTATCACCACGAATCTTATCGACAGCTTCAACTAAACTCCAACCCTGAGTGTCCGCGTCAATTTTGCTGTCTTTGACATGAATAATCAGATCTTTTGCCTTTACTCCAGCTTTCTCCGCAGGAGAGCCTTTGAGAGGTGTCGCAACAGCCAAAGTATTATCAACATACCCAAGTTGGATGCCTACTCCATAAAATGCTCCAGACAAGTCCTCTTCACTTCGTTTTTGATCGGTCGGAGGGAGAAAAACCGTATAGGGATCACCCAAGGAAGAGGTCATTCCTTGAATGGCGCCATTCACCATTTGATCTGCTTGAATTTTGTCAGGTTCAAGGTAGCTGTCTTCTAAAATTTTCCAGACTCCCCAGAATTGATTAAAGTCAACTTCTTTAAACTCTTTGGGTTGTTCTTTATTGACTACTTTAACTTGAGAAACTTGGGAAATAATTGGACTAATCCCAGGAATGTACTCATTCCCTCGTAACTTAAAGCCGACAACCCCACCCATTGCGATCAATAGGACAGCAATAATCACGTTCTTGGCAAGGTTGTCTTGATCGAACATAGTCACTCAATCTTAGAGTGTTAGAGAGTCTGAGTAAACGGCAAAAGAGCTAAGTGACGTGCGTGTTTAATAGCTCGAGATAAATGCTTTTGCTGTTTCTGGGTCAAACCAGTTTTGGCTCTAGGTAAAATATAGCCCTGCTCAGTCATGTAGCGTCGCAAGCTTTTGACATCTTTATATGTAAAGTGCATATCTTTGGTAGACATAGGTATTCCTTATTTTCTTATACCCGCTGGTTAAAACGGGATATCAATTTCCTCTGAGATGTCTTGGACTGCACTGACATCATCACTAGGAACTTCTTCTGTTTTGGCTTTTGATTTTTTAGTTGATTTAGAAGTCGCGGGAGCTGATGAAGCTGGAGAGGCTTGGCTAACAGAATCATCCCCGGAACTGACATCTTCTGTTGCAGCTGATGACATACCTCCACGAGAAGTTAACAGAATCATGTTGTCGATCACTACCTCGGTAGTTCGTTGATCTTGCCCTTCTTTGTTCTGCCACTCTCGAGTTTGCAAACGACCTTCGACATAGACTTTGTCACCTTTGTGAAGCAGTTGTCCACACACCTCAGCCAGTTTTGACCAAGAAACAATGTTGTGAAAATCAGCTTTTTCTTGCTTTTCGCCACTATCACCAGATGTCCAGGTCCGATTCGTGGCAATACTAAAACTACACACCGCGGACCCAGTCGGGGTATAACGCATGTTGGGATCTCGAGTGAGATTGCCGATTAACATGACCTTGTTTAATGATCGAGCTGACATATGACTCCCTCCTTTATTTACTCTTCAGGGGCAACTTCTTCCTCAACTTCATCTGCTTGAATAAGCAAGTGTCTAATAACTGCGTTTGATTGGTACACCTCTCGCTCCAAAGCAGATGCTTTAGTAGGTTCCAAAGCAAACACCACATGGACATACATGCCTTCCGTTTGCTTCTTGCCTTCGTGGATAATCGTGTATGCCAAGGGGCGTCGCCCCCAGTCTTCATTCTTGAGAACTTGAGCAGAAAATTTCTTCAGGATCTGTTCGACCTGGGTCCTCATTTGAGCTACCTCACTGTCAGTCAAAGAACCTGACAAAATGTAGGTCAACTCATAGTTGTGTGTGACCGTATCCATATGCTCCTTTCTATGTTTGCCTCGGATACTACTGGATCCGTCTGTGTAATTGCGGACGGAAAGCAAACTGTGGACGTATTTTAACACAAGATTTCCGAAGATCTTTAAGAAAAGATGAAGTCAGTTGAGTAAAAAGTACCTCCTTTTGATTGATAGTGTGACGAGTATAGAGGGCTAACCTTACAAGAAGCGTAGGAAGATTGACTTCCTTTTCAGTCAGAACCATACTCAGTTTGAATAATATCTCTATGTTAGATCATCTGAGTAAACAGACTAGTCCCCCCTCTTATATATTCCGACAGAAGCTAGTCCGGGTTGGTGTTTTTTTACTCCTCGTTTGTACTAGCGTCTTTCCAAAGCTCTACGACTTACAGAATCCTGCTTTGAATGACCAACATTATTATCGGCAGTTAATCACTTTCTCAATAACCCAACGCATCTTTCTTGGAGAAGGATCTCTGTTGTATCCACGGACATATCAAGCAATTAATCCCTCTGACAATCAAACTCTCCATCTAGGGGAGTTCCCCATCTACGAATATCTTGTGGCTCAGTTTTTTAGATTTACGGGGGTATCAGTTCTTTTAGTCCGCTTATTAAATATCTTTTTTTCCACCTGTATTACATTTCTTATTTATAAGATTGGAGAAAAAATTCATTCTCGGAAATATGGATTAATCTCAGCAGTGATTTTTTGTTTCTTCCCTGCAATTGTTTTTTGGGGACGTGCAGAAAGTCCAGAAATTTTTGGACTACTTAGTCTCGTCATTGCAATCATGCTGTGTTTGCATGAAGACAAAAGGTGGATCTCGATTTTGTTCATAGCAGGTTTATTCACAGTTTCTGTACTTACCAAAGGATACTATTTAGCTTATCTGCCATTTTTTATGTATCTTCTCCAAGGAATATCTAAAGTGTCATTCAAGAAGCTCTCCGTGGTAGTTATTTTGCCAATCGCGGCAACACTTCTTTGGCGAGCTTGGGCACTTCATTTCGAGTACGCAAACTGGATCGTCACCAGTCATATGTGGCTGCTC
>CAZKNL010000027.1:3233-11537 GCA_964554155.1 uncultured Pseudomonadales bacterium | reverse complement strand
AACCGTAGAAAAAAGAAAACCTCTACAAAAGTAGAGGTTTGTCGATCCCGAAGGATACAGTTTCGCGTATTGAGACTGAAAAAAGTATAACTCAAAGCACTGCAAAATCAACCACAAAAAAAGGGAAAACATATGCCAAAAAACACATCTGAAACATCCAATCTTGATCTTTCAAAAACTCCAGACTTTCCCCAACTAGAAGAGCAGATTCTAAACTATTGGGATCAAGACAATACTTTTCGTAAATCTGTCGAAGAACGACCGGCAGATAACGCCTATGTTTTTTACGACGGTCCACCATTTGCAACTGGGTTGCCACATTATGGTCATATTCTTGCTTCCACGATCAAAGATGTAGTCCCTCGCTACTGGACGATGAAAGGGTATCGGGTAGAACGTGTTTGGGGGTGGGACTGCCACGGTCTGCCAATTGAGAACATGATTGAGGGTGAGCTGCAGTTAAAAAATGGCAAAAAAGGTATCGAGACGTTTGGAATTGCCAACTTTAATGCAGCCTGTCGGGCAGCGATCTTGCGTTTTGATAAAGATTGGGAAGTGATCATTCGTCGAATTGGCCGGTGGGTTGACTTTAAAAACTCCTACAAAACCATGGATAAACACTACATGGAATCAGTGTGGTGGGGATTTTCTGAGCTGTATAAAAAAGATTTGATCTATCAAGGTCGCAAAGTTGTGTTGTACTGTCCTCGGTGCGCAACACCACTCTCAAACTTTGAGATCGCGATGGACAACTCTTATAAAGATGTTGAAGATAACTCCGTCTATGTGAAGTTCAAACGCAAAGATGCAAAAGATGAATATTTTTTAGCATGGACAACGACACCATGGACATTACCCGGAAACGTCGGACTCGCTGTTTTACCTGATGCTGAGTATTCATTGTTTGAAGTTGAAAAAGAAAAATTCTGGGTCGCTAAAGACAAAGTTGCTGAGTTAGCAAAAATGCATGATATTCACCATCCAGAAATTTTGAAAACTGTGCGGGGTTCTGAGTTAGAAGGATTGGAGTACAACCCCCTGTTTACTTATATGCCATTGGATGGCAAAAAAGCTCATTATGTGATGACCGCAAAGTTTGTCAGTTTGGAAGATGGGACTGGAATCGTGCACACTGCTGCAATTTACGGTGAGGATGACTACGCACTTGCATTAGAAAAAGATTTGCCATGTGTTCCAACATTGGATGACGAAGGAAAGTTCTTTGATTTTGTGACTCCAGTCGCAGGAATGTTCTACAAAAAAGCAGAACAAATTTTGTTAGATGATTTGGCACATCGTAGTTTAGTGTACAAAGCTGAAAAGTACACCCACTCATATCCTTTCTGTTATCGCTGTGGAACACCGTTGTACTATAGTGCGGTGCCGGCATGGTTCATCAACGTGCAGAAGTTGAAAAAAGATTTGACGAAGCATAACGAGAAAATTAACTGGTTTCCCGAACATTTAAAGTATGGCCGTTTTGGGAAAGGTTTAGAAACTGCACCAGACTGGAATATTTCGCGTTCGCGGTATTGGGGAACTCCAATGCCAATTTGGCAAGAGTATTCACAAAAGACTCACCAGTCAATTGGCAGTGATGGTAAAACTCGTGTTCACGTCCATTTATCAAATCTAAAAAAACCTTTACAGCGAGTGATCAGTTCAATCGATGAACTAAAAAAATGGGCAGTTGATCCCCAAAAAGTTGCAGCATTAACCGATATTCATCGTGAATTTTTAGACGACGTTGAAGTCTGGGTTGACGATGCCAAAACTGTCAAAGGTAAACGCATTCCCGAAGTCTTCGACTGCTGGGTCGAAAGTGGCAGCATGCCGTATGCGGCGGTTCACTATCCATTTGAAAATAGAGATTGGTTCCAGACCAACTACCCAGCTCAGTTCATTACTGAGTACATCGCCCAAACCCGTGCCTGGTTTTACTGCATGCATGTTTTGTCCGTCGGATTGTTTGCTGCACCAGCATTTCAAAATGCTCTAACCACTGGCACAATTCTGGCCGAAGATGGCTCGAAGATGAGCAAGTCCAAAAAGAACTATCCCGATCCAATGGTGTTAATTAATAAATACGGTGTTGATAGCTTGCGGTTGTACCTCATGAGCTCAGTGGTGATGAAAGCTGATAACTTAAACTTTAGTGAAAAAGAAGTCAGCGAACTGCGCAAAAAAGTGTTTGTGATTTGGTGGAACGTGTTTGCTTTTTATCAAACATTTGTAGCACCCCAACTGCAGAAGGCGAAAGTTTCAATCGAAGAACTGCCAACGAATGTTGAGCATGTAATGGACAAGTGGGTGCTGTCACGTTTGCACGCAGTCACCCAACAAGTTACTACCGATATGGACAACTACGATGTGGTTCGCGCCAGCCGGACGTTGATTGAGTTTATTAATGAAGTGTCCACTTGGTACCTGCGTCAAAGTCGCGAGCGATTGAAAGAGGAAAGTGACGAAGCACTCCAAGCCGGACAAGTGTTTGGCTATCTGTTGGTGAAGCTTGCTCAACTGTTCGCTCCGCTGACACCTTTTTTCAGTGAGCTAACCTATCAAGAACTTGTCGGCAAACACAAAGATGTACGAAAATCTGTTCACTTAAATAAGTGGCCAACAGTGGAAGCGAACCTATTGAATGAAGTTTTGGAAAAAGAGATGGAACTAATCCGAAGAGTTGTAGAAACAGCACTTAGCTTAAGAAAAGAACACAATATAAAAGTTCGTCAACCTTTGAATTCTGTAAGTGTAGAAGGTCCTGATCCAAAACCAACAAATAAGGCATTATTTTTGGGAGTTCTTTTAAATGAGATTAACGTTAAACAGGTTAATTGGAAAACAGCACCAGAATTTAAAGTAGAACTAGATTTCACCATCACCCCCGAACTCAAAGTTGAAGGTGAAGCTCGTGAGTTGATTCGCTCAATCCAACAGCTACGTAAAGAAGCAAGTGTCAATGTGCACGAGACGGTAGTCGTGGAAGCACCAACTTGGCCAGCAGAGTGGGAAGACAAAATTAAGCAAAAAGCCAAAGTCTCCCAGCTTGTCAAAGGACCCACTTTACGAGTACGCTTGGAGTAATGACGAAACAGTGGTTGCTACCGAGCATTCTTTTCTTGCTGTCGTTGATCAGTATCTTGATCTTGCGAAGTGTGGCACCTAGCTTATTGGAGCGGCAGTTACTTTTTTTTGTTTTGGGTGCAGGCATATTTTGGAGTGCGAGCAGAATCTCTTTCCATCAATGGCAGCAGCTCAGTTGGGCACTCTATGGAGTATTGGTGAGCAGCTTAGTCATTACCCAAGTAATTGCAACGGTGACTAGAGGAACCAGAAGTTGGATCACCATTGGACCATTTCATGCTCAGCCATCACAGTTAGCCGTGAGCATCGCGGCATTGGTTGCAGGAACACTCCTCAAAGAAAAAAAACTGACCCTCAAAGAGTATCTATTGTTGCTCATTACTCTAGGTATTCCAGTATGCTTGATTCTTCTTGAACCTGACCTCGGTACCGCAGTCATTTATATGGTGGCGGTTGTACCAGCATTACTTTTTAATCATATTCCTAAATTTTTTCTGCTGAGCTCACTACTTGCAGGTATCGGCATACTGGTCATCAGTTGGTTATTCATTCTCAAACCCTACCAAAAAGAACGGATTACCAGTTTTTTTGCTCAACACAAAGAAACCCAAAACGCCAGCTATAACGCCATCCAATCTGTGATTGCAGTTGGTTCTGGACGGTTGACTGGTCGAGGTTTGGGCCAGGGCACACAGTCGCAGCTCCGTTTTTTACCTGAACGACAAACTGACTTTGTATTTGCCTCGTTTGCTGAGGAGACTGGTTTCATTGGCGGAGCAGTCTTGATTTCTTTATATGCAGGTTTAGTCATCCTCTGTTTATTGATCTCCTACCAAGCAAAGTCAGCCACTGCCCAGTTGTATGCGGCTATTACTGCGGTGATGTTTATGGCTCAAATCAGCGTAAATATCGGGATGAACATTGGTCTTGTTCCAATTACTGGAATTACCTTACCCTTTATTTCGTATGGAGGAAGCTCGATCTTAGCGTTGTCGTTTCATCTCGGTTGTTTGCAAAGTATTTTCAAAGAACTCCACCGGCAACCAAAGCTGGTGATTCGCTAAAAAGATAACGTCAAGACAGCTGTGCTCAGTCATGATATAATTATTTTTCTCAAGAAAGAGGAGTGTTATGAAGTATGCTGTGATTCAATTTGCTGGGAAACAATATCGTGTTGAACCTGGTCAAGAACTGACCTTTAACGGGATTACTGCTGAAGAAGGCAAAATTGTGACTGTTTCTGATGTTTTATTGACTGTTGATGGCGACAAAGTAACTGTCGGCCAACCATTAGTCCAAGGTGCTGCCGTCAAGTTAAAAGTTAAGTCTCACCAAAAGAGTGACAAAATTCGTGTTGCTAAATACAAAGCCAAATCTCGCTACCGCCGAGTCTATGGCCACCGGCAACCAGAAACGACTGTTGAAGTCGTCTCGATTGGCTAAACATGGAGAGCTATCTTTTCCTGTTAGGACGAACTCCTGACTTATCAGTCAAAGAGTTAGAGGCGTGTGGATTATCCACAGGTATATGTTTGGGCAACCAGTTTTATCAAGTCGAGTTCGAAGATGAAGCTCGCTTGATTTCAATATTTCAAGAACTCGGTGGAAGCTTAAAGCTGCTGAAAGTGGTTGGTCAGTTTGCAGCCATCGAAGAAGAGAAGCTTTCCGAGTACATTGCTGCGTATTTTGCTCAATTTGATCGACCAACGTTTGCGATTGGTGAAATCAATCGTGATCAGTTACCTAAAGTTCAGGTGGGTGAAGTGAAACAACTGTTGAAAGAGAGAGGGATCAGTTCTCGTTTCATTGAAAGTCCCCGAGATGGCTTGTCTGCTTCTGTCCTACTTCACCAAAAAGTGGAAGAGTTGTTGGTGATTCGTTTTCCAGAAAAAACATTTTTTGCCAAAACTTTAGCAGTCCAAAATATCGATGAATGGACTCGTCGTGACCGCCAAAAACCGTATGCTGATCGCAAAAAGGGGATGCTCCCCCCTAAAGTCGCCCGAATGATGGTCAATATTGGACTCGGTGAGTTGCGAATGATGACCAGCGAACCAACCCCCGCATCCACTGATTCGTCTTCCAAACTAGCTATTTTACTTGATCCGTTTTGCGGCAGCGGCAGTATTCTGATGGAAGGGCTTTGTCTCGGCTGTGAAGTGGTGGGGTGTGATATTGACCAAAAAGCGGTCGCAGGAACAACTGCAAATCTGGCATGGCTGGCTGCAGAGTATCAACTCGATGGTCATTTTACGGTTTTCCAGTCCGATGCAACTCGGGTTTCCCTTGATCAGCTTGATGAACCAGTTAACTTGATCGTGACTGAACCATTTCTGGGTAAACAAACCCCATCAGAACAGCAATTGGCCAATATTTTCCGCGGGATGGAGAAACTTTACCTTGGTGCGTTCCGTCAATGGCGACATATCTTGACTGACCAAGCAGTGATTGTTATTATTTTTCCCCTTGTTCAGACGGAAAAAACAGCGTTTTCCCTCGAGAGCATCATTGACAAGATTCAGGCTCTTGGGTATACTTCAACATCTGATCCAGCGCTGTATCATCGCCCACAAGCAGTTATTCAGCGTCAAATCTGGACGTTTCGATTCAATAGACCAAAGGAAGCAACACGCTAAAACACTATGTCACACGTTAAAGCCAGTGGCGCCACAACTCAGCACCATCAAAGACCAGGCAAACGCCTTGGTTTGAAAAAATTTGGTGGCCAAAAAGTCATTATTGGCAACATCATCTTGCGCCAACGCGGTTTACTCTATAAACCAGGCAAAGGCGTTGGGGTTGGTCGCGACCACACTATTTTCGCCATGATTGATGGAATTGTCCAGTTCAGTAAACGATTTGGTAAGACTGTGGTGCATGTCGTGAACATATAGCTCCTATGCAAGAGTTAAATCATTTAGAACCAACTCTCAATCGAAAAGAACGGTTCGAGGTAGGCATGCCATATATCGTGCCCCTTGAGTTACCTTGCAACGAACAGCAAGCTGATCTTGAAGCTCCCACTACTGAACAATATCAAGCAGAGCTGCAAAAATTTTTGGACAACATTGCAGAAAGAGGTGGTAGGCTTGTGACTGTCTTTACGGGAAAAACATTACTCTCAAATGGAGTTATCAACTTTACTTCTCAAATGTTAGTGGTTGTTGGCGATGATCACCCAGAAAAACTTCAAGTAGTACTTCCTGAGTTCGAAAAAGGAAAGAAAACCCAGAGGATTCTAGGTACAGTGAGCATAAATTGGCCAGTATCTGTTTTAACAAAGGGTCTCATAACCCCAACCTTTCATAAAGATTCAATGTCTGTTTCTACCCTACTACATGACGACTGGCAAACACAGATGACTGAATTTTTCAATAGCTTAGATGGAGTACCGATGGCTGAAGTCATTGGAAGAACAATGGATCGTGATGGATCAATCGAAGAAAGACGTTTCATCTTAGTTTCTTAGATAGAACATCTAGCCTTATTTATTTTGGCCAAATGGATAAAGAAGAGAGACATAACTCTTACCCCTACCACATCTTCTCCTCAAAAGCTATTATCTAGAATAGAAAGAGAAGATGAAACAAAAAAAGAAAATTTCCAAAACCGAAGAAAAAGAAACTACCCTCAAAGAAATATTCGAGGATATTGATGCGGTTGAAAAACGGGCAAGGAAGGGTGATAGCTCTGCAAAAGAGCTTATAAATTCCGCTGCTGAAAAGTGGCAAAATAATGTAGAGTATGTCCTCTAAACCAGTTGTCTTGTTGGACACAATGGTTGTTGCCGCCCTTTACGCGGTTTCTAAAACAGGTTCTTATGTTGAAAAAGAAAAACGCTTATGGCAAGAGGCTGTGATGTCTTTAGTCTCGAACATCTCCCCTGAATGTCTAATTAAAGTTCCAACACCGGTTTGCTATGAATTGATGGCAATGAACCAATCGTGGTATGACCATGTGACACGTTACCCAAAACCACTTTTTTCTCCTGCCTCTGAGGCTATTCCTAATACTGTAATTAAAAAAGCGGCACATTATTCTTTTGAAACAAACTGCAATAGCTTCGACGGAGAAAAGCAAAAGATGAAAACGATGGACCCACTTATTGCTGCCTATAGTTTATTAGGTGGGTACTATATCCTCACTATGAATCAACATGATTTTCCTGAAAGTCATTTCACAGTTCGCAACTTACAAATCCTCTCTCTTCAAGGGAAAAATGGAAAATACAGATCTATCCTTTACCTTCTGAAACCTATCACTCCTTAAAAAAACTTAACCTCCCTACGACTCCAAACTTTTTTCACGTACTTTTCACAGTTCACTGTTTTCCTTTTTGACCTAGTGTGGTATACATCTTGGTAGTATGCCAATCCAACACCCGACCACACTACCTGTCAACCAACTTCAACCCAACCCACTCCAACCTCGTGGCAAGGTGCATAAGGAGGAACTTGAGGAACTCGTTAACTCTGTCAAACAATATGGCATCCTCGAACCTATCGTGGTGGCCCATACTCCCGCTGGCTACCAGATTATTGCCGGTGAGCGACGCTGGCGAGCAGCCAAGCTGGCTGAGTTAAAAGAGGTGCCTGTGATTGTCAAAGTGACTACCCCTCGGGGTATGTTGGAGATGGCCGTGATCGAAAATGTGCAGCGGGTGGATCTCTCACCTATTGAGCGCGCCCAAGCCTTTCAACAGTTACTCAGAGACTTTAAGTTCAACCATCAGCAGATTGCCGATAAGATTGGTAAATCAATTGCCTACGTCAGTAACTCACTCCGTTTACTTAATCTCCCGGATGCGATTAAGGATGGCTTGGCGGGTGGCTTAATTAGTGAAGGTCACGCTCGAGCCCTTGCCAGTATTGAAAACGAACGCATTATGATCGACTGCTACAAGCAGATCTTAAAAGAGGGGGCTTCTGTTCGTCGGGCTGAAGAGCTGGTTCGTCGATATAAAGATGTCAGCGGTCAAGTCACTGAAACTGAAGTTGGGCGGATCGCAATTCACACCAATGAAATCGATAGCTGGCAGAACCAACTCCAACACGTTTTTAAAGATGACACTCAAGTTAAATTGATCATCTCACATCGTCAAGCCAAGTTGACCCTCACCTTTAAAGGCACACCCGAAGAAACTAAAGACGAAATCATGAAGGTGATGAAGTTGGCGAAGGGGAAAAACTAGTTTCCAGTGATCAGTTGCTAGTTGCT
>CAZKNL010000027.1:1204-3133 GCA_964554155.1 uncultured Pseudomonadales bacterium | reverse complement strand
GTTGCCACTATTTTGCTGAGTGCACTCAAGATTGTAGTGCTCGCTAGAATTTTGTCACAAGCTGACTTTGGTTTGTTCGCGCTGGTTGCCATCGCAATTGGGATTGTGGAGTCATTGACTGAAACAGGTGTCAACCCTACCATTATTCAATCCAGTAAAAGTATAAATTACTTCTTGGATACTGCTTGGGTGATCTCAATTGTCCGTGGCATGATTATCAGCATTTTAATGATCTTGATGGGTTTTGGGATGAGCCTTTTTTATAACATTCCTCAACTTTTCATTTTAGTTGGAGTGGCTTCGTTGATTCCTTGCATTCGCGGATTTATCAATCCAGCCATTGTTTCTTTGCAAAAAGATCTGCGTTTTTTTCGTGACTCAGTCTATCGATTATCTTTATTGGTGGTTGAGGTCAGTAGTGCAGTTTTGTTTGGATTTTTACTACGCTCAGTCTATGCCATTATCTTTGGCTTGATTAGCAGTGCCGTATTTGAAGTGATCTTGACATTTTTGATGTTCAAAACGAGACCGCAGCTTCATTATCTACGGTCGCGTGCCCAAGAAATTTTTCATAACATGAAAGGCTTAAATATTTCTTCGATTCTGGGATATGTGGTAGAAAATGTGGACAGTGTGATTGTAGGAAAAGTCATCGGTACTCAAGGGTTAGGTGTCTATCAAAACAGTTACGGCTTTACGCATAAACTGAATCTTGAGTTAGCAAAATCTGTCCAACATGGTACTTTCCCAGTCTATACCAAGATCACTGATGACCAGCAACGGTTGAAACGAGCGTATTTAAAAACAATTCAAGTTTCACTGAGTAGTTTTGTCTTGATTGCTCTACCATTTTTCTTTTTTCCGCGAGTCACGATTTTAATCTTACTTGGCGAAAAATGGTTGGCTGCAGTGCCATTAATCAAACCACTTTTAGTTGCTGGAATTATTCAAAGTGCCGCCAGTATTTCTTCTTCCTTGTTAGTGGCTCGGCGCGCGTACTTTTGGCTGAACAGTAACTTATTAATCACTGCTGTACTGATGATTGGGTTGGTTAGTATGCTAGGGATGCAATATGGATTAATCGGGGCGGTCTATGGGGTTTTAATTTCTCGTTTGATTGCGCTGCCAGCCAGTTTGTATGGGGTCTACCAAACACTCCACGCTCCCAAAGGATAACCACATATGGCTCAAGCATTACCATTGACTGTTTTAATTTTAGCTCCACAAATTAATGAACGTTTTCTTCGTTGTTTGCAAAGCGTTCAGTGGGCAACCGAAATTGTAGTTGGCTGGACTGATGTTCGGCCACTGAACAGCAAAGAGCTCAAAAGTTTACGAAAAGACTTTCCGCAAATTAAAACGTTAGATATTCCCGGCCTAATCACTCGTTTCGCTTCTGTGCGGAATCTGCTCCAAAAACATGCTCAACATGACTGGGTGTTTTGGATTGATAGTGACGAAGAATTGGCAAAAGGAGCTCAAAAAACTCTCCGAGAGGTGATCTTCAGTGAGTTGTATAGTGGTGTTGTTCTCCAACGCATAGATATCTTTGCAGGTAAAACACTCAGACATGGAGAAGTTAAAAACATCCGACCACTCAGAATATTTCGCAAGTCAGTCTCTCACTTTGAACGACCAGTCCATGAAGTTGTTGTCACTAAAGGAAAACTCTATCAAAGTTCATTGATACTGTATCACTACCCACACACTTCACTTGCGGAGTTTTTAGCAAAGATTATTCGCTATGCGCAGATTGAAGCAGACTTTCGTTATCAAAAAGGGGAACGCACATCAGTTATTGAGTTAGTGTTGTGGCCAGTAGGGAAGTTTTTTTACAACATGTTTTTTAGATTTGCCTATCTAGATGGTTGGCAAGGTGTAGCGTATGCCACCATGATGAGTACTCACTCGCTGGCTGTCAGAGCATAC
>CAZKNL010000027.1:0-1104 GCA_964554155.1 uncultured Pseudomonadales bacterium | reverse complement strand
TGGGTGGGAGCAGGTTTGGGTTTGTCTTTCCTCTCCGGTCATTCACTCTCTTTTGCCCTGTTAGCACTTACTCGTTTAACACTCTACGCGCTCAGCTTTTTATCACTTGCCTTTGATCTCAAAAACAAAAAAATTCAGCCATCTCTTTTAGTTACCGGATTACTCCTCTTTGTCAGTTTCCTTTTATACTTCGGAATCCTCCAGTATCTGTTTGTCCCTGACACACGCATCCTTTTCTTTCTGGGTTGGGATGATCACTACTATCGCTTAATCTCGACCTTACTTGATCCTGGTTTTAGCGGGTTGATTTTTTGTTTAGGATATATTTTGGTGAGTGGCCTGTTGTTTTTTCCTAAAATTCACTTCTCTCCATTTGATCGGAAAGCACTCCAAATTTTGTGCGTAGGTTTGGCTGGCGGAATTTTGTTGACGTATTCCCGTGCAAGTTATCTTGCTTTTGTAGTAAGTTTGCTGGTATTGCTGATTTATTTTTGGCAAAAGCAGTCTCGACATTTTGTAATTTTCCACAGCTTGGTTCTAGTTGTTTTTCTGGTTGTGATTCCTTTTCTGCCCAGACCAGCAGGAGAGGGCGTTAAACTCGAACGCACATCTACAGTCATTTCTAGAATCACCACCATTCAAGCAAATCTGCAACTGCTGAGCACACCCTCTCAAATCATTTTCGGCAGAGGCTTATTTGTGCCAACTGTTGATCCTTCGCCAACGTTCTACGCTCATCAACCCACTCATGCGCGAATTCCAGACAACTGGCTACTGTTGATCTTTATCGGTACCGGAGGAGTGGGGACAATACTTTTTCTGTTTTTACTTTTTTCAACATTTCGGTCATTGACTCAGCGTCCACTTTTTTTATGGATTGGCTTAATCGCGGTACTTGTCCATGGAATATTTAACGCTAGTCTGACCTACTCATTTGTGGTGCTATTTTTAGGCAGTTGGGCTGTCCTTGCTTCCGTTTATTCTTGAAAGTTGACGCTGATAGTCTTCTCAGTCTGATTACCAGCTCTGTCAATTACTTTAAAAGACAAGTCGTTCTTGCCATTATCTAAACGATGGGGGGTACTGAAGCTGCCATCATCACTG
>CAZKNL010000026.1:3672-11844 GCA_964554155.1 uncultured Pseudomonadales bacterium | reverse complement strand
TAGAGCGGCTGTTTTGTAAACAGCAGGTCTAGGGTTCGAATCCCTAAGAAGGCTCAAAGAAAACCTTTGTACCACCACAACCATGAAGATGCTCATCGAGCATAGAAAGAGTCATGCTGACTTATATCCCAACAACAGATCAGTTTATTTGTGTCCTGAATAAAAAAATTGAACCTGCAAAACTGTTAAATGCTTTGGGCCATATGGCTGCAGGCCTTGTTTATGAACATCGAAATAATCTGGATCCACTCCGATTTAGAGACTTTCTTGACCTGAACAAATCAATTCATCCCAGTACATCAGAAAATGGTTTTATTGTGTTACGAGCAGAAAATAGTAACCAGATACGAACTTTGAGAAATAAGCTTATTACCGAAAAAATTCTGTTTACTGACTTCACCCAAACCATGGTTGATGGAAATTATGTGACTCAACAAGAAGAATTCGACAAGACTGCTGAACTAGACTTAGAGTATTTTGGAGTGTGTTTCTTTATGAACAAAGAAAAATCAAGAGAACTTACTAAGAAATTCCAGATCTACGGCAGAATTTAAGGTTCAATTCACTAAGTTGAATTTTCTACAATCCTACTAATCTGACTTGCTTCTGAGACTACATAATCAGGCTCGGCTTGCCTTAATCTTTTCTCAGAATTAAATCCCCATGTTACCGCGATCGCAGAAATGTTGGCTTTTTTGGCTGCTTCAATATCTCTGACTTCATCCCCAACATACACTACGCTCGACTGACTAAGTTGTCGTTCTTTGATGACATGGGTCAACACTTTTGCTTTCCCAAACAAGTTATGTTCAGAGTGAATAAAGTCAACTGCGATCCTCCACTTTTTTAAGAAAAGTTGCACATTTTCTGTGGAGTTGGTGGTCACAACTCCCACTTTCACCCCTTGTTTACCAAGATCACCTAAGACCGTATCCATTTCTTTCACAATAGGGATATCTTGAATGTTGCTTTTCAGTTTTGACCGAATTGTTGACACCAGTCTGAAAAGTTTCCATGGAGTTATTTGATATTTTCTTACCAGCTCCCTGGCACTCAAGTTTCTGACTCCTTTTCTTTCTGAATCCGTTATCAACGGTAAATTAAAACCTGGAGCAACTTCATTAAATATCTGCACTACTGCATCAAAAGTATCAACGATCGTTCCATCAAAATCGAAAATAACTGCTCGCAACATAAGTCGGTTCATCTGACTTTTGGATTTTTAGATCATTCTCTGAGCCCCCGTCGGGAATCGAACCCGAGACCTCAGTCTTACCAAGACTGCGCTCTGCCAACTGAGCTACAAGGGCAAAAGATAGCCTGCTTCAAAACCGTTCAAAACGGGTTCTGATGACGAAAGATTTTACCACGAGACCGAGAGCTGCTGGGTCTTCCATACTCTCTAAAGAAACTTTCCCTAAAAAGCCTGCGCGAGAGTAGCTTTCCCCTAAACGGCAAAGTGGGTAAGGTGTTACTTAGTCCACAGACTAGGCAAACAACCCATGACCCGTAGAGGATTCTGTTGAGGAAATTATGCTTCTCACGCAGGACTGTTAAGGAACGTTCCCACCCAGTCAGCCACCTTCGACCCATACTTTTCGTACTCCATCACAAACTTCAAGTGCGCATGAAAATAATTTTCTGGATCACCAGTAGTCATCCACTCTGCTTTAGTTTTTTCTACAACAACCTGGCGAATTTTAGCGATTTGGGTAATTGCATCAACGGTCCACAGCTCGTCGTCTTTGCCCGTGTGAGCAGGATTTAAAAACTCAAAAATCTCAGGTTTGAGTAAATATCTTCCATATGAAGCCAGGTACGAAGGAGCTTTTTCTGGATCTGGTTTTTCAATAATATTGTCCAACAAACGATCACTCCCCTGCTGGAAAGAAATGATTCCGTATTTGTCGACAACTTTTGGGCTAACTTCCTGGGCCATAATAATTCCGGCCACACTGGGATCTTGATTGTAAAGATCAACCATTACTTTGGCATCACCAGGGGTCCCGAACACAATATCATCACTATAGAGAACCAGAAATGCTTCTTCAGCCTCCACAAAAGGTTTGGCTGACGCAACTGGCGAACCGTTGCCATATGGCAAACTGGGATCTTGGACAACGACCATAATCTTTGGAAAGTCCAAAACATGTTGCACAGGTTCGTAACGATCTTCTTTGCCTTGAGTAGCAAGTTGCTTACGAATTCGGTTGACATTGTTATTGAAGTAATCTTCGTAAATTGGTTTACCTTCTGGAGTGGCCACGATGATGATTTCTTCAATCCCAGCTTCCACACATTCCTCGACCACAAACTGCATAATTGGTCGGTTGCCCAACGGTAACATCGCCTTTGGTACAGTTTTGGTAATTGGTAGATAGCGGCTGGCAAACCCAGCATCTGTAATGATCGCTTTGCGGACTCGTTTGTCGGGAGACATAAGGCAGATTCCCTGGGGAAAACCCGTCTGTTATTGCTATTTGGGTCGAGTATATGTCAACAATTTAGAGAAATCAAACTTGACAAATAAACTCATTTCGAAACTACTTTTTTCGTATTTCTTCGTAAATGGCAGTTTTTCAACGAACTCCGCTCTTCCCTTCCTCCTCTGAATATGCTTAAAATGATGAGTCAAGTAATTTGGAGTTATTGAGAAACCACAGTCGAGTTTGTTATGAGAAAGCTTTTTTCGTTTGCTTTTAGCTTTATTTTGACTGCGTTTGTTATCAGTCTTGCAATGGGCGCAGTCGTCACCCCGGCACTAGCTCAATCTGATTCACCCACCGGCTCGATCAACTGGGCTACTCCCTACGTCTCACTCACTTCAAACCCCTTCTCTATTTCGACACCAAATGGAACCTTTGTGGGTAGTAGTGATGGGCGTTGGGTTCAGTCCGACCCTGGCAGTGATACCTACACTACACTCGAGGCTACTTGGCATGAGCATGGGGTAGAGATGAGAATGTTTATCTACTTTGCCCAGGAAAATGGTCAGTGGCGAGTTACTGAGCTACGTACCTATGATGGAAATCAACGAGGAGAGTGGATCTACTACGATGGAACAGCTTTTGGGACTCAAGCAGTTGGCCAAGCCATCAATAAAGATAACTTCACGCTTACCTCAAGAGACGGAAGTGGTCATGTGAGCTTTGGAACCCTTCAGCTGCAAGCATTCTTACCTCATCCAAGCCCTAGTCTTTCTCCAGCAGGGTATTACATCGAGCCAAAACCGTATGGGACTGTAGCGTTTGGTGTTTCTACTCCCAATAGTGGATACAACATCATTGCAGTTGTCAGAAATACTCAAGGACAAATTGTGACTGACCAATCTGATTTCCACTTCACTTGGACCAGTCAAGATCCAACCATTGTGACTGTTCAGCCAGACTCAGTTCCACCGAATGGTCAATGTATCTTAGGAATTCAGTCTCCTTGTCCCCAATTATGGGGAAGTATGAAAGGAATTCGCCTAGGGACTACTACTGTTACCGTTGAGGTCCGACGTATTTCTAACAATGAGTTTATCGGAAGTTATCAATTTCCGATTGAAATCATCAATCCGCCAATAGGTGTCGGTGACTCAACTTTGGTCGGAGACCTGAATAACGACGGCAAAGTCAACTTGCTAGACTATGCCATCTTAGTGCATGATTTATTTAAAGTTGGCAGTGATGTACAGAGTGACCTCAATCAGGATGGTAAGGTCAACCTTCTTGATTACAGTATGCTGATTGAGAGGCTACGAGCGCTTGACTAGAGCGCTGCTTAAAGGGAAATACGAGACACATGCAGAAAACTGTTCGCGATAACATTATCTACGTCGAAAAACCAAAGATGAGTTTGATTCCTTTGGCATTGTCTGCTGCCTCTTTGTTGTTTGTGGCATTAGGAGCTGCCAGTCTTTTTTACCTGCAAAAACCCTTAGAACAAGTCCAAGAAACCCGCAATCAAGCTTCTGTGGGTAGCGGACAAGTCATCTTAACTTCTCAACTCGTCAGTTCCCCCACCTACACTGCTGGTGTACCAAGTGTAATTGAATTGAAGTACAACTCTCAGGGTGTCCAGTTATCGGGCATTCAGATTGTCACCCGGGTGATGGCAAATACAGAAACCCCACTCATCGAAGTGCCAGCCACCAGCAACTTGCAAACTATCTTCCAAGAAGTTGAACAGGTTTCAGGTGGCTATCTAGTTTCGGTGATTGTGGTACCTAAAACAGTTGGTGACTCTTTTTCTAGTACTACCCCAACTACTTTTGCAAAATTAACAGTCCCTCTTTTAGCACCTGGTTCGATTACGTTGAGTTACGATCGTGCGAACTCCTTTGCAACGGTTGCCAATAGCAGCCCTCCAGATGACCAACTGCGGACTCCAATTGATATTACCTATACGATTGGTGCGCTCAGTAGTCCAAGCCCGTCGCCGAGTCCATCTCCATCTGTCAGTCCATCACCAAGCCCAACCCCATCAGTTTCTCCTTCACCTAGTCCTTCGATTCCTGCTGGAGATGATTTTTGGTTGCCAACAAATGGGTTAGTTGTTCGTTTCTTTACAAATGACAGCTCACGCACAGAAGTACCAACTGGTGATCTTCGCCCCTACCAAAGCTACATCGCTCAGATTCAATACACTGTCCAAAACGCCCTCAAATCTTCAACCACCAACACAACCCCTATTCAGACTGCTTTTGTGATCAATGGCCAAGGTAACTCATATGTGACGAATGACCTCCCCTACTCACTGATTGCAAACCACAGAGATGGAGCCAGCAACACGGTTGAAACTACATTTTCCACTCTTCCAAATAACTCATTAAGAATAACTGTCGATGCCAATAATCGGTATGCAGAGACGAACGAAGGAAATGGTAATGTCGTGGTGTACAACTTCGATGCTGATGGTGTGGGTACCGGCGGGCAAACGCAAACAGGCCTACAACGTACCTGTAACCAATATTGCGCCGACAGTCGAGAGTGTGCAGCCGGCTACACTTGTTTTTACAATAAATGTCGCCGTCCAGATAACCCAGATAGTGTCAGCTGCAGTGCTCCTTCGTCCTCTGTCACTACTGCAATTGCCAAAGCGTGTAATGTTGGCTGTAACGTTAATAAAGACTGTGCGGTCAACTTACGCTGTTACCAAGGGTACTGCCGCTTAGCCACAAATCCAAGTAGTTTAAGCTGTTCGGCAGCTACTGCTCGAGTGATTACCAGTGGATCGAGTAGCAAAGGTGAAAAAGGTGAAGAAATTTCCATGCCTTCTGAGTCTCCCAACTCATCAAGCTTTCTTGAACCAAGTACTCAACCCACAGTTTCTGTGGCTCCATCTGCTTCTCCACTTTTAAGTGCTCGAACAGGATCAAGTAGTTCAACAGATAGCTTTTTCGCTAAATTCCTGGCAGGATTACAAGCTCGTGGGATCTCGGTTCCAGTCGTTGCAGTGGTCGTCGGCTTAATTCTTTTCTTACTTGCTCTTCTGTTTGCGATTCTCGGTCAAACAAATAATCGACCACCACAGGTAACTGCTCAGAAAGAATTCCCAAAAACTCCTTATGAAGATGAGTTGCAGAAAAAAATCAATGCGCTTAAGACAAAAACTAATAAAGAGGCTGGATCTATTTCTGAAACACCCAAGATAAATCGAACAATAGATACTCAAAAAGAAGAAGTAGCTGCTGCCAGCATGATGGGGCGCCTTCGTGAACGCGGAGTACTCGACAACATGCCAGAGGCCAAAACCCCACCAAGCTCTAAGCAACCTGAACAAAAACCACCTCAATCCAACTAAATAGTAGTCAGAGTCTTGGTAAATTCACGTCTGGCTGATACAATAGCAACCTGATGTCTGAGGGTACTCGTTCCTTACCAGTGGTAAAATACCTGACTGAGGTTCGTCAAGAACTGCAACGGGTAAGCTGGCCAACTCGGGAACAAACAGTTCAAAAAACAGTCTTGGTCATTGCAGTCAGTATTGCTGTAGGACTCTATATTGGGGTGCTTGACTTTCTATTTACTCGACTAATGACCACTTTTATTAAATAAAACATATGTCAGATCAAAAAAACACATCAAATCCACCAATTGAGGTACCACCAGTACCAGAAATTCAAGAAGTTCAGATCTCGACCCCCAATCACATCATCATTTCTGATATCGAAAATCCTAAAGCCCGTTGGTACGTCGTCCACACCTATTCAGGCCATGAAAACAAAGTTGCGGAAACATTAAAACAACGTACTCAAACATTGAACTTGACCGGCAAGATTTTAGAAGTGTTAATCCCAGTTCAAGAAAAAATTCAGATCAAACGTGGGCAACGCAAAACCATTAGCGAAAAAATCTTCCCTGGGTATATGTTGGTCGAACTTGAGCTGACTGATGATGCCTGGTTAGCAGTACGAACCACTCAAGGTGTGACCGGCTTTGTTGGTATCGGTAACAAACCTACCCCATTACCTAAACACGAGGTCCAAGCTATTCAGAAGTACATGAAACAGGGTACCCCCCAATATAAGGCTGACTACGTTGAAGGTGAAGCAATCCGAATTGTTGACGGTCCATTCAACGACTTCCTGGGTACTGTCAAGTCTATTGACGAAGACAAAGGCAAAGTGGAAGTCTTGGTCAGTATTTTCGGCCGAGAAACCCCAGTCGAGTTGGACTTTCTGCAAGTGCAGAAGGTGTAAGCCTCATTTTTCTCAGAGCAAACTCTCACCTTGATAGCCTTTCTCTATTTTCTGTCTTGACAATTTTCGTAGTTGTTTTAACATATTGTTATAACAATCTAGTATTCCGGAGGTCCCATGGCAGACTTGAAGATCAAAAATCAAAAAATCATCAAAGTTGGCAATAGTTATGCCGTTACTCTCGATAAAGAGTTCATTGACCGCACCCAGATGTCTGAAGGGAGTCCACTGATTGCCAAATACGACGAAGACACCGCTTCCGTCACTTTCGCCACCCCTCAAACCTATGCTGCTTCTCAAGGCAGACCGCTCCAAGTGGCTGAAAAGAAGGCGGTGTATAACGCTAAGCTTGATCCAGAGTTCGTTGCGTGGGTGGATAAGATGCTCGAAGAGGACAAAGAAGCGCTGGAAAAATTAGCCAATCTTTAAAACACGTTAAGGAAACATCAAAAATGATCAACTTCTCAGTTCTTGATATTGAAAAAGTTCTCTATCTTCACGAGCGGATTATTGCTCAGGCTGGTGGAGTACAGGGAGTTCGTGACTTTCCGTTGCTTCATTCCGGCCTCGAACGTTGCCGAGTAAGTTTTGGAGGTGAAGATCTCTATCCCAGTTTATTTGACAAAGCTGCCGCGCTTTTGCACTCGTTAGTGATGAACCACGCTTTTCTTGATGGAAACAAGCGGACTGCGTATGAGGTGATGAAAGGATTCTTGTATTTTAATAACCACCAGATTACTGCCTCGCAAGATGAGATCGTCCGGATGTGCATTGCTGTTGACAACGACGGCTGGAAAATCAAAGAGATTGTGGAGTGGTTGGGAAAGTATTGTTCGCCCAAAAACCTAAAATAAATACACCAGCGTTAACTTCTAGGCCAACTTCAACTCTCGCTGAATCATACTCAAAATTTTCTGATATGCCCCTTCTTCCAGATGTAATTGGATGAAGTTATCATGTCCAGGGAAAGCTAAGTTCTCTCCGGCATCAAGCAGTTTATACTTTTGTTTAAACTCCTCGAGAGGAATGGCAGCCCCCCCATCAGCTCCTGTATTCGCCCCACCACTATGGGCCGCATCCCAGAATGACTGGAACGCTTCTGTAATATTTCCCCCATGTTGGAGAATCCAGTTTTCTACTCCTACTCCACCAAAACCTCCATCCAATTTTTTATAGGCTCCAGATTCTTTGAGGAGGCGCTTCGCTAACACAATTGACCCAATCGTTTCATGATACACAGGCTCACCATAGGTCTCTTTGACTGAGTTGAGTTTGTCTGCGACGGCATCGTGTGTGGCAAATGGTTTGATGGTAGACTTTTGGACAAAGGCAATATCAACGTCGATCGGAGTCCCAGGCTCGATACCTTGGCACCCAACTGTTCTCATTTGAATATACCCATCACTCTTAGGTAGAGGTGAGTTATCGCTTGCCGGCTGTAACAGTTGTGTCAGTCTGCTACGAATAGCGGCAACTTTCTTAAAGTT
>CAZKNL010000026.1:0-3572 GCA_964554155.1 uncultured Pseudomonadales bacterium | reverse complement strand
AACAGTCAGTGGCTGGTCCGAAAATTCAGGCACCCCTTCAAAAACTTTTCTGTACTGATCGTACATTTCAGGAGTAAAAATCAACTTGTTTTTTTGATCGATAATTGGGATGTAATGATTTTGTTCGGCAATAGCAAAAAAGACTTGTTCAAGCTTCTGAGTATTTTGGACTAAGAAACTATTTGCCACTATAAAGTCAACTTCTGTTGAGGCTATCCCTGTCCGGATACCATAGTGACGTTCCACTCCTGAGACTGCTGTGTTAAAGAGTTCATACTTTTCCTTTTTATCTAATAACTCTCGTTGAGTAAATTGTGTGTCAGATCTGGTGAGATTAAACTGGCCACGATTTTTAAAAACTAACTTTAAGTTACCGTAACTTGTTCCTGCTGAAGGTGACCTGTCAATCACTTCCCAGACATTTGACCCTGGCCCAACAGTTGTAGTCAGATCTTCAGGCAAAACATAACTGACATCTGTGTCAAAAGGGGTTTGGTCACTACCAGCATTCGCACCGAGAAACTCTTGAGCCAAATTGCCATTTTGGATAATTGAGGAAAAATATTCTTCTTTCACACCTTTAATCAAGTCACCAGCTGCAAGGTTGAAATTCCCTTCTTGTAACTGACGTGCACACTCTAGTCCGCGTTGATGAGCAGCTTTTCTAGAGTTATCCATCATTTCCAAAACTTGGTTAATATCGTGATATCCCAGAGGTTCAATAAAGTACTCCGCTACTCCGTCCGCAAAGGATTGACCCTCTCCAATCCCAAAGGCACGTTTAAGTTCAATTAATGCTTCGGTGACTTGTTCTTCAGAGGGTTGTCGCTGATTCAGCTGCCCTATTCCAGAAGGAATGTGAGCACTGTTCTGCAAGGTAATCGCTTTGCGCAATACAGCACTGACGGCTCGTTGTTCACTATCTGTTAAACTAGTCCAACCCTCTTTTTCTAGTTGCTCCAGTAAGGGTCCGTGTTCCTGAAAGAACTCTACGTAATGCCTCAATGAGGGATTATTTGACTCAATTGCCACTCTTAGTAAGTCACGATAAATTAAGAACTCGCGGAACCAAGGTCTAGCTGCTTCTAGAACAGGACTTAAAAATGGCTTCTCTCGTAATTTCCTAGCAAATTCTTTCGGAGGGTGCAACACTAAAAACACTTTGTAAACCTTACCAACAGTGGGTAGGTTATTAGCTACAAAGATCGCTTCTATTTCCTCGTACTTTTGAATCGGGTTGTCAATTTGTAAAAGTTGACCTACTAGCTCATTTTTAAAACGCTGAATTTCTTGCGAGGGCGACTCAGCAATTCTTAAGATCACAGAAATGTAAGTGTCCATCTTTTCTGGCTGATTAGTGTATTGAGTAATTGCTTCTTCAATACTTTGTTTATTTGCTTTGAGTAGTTCACGAACGTAATCTGTTCCCTGCCGGTACTGTTGCCAAAATTCTTTTTGGGGAGAGGAAAAAGTGGTCAAAACCTCATCAGTCAGCAAAGGAGCTAAGCGGAGTGATTCCTGACCAGGCCCATACCAGTCGAGAAGGTAGTTAAAAAAAGCGAGATTTGGTTGATTATCACTAAAAAATTCAGCAAGTGGTTTCCTGGCACCCCTCAACGACCAGCAAACATTCGGTTCTAGTTGATGTAAGTAACCAAAGAGAGAAGCATGTTCTGTAGGTAATCCTAATTGACTCAAATGGTTGGGGTCATGTTTTGTTGCAATCAAAACCAGTAATGGATTTTGCATCTCTTTCAAGTCTCGTGTAAAGAAATGAGTTAACAATTGGTCTGTGATCAAGGGTTCAATCTGAGTTTGTTTTACATCATTTTTACTCAGCAAGTAGTTAAAGAACCTGATATTAGGTTGTCCATCTGTAAATAAGTCTGTCAGTTTTTGAGGTGCGTCATTAAATAGTTTACGCATCTCTGGATCAAGTTGGTTGACGTAGAGAAACATGTTTGCGTACTCCGCTGGTAACCCTGATGCTTTGAGTTGTTCAGAGTCATATTTTTCTGCGAGGACTACCAATAAACGATTCCCCAAACTACCGAGGTGTTTGACTAACAATTGAGGTGGTACTTCAGCACTCTGATACCAATTGTTACTCAACCAAAATCCTACTTCCTCTTCAGTCAAGCCAGTGCCTCCTTCAGCTATTTTGGTAAGCAGCTGAGGAGTTGGCTTTTGATACTCAACACATTGTCCAACCTCTTGAAGATGACGAGCTAAAAATGCATGCAGACTGAGATCCTCCATTCGGAAATCATATGTCGTGTACCCCATACCTCCACGTTCTACTGACTGACGGATAAAATTGGCTAGAATGTAGTAATCAGACTCATATCCCACTGACTTCATCACTGCAACTAATTCTTGATCTATCATTTTTCCATCTAACATTACAAACCATTTATCTGAGCGAGGTTGGTTTAAACCAAACATCTCTCTAATCGGAATAAGTACTCTCTGAGGTTTGGAAGGATCAGTATCAACACCACCATTTTGATCAGCTTGCTCTAAAATAGTAAAAATACTGATTAAGTTGCGGATACTATTGCGCTCTTGATAGGTATCTTGCAGTCTGAAAATTTCTTGTATATCAAGTTGTGGTAAACCTAGTAGCTCATGAAAGACCTCCATCCATGCTTTTTGATTAGGATCTTCTAACACTGCTCGAGCTGTCTTTAGTTCCTGTTGGAGAGCAACGACTTGTTGGTCTTTATCAGGCCAATCTAGCTTTCTCAACCTCATTGATAAAAATCTATCCACCTTTACACCAGCTTGAAGTAAAAATAGCAGGTCATCAGTCCCTCCAATTTGTTCTAACTTGAGAAAACATTCATCGAAGTAATCTGGTGCGCGAACCTCTTTCTCTGGATTAGCAGTAAGTAACTGTTGGTAAACTAAGTAATCAATAACTTTTAGTTTTTTATCGAGAGTTGGATCAAGGGAGAAATCTGATGAGATAATATTTTCAAACTTTGGCCGTTCCGTCGTAACTTGCCCATCTTTTATTACTCTAAACAGACGATTACTATCAAAAACAATACTTTTATGTGCTTTATCAAATAAACTCTTATATTCTGGTGGTATAGCCCCATTCATCAAGATGTTCAAAAATATCTTGGCACTGACAGCTAACTTTCTACTCTCACCGTACCCCTCAATTAGGTCCTCATCGATATGAAAACGATCATATGTTTGGAGTTCTGCCAAACCAGCCGTAATGTTTTTTTCTGGAGCTTGGGCAAACTGAATAAACAACTCTCTGAGTTCTGGTATGTCGAGGTCTATTACGGCGATAGAACAACCAATTCTTTCCACCCTCTGGAAACCCGTTCTAACCTGCTCAGCTGTCAATGCTTTAGCGAGCGCTGTAATCGATTCAAATTTTTGTGGACGTTTTAATAAATCGTAGTTGAGCGGCCCAGAATTTTCTTCGAGAACTTGTAGAACTGGTTCTAGGTCGACCCCGTGTTTTTCTGCTTTTCTGAGTAAACTGTTTTTCTTTATGCGCCGGAGAATTTCTCGAAAGCGAGATAACGGATCTAATTTTTTCGGATGTTCTA
>CAZKNL010000025.1:2686-12192 GCA_964554155.1 uncultured Pseudomonadales bacterium | reverse complement strand
TGTCATTAATTGTTACCTGAGCACCGCTTTCTGTTGTTCCAATAATTGTAACCTGTCTTTGCTTTGATCCAAAAAATTGTGAACCATCGGCGGGGCTAGTTATCGTCAAATCGGGCTGTTTTTTATCCAGTGTTATAACAAAATCTTTTGTTTTCTGACTAAGGTTTCCCGACGAGTCAACTGCAACAGCAGAAAAAATATTTAACCGCAAAGCGATGACGTATCTTATTTTGGATCTGAATACGATACACGCGCTACAGTTGGTGGAGACGTATTCGTCAGCTGATCAATCGCCAAAGGAATCAACCACTGCAGATTCGATATAACTTGAGCCGGTAGCTCAGTTACCGAGAACCACTCCACTTCTTCGTCAGTCATCGTTTCTGCATCTCGTAGAGAACCCTCGTACTTTGTCGCAAAAACATCTACCTGCCACTCGTTCCATAAAAGTTGCGTCACGTGCGTCCAGCGGTCGGCAGAAATACTCAAACAAGACTCTTCCATTACTTCTCGGGACATACAGGCGGTAGCAGGTTCTTCGGCAAAACACTTTCCCCCCAGTCCGTTAATTTTCCCAGCTTGCCACTCTGGGTGCTGTTTACGAATCAATAAAACGTCGTGGAGATCTTTTGAAAAAATGAAACCGAGGGTGGCGCGCACTTTTTTCATCGTGTTTTCCTGCCTAAACTGAGCCTACCAGTCAACAACCAGACACGCAATGCATAGCGGCTACATTGAGTCCACACGCACAGTCTGGTATCTTGAGTGAATGACTGGACGAACTCACGACCTCGCTGCTTTCAACGCGCTCATCATAGTGTTCGTAGCGTTACCGCAAATTCCGGTAATGAGTTTTGCCACGGCGGTCACCGCGTTTGGTGCCAACTTCGTCGGCGGTCTCTTCCCAGATATCGATCAACCAACGAGTGATCTGTGGGACAACTTCCGCCTCGGACCTTTCATCGCCAAAATTATCTGTCCTGCTCTCGGTGGACATCGACATATTTCGCACTCGCTACTTGGACTCGTTTTAATCGGAGCAGTGTCGCGATTATTTTTGGAAATACTGGGCAAAATTGTGTTGATCGACATGTCAATTGTCTGGGCCAGTTTCATGATCGGGGTGATCTCGCACTTAGTGATGGACTTGCCCACGAAAGAAGGTCTGCCGTTGCTTTGGCCACTCAACTTTAAGTTTGGGATTCCGCCGTTTCGATTTTTGCGCTGCGAAAGTGGTAAATTTGTCGAGAACTGGATTATTTTTCCGTTCCTTCTGGCATTTACTGGCTATCTGCTCTATGCACATCAGACGCTGTTCTTATCCTTTTTGCGCCAGTACTTAAAATAGTGACTCAATCAACGTAAATGGTTATACTACCTGTCATGAGGACAACATGAACGAAAATCAACAACCCAGTGCGTTTCGGACAGACGTTGGACTCGTCAAAGACCGACTCCTGCAGGGGAGTGGTTTTCATGAAAATTTGCTCGAGAAACCCGAACTTATTCAGCAACTGTTAGAACAACCCAGCACAATCGTTCAACGAGGAGAGCAGCGGCGACTTGTTCATTTCATTCTTGAGAATCCAAACATGGCCGGGCGAGACCAGTTAATTGATCAACTCAAAAAAGACGTCCAGCAAGATCGGCCATCGCTTCTTTTGAAGAATGTGGTGCGTGAAGCTCGAAAACATCCTCAACTGTTGGAAGATATCCAAAACACACTTTACGAAGCAAATGATGGCGGCTCGACATACTCATTGCCAGATAAGGTCAAAAAATTCGTTGAAGAGGTGATGACGATGGGTGTCCGAAAAGATGAGTCTTATAAAACCATCAACCGAATAAAATCTGATAGGGAATCAATGGCGCTCGCAAAAGCTCAAGAAGCCACCGCCACGGTCCTTCCTGACTTTAGAGGCATGAGCATTGAAGAGTATCGTAATGTCCTCGAAAGTTCCCTTACTACCTCCAGTGAGCTAGAGCGCAGTTTGCGTTCGTTTGCGATGATGGTCCTCGATCTTTACCTCCAACGAGACTACCACCGCGGCACTCGTATTCAGAACCTCAACCTCGATTTTGATAAACTTGTCATGGAAACTGGCAGCGGCACGTTTGAGATGAAACTGCCAGAAGGGAGATCTATTCTGGATCTCGTCACACGCAGTGGAGACAATGCCCCCAATGCTCAGATATGGGGAACGAAGATTATTGTTGGAGAAGTAGAGGACGGTAACAAGAGCGTTTACGGGGGTCGCTTAAACGCAGTGATTGCCGGTCAAAAAGACGATGGTAGATGGGAGAATATCGGTCGTTTCGAGAATCTATTAGTGGAAACTCCTGACGAACGCAACTTGAGATTGATTCAAGATGAATGGACACAAGGTGACATCATTGACGACAAACAGCGCGCCGATGTTGCCGCTCGAGTAATTTTAAGCAACCTCTCAATTAACTACGCCACTGCTCATGATTTGAATCCAGTTGTGCTTGGGGCACTTAAAAACTTGCACGACGTTGCTTTGAACCAGGAAATAAGTCAATGGCGAAACCTCGAGGGTTACAGAGCACTTCCTGAGTTTGATATCGCTAAACGCATCCTGGCCACCTTTATCGAGTCTAATCCAGAAGGCGTGATGGAAGGGGCGCGTTTTTTAATTGAGCACAAGAGCGCCATGATCATGCCTTACGAACTCGAAGAAGATCCGATCGCCGTCTTTAAAAAAGCTGAAGGCTTTAAGAAAATTATATCAATCGACGTTGCTGATTTCGACCGATACGTGGGAATGGCCAGGGAGATAAGCCTCCCCAGTGGGGAAATCAACCCCGATGATATAGTCGAACAGGCAGGACCTCCGGTTACTCCACTACTCAAAGATGAAAATTGACAGACAGGCCTTCTCTAGACTTTAATAGACGTATGCCCAAAACAGCTTCACCCATAGAAAAATCAAATGCCACCTTAACCTTTTTTGTGGGGTTGGCAATGTTTGGCTTCTTTTTCCTGGCCGTGGGCTACTACTGGTTGATTCAAGAAGTGAAGTTGGTCAAGACAATGGTTCCTGTCGCGTCTACCACTCCGACTCAAGAATTGACGATGGTCAGCTACGACTGTGCCGGCGCCAAAGCCATTCAAGCTGCTTACTTCAATGGCAGAGTAGAGATCACGCTCAGTGATGGCCGTACTTTCATGCTCCAACAAGGTATGTCTGCCTCAGGAACTCGCTACGTGAATGACGATGAAACGGTCACGTTCTGGAGTAAAGGCAACACAGCTTTTGTTGAAGAGAAAAATACCCAGACCTACAAAGACTGCTTAGAAAAAGTCCAAGCATCCCCGGCGAACTAACGTTAGAACTTCATTCATACATGAGAAGACTAATCCGTAATGACACTCCGTCACTAAAGAGAAGTTCAGTTACTGTTTTTTTGCTTTGAGGTGCTTAAACATTTGGACTTGGTCCAAACGTTTTTGAGCTTGGGCTTTGGTGGGGTATGTCCCCATATTCCGGCCACTCTCGGCGACAACTCGATAGCCTTGCTTCACTTTTCGAATCATGGAAAGATTATGACAAATTTGAGTTGGAAATTCATCTTTCATCGTGTGAGCGTTTTTCTTGCTAGAATGCATGGATGATTGACAATCGAAGTGAACATAGAGAAAAGCCGGATGAACATGAAACGGCGAAAGATCGTTTACTCCAGCTGTATCTCGTTCGGATCTTGCTTGCTGCAACCTTAATATTTTTGATGAGTCAAAGCGGTGTAGAGGCAAGAGACTTTTCGAATGGTTCGGAAAAAGACGGCACGACTATTCCACAGTTCGCGGCAGCATTGATGAGTCTTCACGCACGCGCAGATTACAACCGTTCAAATGAATTTGCCTTTGAGGAAACGAGAGCATCTGGATCTTTCGTCGAGAAAGATGGCAAGCTCTGGTTTTTGTCAATTGAGCATGCAGTCAATATCGCCCACACGATGGAGACAGGGATTCTAGGACCTGAGGGAGATACGGTCACTCCTGACACCAGTGAGTCTTGGATTACTTCATTTTCTGGGAATGAACCAGATAGAATGGACGTATCCTTCAGTAATGCACCTCCACTAGTGAGAGGGCACGATGCGGCGGTGCTGACAGAGGTTTCTGAAGATGTTCGAGATGAACTGGACTCAATGGGTATTAAACCGTTTACGAACATTGAGTCAGTGACGAAGGAAACACTTGATCCAAGCCAGCATTACTACTTAATTACGACATTTTCCAACAATCTTGATGGAGAAAACTCTCAAGTTTGGATTGCTGAGTTAGCTCCCTCCACCGATGATGAATACAGGAAAAGATATGTAGAGAACTTTCCGTGGATGGAACAAAACCCTAAATTTGCGACGACCGAACTCATTAACCCTGAGTTTCTCCCATTCACGGTGAAACAGGTTTTGCAACCAATCGAAAACTTGGTCCCCTCGGATAACGGCCTTGATGCCAGTCGCTTTTCTTCCATTGCCGCCTGCCAATCAATGTCTGGTGCAGTAGTAGTGATGAGTCCAATACCGATTGACGAGGCCTCCACAGATGACCTCACGGTCATTGGCTCCTTTTCAGGACCATCGTATCTAACAAATCCTATTCCAATTCTGGATCCAAACGGTGACACAATGGAATGCAGCTCAGTTGACGATTTTTTAAACGTTTCGCCAATTCCAGCTTTTTCTGACCATGGTTGACAAAAAAACCCGCTTTCGCGAGTTTTCTTTATTCTGATGCCCGACTAGGATTCGAACCTAGATGTGCAGCTTCAAAGGCTGCTGTCCTGCCATTAGACGATCGGGCAACGTGTCTTCCTTGACGAAGCCAAGGTGTACCAGACTGGTATTTTAACAAAACTTCTGGTTTTTAGCAGCCAGATCTATGAATACTTGAGAAATTGCATATAATATCTGCCGTACCCACTGCCGAAGTGGCGAAATGGTAGACGCGCACGCTTCAGGAGCGTGTGAGGCAACTCATGGAGGTTCAAGTCCTCTCTTCGGCACAAAGTTTCAAGCGAATTCAAGTGAAATGGAAAGGGCTACGCCCTTTCGGAACGTAGCCCATTACTACTCTTTTTAGCTCGCCATCCACCCAAGAAAAACGACGATCAGCAAAACCCCAACAACGAGTTGCGGGGTTGCCATGCCATTTTGCCCGAGAGTGACGAGGACTTTGTTTCCTGCCGGGGAGGTAAAAAGTGCCACCCAAGTTTTGGAAACAATATCGAAAGCAATGAGGCTCACTAAAAGAATGAGACATTTGTCTTTCCGATCAATCTCTCCGAGATGCTTTAAGCTGAAGCCCACTAAAAGCGGGACACCAACGTATGCAAAAAAGAGGAGAATCGGCTGGAATATCTTTGCAGGGGCAGCGGTGACTGACGAAGGCAGCAGTTGCCCAACGTGGATCACGCTCGTTTGAACCAGCAAAAGATACAAGAGGACGTACATTCCAATAAGGGGAAATTTTAACCCGTGCACTTTCTCAATACCTCCGGTGAATTAAAGAGCATCAGCATTATATCAAATATTATAGGTCTTTACAAGTTTGGCCGGTTTTTATGATTTTCCACTACTGCCACTCATCTCGAGCAAAATCAGAGGTCATCTTCCGAAATTCACATCCTTGCCTTATAATCTTCAGGCTACGCAAGTACGCATCGAGCCGAGATGGCGAAATGGTAGACGCGCACGCTTGAGGTGCGTGTGGGGCAACCCATGGAGGTTCAAGTCCTCTTCTCGGCACAGTTTGGAAGGTCTCCCTAGGCGGGCCGCTTAGCTCAGTTGGTTAGAGCATTCGGTTTACATCCGAAGGGTCGGGGGTTCGAGCCCCTCAGCGGCCACCAACCATTACTTTAACAATCGAATACTTCGGAGTAAAAAGGTTTCTTTTTGGAATCTTGGCGAGTCATAGTTCCAATGGATGAGTTGACGAGCCACCAATTCCAAAAAAAACACTTTTTACGGAGAGCCAAGCTAGCCAAGTCGGTCACGGCGCACGACTGAAAATCGTGAAATTGAGGTTCGATTCCTCAGCTTGGCACAGTGGAAAGTGGGGGACATCAGCGAGAGTTGATTGAAACTACTTTGCTAACAGAATTTTGATCATGTGGCCGATGAAGTCGACAGCAGCCTTGATCACTTCATAAATAGCAATGTTGGCGCGTTTGAGAACTCTTTGAGTTCCTTGACTGCTAACCTGACGGGCATCGTACGAAAGTTGGTTGGACATACAGACGTAGTATAATACAGATCGTTGAAAACATCGACCAAAAGCCAAGAGCTGCGGTCTAAATGCGAGAATAGCTCAGTTGGCTAGAGCGTCTCCTTGCCAAGGAGAAGGTCGCGGGTTCGAGTCCCGTTTCTCGCTCAAGATACACAACTGACACTCTGAGATTACTCAATTTAAATATAGCTCATTTTTCTTTTAAAGAATCTCTATGGGAAAACAAGTAATTAATTTACCAGAGGTAAAAAAACCGACAACCGGATTCAATCACGCCGTAAGAGCTGGAAATTTTGTATTTCTAAGCAGTCAGCTCTCGACCAACCTCAAAACAGGAGAAATTATTAAAGGGAATATTCGCGAGCAAACAAATCAGGCAATGGAGAATATAAAGTATCTTTTATCAGAATGTGGATGTGTGATGGATGATATTGTAAAAGTAGTTATCTATTTTAAAAATATTGCTGATAGAAGAGAGATCAATGAAGTCTACAAAAAGTATTTTACTCCTGAGAAAGAACCCGCAAAGGTTTCAGTTCAAGCCGCATCTCCTATTGAAGGGATCGATGTGGAAATAGAAGTAGTCGCTTTTGTGAAGTAGATATCTCCCTTAAAAAAAGACTTCATGAAAAAAACCATCCTGGTCGGAATAAGCAGCGGAATTGCCGCATATAAAATTCTAGAGCTTGTAAAATTCCTCAAAAGTGATGGCTTCGAAGTTTTTGTAGTAATGACTCCCCAAGCAGCAAAAATGGTTCCCTCTAATGACTTCAGAAAAGCTTCAGAAAATAAAGTTTTCATCGATCTTTTTGAAAAAGGATTTAACTATAAAAATATCTTACAAACTGGAAAAGTAGATCATATCGAATTGGCTGATCAAGCTGATTTGATGGTCATTGCACCTGCCACTGCAAATACTCTTGCAAAAATTGCCCATGGAATCGCTGATGATTTTTTAACCACTACTTTGCTGGCAGTCACAGCTCCTGTTATTCTCTGTCCTTCAATGAATGTAAACATGTGGAATAATCCGTTCGTTCAAGAAAATATTTCTCGATTAAAGAATGTCTGCTACCAAATTATTGAACCAGCAAAGGGAATGCTTGCTTGTGGATACGAAGGGAAAGGAAGACTGGCTGATATTCAGATCATAAAAAATGAAATAACGTCCCGGCTGAAACAGACTGAAGTTTTGAAAGGGAAAAGAATTATCGTCACAACTGGCGGGAGCATCGAAAAAATTGATAATGTCCGACATATTACGAATAAAAGTTCGGGTAAAATGGGCGTCGCAATTGCAGAAGAATGTTATCTGCGCGGTGCAGAAGTTCTGTTACTCCGAGCAAAAAGTTCGGTACAACCGCGCTACCTTATCCCAGAAGAAATATTTGAAACTGCGGATGAGTTATCTAAAATTATTGCAAAGAAAATTCCAAAGTGTGATATCTTTTTTCATGCAGCTGCAGTTTCAGACTTCCAACTTGCTCATTCAATCAAAGGAAAGATTTCTAGCAAAAAGCCTCTTACTCTCAGATTAAAACCTCGCCAAAAAATACTAGATATTTTAAAAAAACTCAATCCGGAGACAACTGTCGTTGCATTTAAAGCAGAGTACGGATTAAGTGAATCTGAATTAATTAAGGTCACTTATAAAAGATTGCAAGAGTCTGATGCCGATGTGATCATTGCCAATGATGTTAGTCAACCAGATCGAGGTTTTCAAGCAGATACAAATGAAGTATGGATTGTTCTAAAAAATGGCAAACATCACAAAATACCTCTCAGTTCAAAACGTGAGGTAGCTTCAAGTTTAATTGATTTTATGAGTAAAGAGTTGTCCATCTGAGTTTTAATATATGAACTTCACACCCTCATCTCTGAGTACTTTCTAGTCAATGGCTTAACCATTTCCTCTGTAATCTCTTCTGGCTGAATATCCATTTTTTCAAACAACTGCCGTTCAATTTTCTTCAAAAATGCACCCATCACATAGGAAAATGTCTGTTTATCTCCCTTGGCTGTATATCGTTTGCGACCATCATCCAGTCGTTCCTGTAAAGAAGTCACTCCGAACGGCGCTACTCGCATGTCAGCATATGCGCAGACTTTTCTGGAAAAATCTTCAGACTGCCAATTCTGCTTAGCTAAATGAAAACCAATCGCATCAATTAACTCGCAAACTCTTTCCGAGATACTAATTTCTCGAGCAATTGCTAATGTCGCATTGTGGGGAAGTTTGCCGTAGTTTGCAACAAATTCATCCTTCACTTTTTGCCAATACGCCAAACCTTTAGGTTCCAAAAATTCAGGGAAATAACTTAGGTCAAACTTAATAATGTTCCCCATATCGTGGAGCAAACAAGCCAACAAAGTATTTTCTTTTTCAACCTTCACATTCAAGTGATCACAAATTATTTCTGCCACACCAGTCACTCGGAACATGTGCTGCTGCAAGTTCGGCATAATTTGATATTTTTGATAGAGCTGGGTGATTGTCATGGATTAGTTATACCGTTCTATCATCCAAGAAAAAACAGCAAAAGTTTCTTCAAACTGAAGATGGATTTGTTGATATAATGAATGTCTCTTATATTCATCAGAGAGAAAAGAGTTGTGTTCGGAGAACATCTTGATTTCGAAGACAGTATGCTTATACTAGGGTCATGGTAAAAAAATGTCCGAGTTGCAACTTAGTACTGGATGAGTCTAAGTTTAATTGGAGAATTAAAAACGTCAGACTGGCGAGTTACTGTAAAGAGTGCTCACGAAGATACATTAGAGATCATTACCAGAGAAACTTGAAATATTATTTAAATAAAGCAAAGAAAAGAAATAAAGAAGTTAAAAAACAGGCATTTCAGTATATTGGTGATTTTTTAAGATCACATCCCTGCGTAGATTGCGGCGAAAAAGATATAGTTGTTTTAGAATTCGACCATAAAGACCGCAATGATAAAAGCTACGATATCAATCGTATAATTAAAACAGGATTAACATTTAGAAAACTAAAAGAAGAAATATTAAAGTGTGAAGTAAGATGTGCAAATTGTCATAGAAGGAAAACTCATAGAGAAAATAACAGTTGGAAAATACATTACGCGCCTGTGGCCTAATGGATAGGGCACTTGTCTTCGAAACAAGTTGTAAAGGTTCAATTCCTTTCAGGCGCACTTTAAAATTTAATACTCCGCCGTTCCTGCAAGATAGGTATATGTTAAACCATTTTCACTGACGGCAGTCATATACACTG
>CAZKNL010000025.1:0-2586 GCA_964554155.1 uncultured Pseudomonadales bacterium | reverse complement strand
CCTGCAAGATAGGTATATGTTAAACCATTTTCACTGACGGCAGTCATATACACTGGTATTCCAGCGGGAAATTGTTGACTAATAAGATCAGCGGTTTTGATATCGCGATCAGTCAATGAATTAGTTGATACAAGGCCAACTTCCGGGTCAGTACCCTCATCTTCAGCAGGATCTTGAATAGACCACATTGTCACTTTTGCAAGCTGGTCGGGATGGTTATGAATTAAATCGATTCGCGCAAGTTCATTACCTGCAACCACAGCATTGAAGGCACTCAATTCTTGATCAATATCTGCTTGAGTTACTTCGCCACTAGCAGAAAATGCGAAGTGTTTTATCATCGACCCATTTTTTAAAACTCCATATATAACCAAAACTTCTGCAAACTTCCCCCCAGCGATTTGACGAATTTGAGATAACAAACTTTGTTCACTCGGACTATTAGCTCTAACTTCTTGTTGAAATGTCACACCATTGAATGAACGCGTCAAAATAGCATATCTTTTCAAAATCTCAGGATGACTTTTTAGATATTCCTCTACAGTTATTTTCTCACCATGTCCAAAGTCTGGATACTCTGTCCAACTATTTTGAGCTGCTTCTAGCTTTTGATTACTTCGTTCGATTTGTTCTTGGAGTTGTGCAACTAAACGTCTAAACTCTATCTCTCTTTCCGGGCCAATTGCCAAATCCAAGTCACCTTTTTTGGGGAGGTCAAATTTTTGTAGGAGAGAAATATCTTGTCTGGGTCCTTCCAACATAGCGTCACATTCTCTTCGTACTACAAACTCAACTCCCTCACCACCTGCCAATCCTTTTCATCCAAGACTGTAATTCCTTGCTCACCAATCACATACAAGTAATCGTTGATGAACAAAGCTCGCTTGACTTGATTCTGGCTGACTGCTTTGGTCAACTGTAACTGGTCGTTCGCATACGAGACAACATATCCACCTTTGCTCCCCGGCATGAAGAACACCCGATGTTTCTCATCTAACAAAAACGCGTGGTGATTGGACAACACTTCGGACGAATACTCATCCAGCAAGTACTTACTGACTTCGCGGGGATCCCGAGCGTTACTCACATCGAACAGTGAAAGCTTGACCCTCCCATTTTCCATTCTAACTCCCACCACACGATCTTTATTAATTGGATGCAAGTACGAAGAGTAACCCGTAATCTTTAACTCACCAGTCAGCTCCGGTTGATTTGGGTTACTTAAATCAAGCACGTAGAATGGATCAACTTGTTTGAACGTCACCACATACCCTTTATTGTCCAAGAAACGGACAGCGTAAATTTTTTCACCTTTACCTAAGTCCTGAACTACACCAGTTTGTTTCAAGGCACTATTCAAAACATAGACATCACTGGCTGACTCAGCCTGTCCAAACTGGGTCCATGCTTGGTCAAACGTGGTAGCAACACGCAAGTGATCTTGATACTCATCAAGGGAAAACTGATTTAACAAGTATCCTGGAACCTGTCCAGTCGTTTCGGCAGTTAAACTCTCAGCATCGAGCTTGACAATCATGGTTTGTTCTAACTCACGGGCGTGCTGTTTTAAGTATTCTTGCATTCGATTAGTCATCTCGTTTTCCAGCTTTAAACGATCATCTTTATTTAAAGATCTGGTATAGCCATTCAAAATATTTTCTAGCTCAACCATTTTGGCTGGACGGCTAATGTCATAGCTGCGTAACTTTGCTAACTTATCGACCACACTTTGAGGTAATACACCTTGACCTTGGTCAGACAAAAAACCATATAGGAAGTTGACCATATCTGCTTGTGATTGATAGGTGATATACAGTGACGTTGGCGACATATAAACGACCGAGCTGCCTGTTGAACCAATAAGGGAAGTAGTTCTTTGAATTTGACCATTGGTGGGATCAATAATCATCGCAGTAAATGTGGTATCGACATTCGTCAGTGGACGATCAGGGTAATAGATTTCAGTACAAGGAATAGTCAAGCGTTCACCATTACTTTGAGCCAACGGCATAATCGGGCATGGCGGTTCATCATTGCCAAGATACGATTGAGTGACGAGATATAACTTGTTTCCCATCAAACGAGCTGCCACTACTTGATTCTGATTATTTTCAGCCAGCTTCAGTTGCCATGACTGAACAGGATTGGCCGGCTGACTAACATCAAAACCGGTCAGCGTACTTTGACCATTTTGTTGACCTAGAATTACTAATGTCTTATCGGTTAAAAGTAATTGGCCGGTGGTATTAATTTGCGCAAGCTTGGCTAAATCTACCGGAGGGAATGCAGTCAAAACTTGGGTTTGGGGTTGGAGAGGTTGGGGTGGCATCAAGTCTGGAACAACTCGTGGATTCTGCCCTGTGACCACCCTCGTAACCGTGTCTTCCATCTCTGACATGATCAGTGGCCGAGTCACTCCATACCAAACTTGTTCCGTGGAAAGGAAGAGTTGCTTGCCATTTGTTTTGACAATATCTGGCTCGTCGATCCCAGCAACTTGGACATTTGTTTGGGAAACTCTTTCGGGAGTTGCGCCACCAGCAGGGGGCATGGTGACAGTTTCTTTACTTTTCACCTCAGCTATAT
>CAZKNL010000024.1:0-13036 GCA_964554155.1 uncultured Pseudomonadales bacterium | reverse complement strand
TGGGTAGAGTAAGAGAGTTTGTTAGGAACCTATACTCAAACTACGATAATAATTTCTCAGGTTCACTTTAACACATAGCGAGTTGCTGGCCCATTCCCTTCAACTCTCAATATGCTTTTCTCAACTAATTCCATCAAACGACGTTGGGTAGTGCGTTTAGGAATTGTTAAAGCATCAATTGCATCCTGAATAGTAATTGAACCAAACTGATAGACGTAGTCTAAAATAACCAATTCTTCGGAACTTAACCTCATTGGTTTGCGATCGTCTCCGAGTATTTTTCCTGCTTTGATATATTGACTGAGATTTTCAGCACTTGCCAAAAAACCTGTGCTAAAAAAGTCTAAGAAGGGTGTGAGGTCAGCTTGCATGCGATCATCAAAAAACTCTCCACGATTTAAAGCGTCATAGTATTGCTTTTGATGTTGTACGTAATATGTGTCAAGAGAAAGTGTCCCTCGAAAATCGTATTTCCATGTTTTGAGTAAATAGTACGTGAGCAGTCTAGTGGTTCGTCCATTTCCATCAGAAAATGGATGAATTGAAACAAAGAGATAATGGACAAGCGCTGCTAATAAAACTGGATGTAGAGATGATTGTGTTTGTGAAGGAATCCATCTCAATAGACTTGAGACTAGTGTAGGGACATCCCTTGCTTTGGGACCAGTGTAGCGGACAATTTCTTTATTGCCTATTTCGTCTACTATATAGACATCTCCAGGTCGGAAGTGACCAATTTTTTCTTTAGGGAGTAATTTATCCATCACAAGGCTATGTAAATGTAAGATGTCATTTGCTGTGATGAGCTCTTCCGACTGTTCTCGACTGTCTAGCCAATCGAGCGCTTTCTTGTAGTTTAGAACCTCTCGAATTGCATAATCGGGAGCTGTCACCACTTCCCCATGCAGAACTTTTTGTACTTGCTGTTTATTTAAAGGGTTTCCTTCGATAGAAGTAGAACTATGAACAGCTTCGACTGTCGCTCTAAATCGTAACTGAATTTCTAATTCTGGAAGAATGCTGGCATGGTTTACAAGAGCCCTTAGTTGCTCAATTTTCGCAACTGAGCTATTTATTTTAGAAGTGATAGTGAAAGTAGGATGAAACATGCATACAGTATATCATGCCAAAATCGTGCCAATAATCGTGCCAAATAAGAAAAAGAGAGTTCTAACAAGGTCTCTTAAGGGGGTAGAGTACGGGAGCTTGTTAGGAATCTTTTCTCGATTTACCCAACGCAGCTCTCTCCCTCTCCTGCTTAGATTTGTTTATAGTATCTTCTTTTTTATCAATTTCGATGAGCAATTCAAGAAACTTGGCGATTTTCACAATTTCTTCTTTCGAGAAGCTATTTAACTGCTTAAGCATTAGATGTGAATCAATTTAATAAAGGTATTTTTGAAACTCAAGAAAAACCTCTCTAATGGCGGCTATTGTTCCTATTTGTTCTTCTGCTTCTGACAAACTTTTGTATTTCAATTCGAGCAGATCGGGCAATTTTTCTAGGCTTAGCTCAGAAACCCCGTGCTCAATATATTGTTCGAGGACAAAATCGATAAATTCTCTTTGCTCATGATTCAAATTAGAAAGGAATTTTTGTGCCTTAATAGTTCTCTCTTCCCTACTGCTTAACGGCCGCGCATATGCGATGTACTCTAGCACGTCGAGTAAGTCACTTTTTTCGGCCTGGATCAGCTGCTGAATTGCATCTAGCTCAGTTGTGCCAAATCCAGAATGAGCAAGTCGATCTAGCAATATATCTCGAGTAACTGGATCAGACCACAATCTCCGAAGTTCGCTTTCATCCTTAAAAAAATGAGGTAATTGGCCAAATAACTTGTCAATAAACTCTTGTGCGGCAATTGGTGTGCCGTTTGGACTGTAAAATAGCGTGGTAGCTGTGTGTTGGATCTGTCGCTCTTTTCCGTCAGCCAGAGTAATTTTGGCCATTCCTGGCATGTAAACCTCGTCACCACTTCCATCGTGAAGAGACAATCCAGACGATTCGGCCATCGCACTACGGTAGGAGCCTTTTTCAGATTGGTCTGAATCATCAATTTCTTGAGATGGATCACCATCCCAGTCTGGGTCAGCAAACATTTTGTAAGCGCCCACAAAATCGTAAATGGTGAAGAACTCCTTGCCTTCATAGAGTCGAGTGCCACGACCGACGATTTGCTTAAACTCAATCATAGATTTGACTGGTCGCAGCAACACGATTGCTCTGACATTCAATGCGTCAACGCCAGTAGAAAGCTTTTGAGAAGTAGTGAGAATGGTGGGGATGGTTCTTTCATTGTCTTGAAACTCTCGCAAAAATTGTTCACCTATTGCCCCGTCATTTGCTGTGACACGTACGCAATAGTGGGGATCGCTTTTACCATCAAGAGCGAATTTTTGTTGATTGATTAGGTCACGAATTGCCGAAGCGTGGTTTTGAGTAGCGCAGAACACGAGGGTTTTTTGATTACGATCGATCTCATTCATAAAGAGCATGACTCGTTTTGCTTCTCGCTGTTTAATCTCGATAATTCTATTGAAGTCAGCTTCTTCGTAAACTTTACCTTCTTCAACATCGCCTTCGACGACATTGTCATCTGGGGTAAAAACGTATTCATCGAGGGTCGTTTGGAAGCGGCGAACTCTGAATGGTGTTAAAAAGCCATCTTGAATGCCTTCTCTGAGTGAATATGAGTAGATCGGGTTGCCAAAATAACGATATGTGTCAACGTTATCTTTGCGCTTGGGCGTTGCCGTCATTCCAATTTGAACTGCTTGGTCAAAATGCTTAAGAATTTGTCGCCAGGTGCCTTCGTCATTCGCCCCGCCACGATGGCACTCATCGACAATAATTAAATCGAAAAAATCAGCTGGATACTCTCCAAAGTATGGAGTTTCATTCGGCCCGCTCATAAAAGTTTGAAAAATCGTAAAGAAAATACTGGCATTAGTGGGGACTTTATGATGTTTGCGAATTTCACTCGGATCAATGCGGCGAAGCGCATCCTCAGGAAAGGCTGAAAAGTTATTCAACGCCTGATTGGCTAGGATATTACGATCAGCTAAAAATAAAATGCGAGGCAAGCGATTACCATCAAGTTTCGTATTCCAGCGAGCATGGAACAGTTTCCATACTAGTTGAAAGGCAATGAACGTTTTGCCCGTACCCGTTGCAAGCGTGAGCAGAATCCGTTTATCGCCTTTGGCGATGGCTGCCAGTGTTCGATTAACGGCAATTTCTTGATAGAATCGCAGGGTTTTTGAACCACCGATTGTTTCAAACGGCACCTTGTCAAATTTCTTTTGCCATTCTTGGTGAACTCCAGAAATAAGATGGTCAATGTGTTGGGGAGTTGGAAAAGTCGTCACGATCTCCTCATGACCACTGTTCATATCTATGCTGTAAATTTCTTGGCCATTGGAGGCAAAAGCAAATGGCAGATCAAGTTTCTGGGCGTAAAGTTTCGCTTGAGCGACCCCTTCACCCACTTCTTTGGAGATACTCTTGGCCTCAATCACCGCCACTTTACGATTCCGATAGACCAAAATATAGTCAGCAATCATTCGCTGACCATGCTCTTTTCCAGACCTAATTTGACCATTTGTGACATGAAACTCCCGTAAAATTTTCGTCTCAGGATTAACGCCCCAGCCAGCTTGTTGAAGCAACGGGTCGATCAAATCTGCGCGAGTTTCTGATTCATTCAAAGACATAAATTAATCCTATTACAGTTCCCCAGCGAAAGCTTGATGAAGAAGGGATTGTTTGAGTTCTTCGAGAAGAGAGAGCTTGTGTTGATAATTGGTGGCTAGTTCGTAAGTTTGCGATCTGATTTTTTTTAGATGTGTGACAGTATTTTTTTGCTGCGATAACGAAGGTACAACAATAGGTAGGGTTTGAACCGCACGTTTGTTAATTTTTTTCATTGTTGGATTCGCCCCTTGCGCTCTACTAGTAATTTCCTTCCGCAGTTTGGGAGATTGTAATTGAAAATATAAAAAATCGGTAAGAGCTTGATCTGGTGCTGGGTTCATTCGCATAATGAGATCTGGATAAATGGTGGGACTGCTTATTCCTGCCGCGATAGCGACATGACCCACTAGCTCAGGTGTATTACTTCTGGTGATTAATAGATCGCCATTATTTACCCAGTAGTGTCGGTTTGCATCAACTTTCGCTGACGTGTATTTAATTTTTTCGACACGAAATCGAAACCCAGTAACAGAGGAAAGTGTTAGTACTGGTGTTCCAGATTTAGAATGATGTTCTGCAGGAGGCGACCACCCATTGCGTGGTTGGTTAATTAAAACATGTTCCAAACTAGTTTTTACCCAATTTTCGTCATTTTGGGAGAAAACAGATTGTAGGTAGTTTTCGGACAGAGTATGAAGATGTTTAATGTTTTTTTCAGCATTGGCTTTGGTGGTAGCAATTTTGGCAAACGCTTCATCAAGAATTTTGACGATTCGTTGCTGCTCGGAAAATGACGGAATCGGAACATCTAGCACATTTAATTTGGCCTTGTTTAGAGTCATTCCTTTGAGCTTTATATCGTTTTCAGCGGCCTTTCGCCAATCGAAAAAGTTCAAAAAATAGAAAAGGAACATTTTAGACAATTCAAGATCATTAAAAATAGTTAAGGCTGCAATTGCCTCATTTGTGAATAAGTCACACCCTGCAAAAGCTAACCGCCCAAGCGTGAGCTTGAAACTAACAAGTAACGTTCCCTTTGGAACAAGCTTAGAAATAGAGGCACCTTCTTTTGAGAGGTATTCTTTGCTGTCAACAACGATTTTGTCATTGATATTTAGAAGATCTGCTATAGATAGCCAAACATTATGCGTGTCTCTATTCTCATCCCAAAATGACTTATTTGCTCTTGACGGAGTTTTTCCTAATTGAATTTCGCACACCTCTCCCAGTTTTTTTACTTGCCACCCAGTTTTCATACTAGCCCCCGTATTTCGGCCAATACTGCAGCACTTTCCTGATCCAATTTCGCAATTTCATCTAAAATTTCGTGTGGACTTCGCAAAGTAGCTTCTTCAACAACGTTCGGATTTTTGACAGAAAGATCAAACGTGGTTTGATCAACATTGGCAATGTTTAAGCTCCAGCTTTTTGGTGAGTCGGCAAAGTTTTTTTGGAGCTGAATAAATTCCTCAAGATCATTGTCGTTGAGCGCAGTTGTTTTGCCAAGGTTACGGCCTGGATCAAGTTGATAAAACCAGATTTTGTGGGTGGGCTTCCCCTTTTCAAAGAACAGAACCACCGTTTTGACACCAGCTCCCTGAAAAGTGCCACCTGGCAAATCAAGAATTGTATGCAAATCGCAACTTTCTAAGAGCAATTTTCGCAAACTTATTGAAGCGTTATCGGAGTTCGAGAGAAAGGTATTTTTGATGACGATACCCGCTCGTCCACCCGCTTTGAGCATTTTAATGAAATGTTGAAGAAACAGAAAGGCAGTTTCACCTGTATGAATCGAGAAGTTTTGTTGAACTTGCTTTTGTTCACCTTTGCCACCAAATGGTGGGTTTGCCAAGATAATATCCATTCGGCTTTTGTCTTGAATGTCGACGGTGTTCTCGGCTAGTGTGTTGGTGTGTATGAGGTTTGGTGCTTCAATCCCATGCAAAATCATGTTCATCATCCCAATAATGTAAGCCAGCACCTTTTTTTCTTTGCCGTAAAACGTTCGTTTTTGCAAGACATCAATGTCTGATGCACTCAAGTTAGGTTGAGCTTTCAAATAGTCGTAGGCTTCCACTAAAAAACCAGCCGAACCAACAGCCCCGTCGTAAATAGTTTCACCAATTTTGGGCGTAACTACTTGCACTATGGCTCGAATAAGCGGACGAGGTGTGTAATATTCGCCACCATTTCGTCCTGCATTCCCCATTCGGCTGATTTTATCCTCATATAAAGAACTCATTTCGTGGCGATCCTGAGAAGAGCGGAATCTCAATTGATCAACAGAGTCGATCACGTCTCGCAGCACATAGCCACTTTGGAACTTGTTTTTGAGTTCACTGAAAATTTCACCTATCTTGTACTCAATTGTGTCTGATGAAGAGGCACTTTGTTTGAAATTACTCAAATAGGGAAAAAGTTTCGAATTTACAAATGTAATCAAGTCATCACCAATCAGTGCTCTCTGATTGTCGAGCTTGCCGTCGGTCATTCTGGGGAACGCCCACGAGCTCCAACGATACTCACTATTGATGGTAGGTAGATACTTCTCGCCAACGAGTTCAGCTCGTTTTTGTTTATCTACCTCAAAGTCCTCGAGATATTTGAGAAATAACACCCACGAAGTTTGCTCGATGTAATCTAGCTCATTCGAGCAGCCCGCATCTTTCCTCAAGTCGTTGTCAATATTGTTGAAGATTTGCTGGAAAGAAGGAATTGCCATTTGTGTGAGGTTTCTTGTAACTTATCTGAGCCATTATATCTTTCACTTTCTTGATAAGGAATATCAGTTATTTGGAGGTAAAATCAGTGGATAAATATAAGAATAACAATGCCAGATCTTCTTTTTGAAAAATTCGCTGATCCTAAAAACCTCAAACAGGCTTTTTTATATGTTCAAGCAGAGGTAAAAAAGACTACTCTCGCTCTCGATCCATTCTGGGTGCCAGGAATTAAGGCAATTGAAACCCTTCAGGATGCCTTTTTTGTTTCATTAAGTAAATTGCTCACTGATGACAAATATAAGCCTGACCAGGCCTATTTTTTCCGCCAGCACAAAGAAAATTATAGTATCCGCCGAATCGCGATGCTTACAGCCGTAGATCGAGTTGTGTATCAGGCACTCCTGAATAAATCAATTTTGGGTGGTCAGTTATCGAAAAATCTTAGCAAATTGAGCATGTACCCAAGTGTGTCAGCTAACAAGGAACTCTTTCTTGATGACTATAAAGATTGCTATCAGGCGTATTGGACTATTCAAGAGGAAGCTTATTTCAAACAAGGTGGTATGGTTTATAGAGGAGAGTATGACGTTTCCTCTTTCTATGACAATATTGCCCATGAAGTGCTGTTTAACGCACTAGAGCGGGAGAAGATCGGCTCTAAGCGGGTGAACGCTCTACTGCGCAATTTGTTAAGTGCGTGGCATCGCCACGGCAAGGGTATCCCGCAAGGACCAGATGCATCTAGCTTGATTGCCAATTTTTATTTAAGTCCAATAGATGAGTTTTTTGAAAATGACAATTTAGGTTGTGGCTATATACGGTATATGGATGATATGTCACTCCTCACACAAACTGATAAGCAATTAATAGAGTCTGTTGAAAGATTAACAGAAGTACTCGACGAGCTGGACTTAAACCTCAATAGTAAGACCAAATCCGAATTTATCGAAAACAATGACTATTTTCAAGACAAATCTCACTTTGGTATATATCAAAGTGAAGCAGGAGAGGATGAATATCCATTCTTTGAAAAGGCGAAGGCAAATGCACCGCAAATAATTACTGATTTGCTTGCAGGAAAGAAGGTCGAACGAACTGAGTTATCCAAATTAAAATACTTTCTCAAGGCAGATGATGAATATCTCTTTTATGAGGATATTCTCAATCTTTATCCATTGCTTCCTTCCTTCGCGGCCAGCCTAACGAAGTATATAGAGCCCGTTAGCTCGCAAAGAACAATCCATGAACAAATTATTCGTCTTTGGAATGAAAAGCACCTATTTCGATGGCAAAAATTATGGTTAGCGAAAGTAATTTTGATTCAAAAGATGAAAAAACAAGGATTCTCTAAGACAACTTTTAAAAATAGTAAGAATTGGGAGCTACGATCGATGGACATTTTGGTCGAGACGATGAGCGACACAATAACATTGAGTTCAAAGAATTTCTCAAGCCTCATTCAAAAAGCTGAACATGTATTTGAGCTTAGCATTTATGCTTCTCTCATTTCAAAAGTTGAGAGAAATGTTGATGTAAATCAAATAGTGGCAAATCTATGCACGAACGCTTCTCTTGAAATCCAATCAATTGTACTTGCTCAAATTCTTGATGATCAAGCACTTTCCCAATATTCCCAGGATGGCAACTTGTTTTATTTGCCATTACAGTCTGCTCAAGACAATAAAACGACGTCGTTGATCTCGGATAGCATAAGTTCGATTTTGGGGTTTTCTGCCGCCACACATCCTCGGAAACGGTACGTATTTCAGCTTATTCTTGAAGGTGACGAAATATTGATGATAGGAAGTATCTTGAATGGTTGGTCGGCTCATGCTTTACCATCAAAAAAATCTGGATATTATCGTTTGTTAAAAACGATGCTGTCTCTACATGAAAGTTACGCGCCTAATAAGTATCATGTGTACGATCAGGAAGTCATTAAAAATAGTCATCTATCACCTCAGGGTACAGAAGAAGTTGAAACAATTGATGTTGTAAAAGACAAGCGTTTTCTTCATCCATTGTGCAAGCAGCTCATTGATCAGCTCCTTCAAGATGGGTATGAGAAATCTTCAAGAAAAATTCAGTTCAAATCCGCGATTGATGAAGAATGTTTCTCTCTGTATCCAATGGATTTTCAAACAGAAATTGCTCGTTTAGCGGATCAAGTAATTAATCCTGTCAATTGATACTCCTTCCATTTCATTCCATTCGACATAGTCAATTTCTTGGTTAGCTCTCAGTAAAAAATCCATTCTCTTCCATTTGAGTTTTTCACTCAAGATCCAGGCTTATATTTCTCGCAAATATAAGTTCCAGGATAAATATGAGTGACCACAAAACCTACTTCACCACATACGACCTCAATCTGAGTGCCGTACTTGTCTCCAAAGGTTTCAGTCTCGAAAAAACTGAAAAGAAAAGCAGCGGTAAAGCGTTATTTTCTTTTGCCGAGAGCAAAAAACTCTACATTGTTGTAGACCAGTATTGGAAAGACAAACTCAAAGTTTCCCCTCAAAAATTATTTAACAGCTTAAAGGCGATTAAAAACCGCCTGTACAGCAACTGGGAGTAGCCATGCGCCCAGCCTCGCTCGAAAGGTTTAAGCAGATCTACCAGCAGGTCTACGGCATCCGCTTAGAAGAGCGGGAAGCCTACGATCTGGCGACGAATCTGTTGAACCTCTATCGAGCAGTGTATCTGGATAAATCGCACAAAAATATAAATCAGAACTATGAAAAGAACCTACCACACACACAACATCAGAGCTAAACGCTCGTATTCCAGTGAAGAAATCGCCGAAGCCTTGCACCTCCATATTCAGACTGTTCGCCATTGGCGTAAAAACGGTTTACAGCCGTTAGAGGGTAGTCTTTCACCGCTTCTTTTTCTGGGAAGTGATGTCAAAGATTTTCTCAAAAAACAAAACAACAAGCACAAGGTCACACTCCAACCTGATGAGTTTTATTGTTTGCGCTGCAAGATAGCCGTGAAGCCTCTGGAAACAAAAACAATCGACCGTGGCTTTCTACTTGGCAACGGCAAAGCATCAATCCTCACTACGGCGAATTGTCCAAAATGCGACTGCCCGCTCTACAAATTTGGCAGCAAAGTAGCGAATCAGCAAACGCCTGCGGCGGTCATTAATACAGTATCTACCCAACCTTTATATCACTCACTTAGCAATCGTTAGGAAAAAGGAAAATCAGTATGTCAAAAACCAAAGTCATCAACGAGAAAATAAAACGTAAGTATTTTGAGTGGTTACGCGGAGCTGAGGGCTTCTCAGATAAATCAATCATTGCCGTTGAAAAAGCTATTTGGAAGTATGAAGAGTTTGTTGACAATGCCGATTATCGCCGGTTTAATGCGAAGACGGCTGATCAGTTCAAAAAGTATCTCGCGACTCATAAAAACGAACGGTCAAATATCATTTTGTCTCTTCTGTCTCAGTATCACGTCTTGCGACACGTCAATGCTTTTTTTACTTGGCTTTCTGGCCAGGTTGGGTACAAGTCACGCATTTCGTTGCATGATGTCACATACCTCCGTTTGAGCAAGTGTGATTCACGAAAAGCAACCTCTCCAAGTATGTCCGCCTATCCAACGCTTGAGTACATCAAAAAGCTATGCAGTTTTCCAATTCACAACGACATCGACCAAAGAGACAGAGCATTGATCGCCTTTACTGCTTTATCAGGTATGCGAGATCAAGCAGTTGTGACGTTGCCATTGGGCTGCTTCAAGCCAGATAGTCTACAAGTCCATCAAGACCCAAACTTGGGCGTGCAAACCAAGTTTTCTAAAACGATTTTTACGACTTTATTCAAGTTTGACAAAGAGCTGTTGCAATATGTGCTGGGCTGGTATGAATTTTTAGTGAAAGAGAAGCTTTTCACAGATGCCGATCCATTTTTCCCCAGCACTAAAATTGAACTCATTAGCGGTAACTATCATGCGTTTCATGCCGACGGTGTGATTGCAAAGTTCTGGGCGAACGCCAGTCCAATGCGAAAGATTTTTCAATTTCGCACCAAGCAGACTGGACTGGAATACTTCTCACCGCACAAATTCAGGCACTTCGCTATCAACCAAGCACAAAAGTATGTCAAGAGCGCAGAACAGTTGAAAGCGGTAAGTCAAAACGTGGGACACGAAAACATTGGTACAACTTGGGGGTATGGCATGATTGACGATTTTCGAGTGGGCGATGTCATTAATGGAATCAATTTTGAGAAAACGGCAGAGCAAGGTATCTCAGAAGAAAAACTTCGCAAAATTCAAGCCATTCTTGGCGAGTAAAACCCAAATTCAGTTTTAGTAGTAGAATGATAGGTAATATAAATATGAAACGTATTTCGCAGGTAAAAGGCATCAAGAAGCCACGCTACATTCTGTATGCGCGGAAGTCCACAACCTCAGAGGATCGCCAAGTTGCCTCGATTGAATCACAAATTGAAGTGATGCAAGAAGTAGCTCGTGAGCACGGATTAGATGTCACTGAAGTGATGAGTGAATCTGGTTCTGGTTTTAAGATTGGTCGACCTGTTTTCAACTCCATGCTGGATAAAATCGAACGAGGTGAAGCAGACGGCATCGTCGTATGGAAGTTGTCGCGTTTATCGCGCAATCCAGATGATGCAGGTAAGATCATGGGGCTGCTTCAAAGAAGTGAAATTAAACATATACGGACAGTTGAACGCAACTGGTATCCCGAAGATAACGTGATGATGATGTACGTCGAATTTGGTTTGACGAATCAATTTAGCCGAGATCTTAGCTCTGACACACGTAGAGGACTTACTAAAAAAGCCGAGCGCGGTTGGTTCCCAGGTGCCACGTTACCATTAGGATACAAACATAACCGATACAAAAAACTAGGTGACGAAGAGATCATTCTTGAAGAAGACAATTTTTATTTAGTACAAGAAGCATTGAAACTTATCGCATCTAAAAAGAAAACGCCAATCGAGGCGTATCACTATGTTGTTGAGATGGGTTTGAAGGGTCGTCGTGGGAAAGCTTTAGCAGAAAGTACTTGGTATAGCATGCTCTCTCACCCACTGTATGCTGGGTTTTTTGAGTATCCAATCGATAGCGGTGTCATTTATAACGCAAAGAGCCAAAGAGCGGTTGAACAGTCTGAGTTCGAGGCAATCCAAGTTGTCTTAGGTAAGAGCGATAAACCACGACCAAAGACACATTACTTCCCGTTCACAGGATTAATGAAGTGTGGTGAGTGCAGTTGCTCCATCACCGCAGAAGAAAAAACGAAAACCCAGAAGAACGGTAATGTTCATCACTATAAGTACTACCACTGTACTAAGAAAAAAGGGACGTGTTCGCAATCTGCAACCGATGTAGATAACCTTGAAACACAAATGAAAGCTATTCTCTTGACGATTGAAGTTCCCGAGGTGTTCCATGAATGGGCGATTGATGAGATCAAGCTTGACCAGCAAAAAGAGGTGAACGACCGCAATCATAGCCTCAAGTTGACTCAAGAGAACTACGCTGAGTGTATTAAAAAGATCGACGAGCTAGTTGAGAAATTCATTGAAGGGAAAGTGCCAGAAGATTCATACAATCGGAAGCTAGCTGAGCATGAAGGGCGCAAAAAAACCCTTGAAAAGGTTCTGGGTGGGATCGGTCAACGGATTGAAGAACGCATCCAAGAATTAAATGAAGACCTTGGGTTTGCCGCGACCGCCAAGCAGCGTTTTGAAACGACGAAGGACGAAGTCAAAAAGAGAGAGATTATTTCGTATCTTGGCTCGAACCTCACCCTCACCAATGGAGTACTTGATATTGAACTCAAAAAGCCGCTAAAAAGAGTCGCAATGATGGCAAAAGAAATCAATGACGCTGCAAAACGGTTCGAACCTCTTGAAAATGTTCACAACTCGGCGGAGTTCAAAAATTACTTGTCAAATAGTCCCGCAATGGGTGTCTGACGGGACTCGAACCCGCGACCTCGTCTTTCACAGAGACGCGCTCTAACCAACTGAGCTACAAACACCATTTTAATTTATGAAAATCAAGGTTCCAGGTATTATACCCTGCCAAAACTTTCTCTAACTTGTGGAAAACTTGTGTGCCAGGCGGGATTCGAACCCACGACCAACTGCTTAGAAGGCAGCTACTCTATCCTCTGAGCTACTGGCACAAAAGAATATGCCTATTATAGCCCGGAATATAACTTATCTGGAAGCTTTTTTCTTGGTAGTTTTCTTCGCTACAGTAACTGTCCGTTTAGCAGCTTTTTTGACTTTTTTGGTCTTGCGGACAGCTTTCATCGCAGCTTTGGTAGGTTTGCTTTTGGCAACTTTTTGAGCAGTTTTGGTGACGCTCTTGACAACTTTTTTAGCTAACTTTTCACCTTGTTTTTCCACTTTTTTAGCAAAAGCTTTGGGGTTCTTTTTGATCTCGGTGCGAGCCACGTCAATTGCCTGCTCAGCTTTCTTGACCGCTTGCTCAGTTTTGGCACGATTTTCTTTCTTGGAAAAGAACATCGCTGCCGCACCAGCTGCAACTCCTGCTAATAAAGCGAAAACGCCCATACCGGAACCTTTTCGTTGTGTCATCTTTACTCCTTTTTTGCTCCGTAAGCAAATTGTTC
>CAZKNL010000023.1:9078-13259 GCA_964554155.1 uncultured Pseudomonadales bacterium | reverse complement strand
ATGCCATACAAACTGAAGTATCCAACTGTTGCCCACATTGGCAATCGGGTTTCTCACGCCAAGAATCGCACCAGACATGCTTTTAAATATAATCTCCATACGGTAACGATGATTGTAGAAGGTATTAAGCAAAGACTGCGTGTTCCGACACAAATACTTCGTCAGCTGAAAAAAGCTGGTTTGACCACTCATCACCGCGCTGCTAAATAAGCGTACAACGTTTGAACAGCTTTCCATTGAGCAGGTTGTTGCCCTTCGATTTGGACTTTTCCGAGTACTAGTTTGTCTGTGTTGTCAGCGTGGATTTTCACAGACAGAATCGTCATTCTTTTTGCGCCTTTGATAGTCGGTAAGATGGTCCATAGACTTGGCCAAGGATGAAGAGCTCTACTGGCCTGCTCGATCACCTGTACCCAGGGTTGCTGAGTATGAGCGTGCACTTCCTTCAGTAAAAGAGAGGTTGTCAACTCTTCGTCAGGTAGGGCGTGATAAGGTAACTCGGCAAGTTCTGCTACTTGGGGCCAGGCAATATACCCATCTTCTTTTTTGAGTTTACGGGCAATTGGAGTAGGAGAAAGCTCTAGTTGAGGAGTGGGCGTGATTTTGCCAGTAGCAGTACTCACTAATACTTCAGCCAGATGCTCGGCAGCCAACTGAAAACTAAAGGCATAGTACTCTGTTTGGGTCCAACTGCTGTCAACTGAAAAAGGTTTTTGCCAGAGAATCGAACCAGTATCCATGCCAGCCCCCATGATCATAATAGTTTGAGCGGATTCTTTTTCTCCATATAACATCACAAACTGGCCGGGCGAGCTGCCGCGCCATTTTGGCAATGCAGAGGGGTGAATGTTGACAGGTACGATGGTTGGGAATTCAAGCAACCACTTTGGGATCAAGTAACCAAAGTCAACCACCAGTAAAAAATCTGGCCGAACACATAGCTGCTTTTCCAGTTCTGGCTGAATTTTTCTTTCAATAAAATGAATGGGTAAGGCGTGTTGCTCTGCCCAGTGATGAAGTAGATTGGCCGTGATTTCTTGTTTTCGGCCGGTAGGTTTGGGAGGAGGAGTAATTGCCCAGATTACTTCAAAACGACCGTCGGTAGCTAAAGCTTCAACGCAGATCTGCGTATTTGTGGTAGTGCCGGCAACGCCGACCGTATATTTTTTTGCCATCAAATCACTAACTTTTCTCTCTCCAATATTCTACACACTTTGTTGATAGAACGCCTTGACCATCTCCGCGCTCATCTCGCTCATTTTTTCGCCGCGTTCTTTATAGAGTGGTAAATCGAGTTTGGCGATGTAGTCAATAAATAACCGCCCTTCTAAATGATCATATTCATGTTGAACTACTCGAGCAAAAAAGTCTGCAAATCGCTGCCGCCGCTGAATCAGTTCACTACCCTGAATTTCTTGGAACTCTACTTCGACCCATTCATATCTTGGCACTGGTCCATAAATTTCCGGGATAGACAGACAACCTTCTAAAATGGGTTCTTCTGAATTTGGTCCAAACGTTAATTTTTCACTCAAATCAGTAAACTTCGGATTAAGAAAAAGTCGCAAGATTGGGTTGGCATCTTCTCGTTTACCAGATTCTGGTAAGTATGTCGCAAACACCCGCCAAGACATATCCACTTGGGGAGCAGCCAAACCAACTCCCCGAGGGTTTTCTTTTTTAACTAGTGTTTTCCCGAACTCACGCAAAAAAGTCAGACTTTTTTTATCCACAGTAGCAAACGGTTTGGCAACTCGGCGAAGAGATGGATGGGGAACAGTCACAATTTTCATATATATTTTTTAGGGTTTTTTCAACGGTCGGACTAGTTTTGGTGTGGCACTAGCTGTGGCGATCATAGTATCTAGTTGTTTGATTTCTGCTTGGGCAACTGTATTTGCTGGTTGAATGTGTTCTAGGATGTATACGTACTGGTTCTTCGCTTTTTGCCATTCTTTTTGACTCGTATACAGCTTAGCCAAACTGACGCGAGCTTCTTCATAATTTGGCTTCATCTCAATCGTTTGTTCAAAGTCAGCTTGAGCCTTGTTGAACTGATTTTGAGCAAGCTTAATCAAACCCAAATTATACCGGACTTCTGGATCAGTTGGGGCTAATTGGGCAGCAGTATTGAGCGTATCCTCGGCCTCTTTGAGAAGTTTTGGGTCCTGGAGTGACAGGGTGACGAGCACTCTGGTCTTCGTTTTATAAAAATTTACATTGTATGGATTATCTAGGATCACTTCTTCAGCTTTCTGTTCAGCTGACAAGCGATAAAATGCGGCTGAGGTTGCCTGATTCATTTCGGTAAAAGCTATGCTGAGTGAGCTATACACTTGTGCGAGCTGCTCAGCAAAAATATCTTGGCCAGTGATCCGATAGGACTCTTCTAGTGCGGCAATCCCTTTAACATATTCTCGGCGTTGATTCAAAAGTTTCCCTCGAGCAAAGAGGTAGTCAGCGCGCCACATTCTCCAAATGAAGACTAAGATGACCAACACTATCAAACCAATTACTCCAGTCCACAATTTATCGCGCAGAGTGAGGGTTTTCTCACTTTGAAGTGATGGTTTAGCAGGGGTAAGAGTTTGTTGATTGAGTACCCAAATAATAGCTGGATAAAGGAAAAGAAGTACTGCTACCGTAACTGTCGAAAATCCTAGTGCATTAGAAACTGTCAGACCGACAAGTCCTGTACTGATACTGAAGAAGAAAACGGAAATATGACTAGAAAGTTCTTTGTTTCGGAAAGCGAAAACAACTGGAACTCCAATAAACATCCCCACCACCAGACAGTAACTTATCAAACCAATTGCCCCAGTAGTAGCCAAGAAGTTCAAGAACTCGTTATGGGCCTTATTGTAAATAAACTTCCACTCAGAAACGTTGTTGTGAGCCATTGGGCGGGTAAAGTTGTAACTATAGGCAAAAGTTTCTACTCCTGAGCCAAAAAGAGGATATTTTTTCCAGATATCAATCGCTCCCTGCCAGACAATTTTGCGAATCTCGCCAGAATCTGTTCCACCAAGTTCTAGGCGATTAATTGGTTGTTGAGGAGTTGGTTGATTAACTTGGGGAGACTCTTTTTTGTGTAAAAGCTGCTTGACAGAAGGAGTATATGGCGTACCAAAAACAGCAGCCAAGACCACCAGGCCGATGCCTACGAAAGCTGTGTTTTTCAGTTGAAGTGGTGAAAAGGACTGTCTGTTATGTGACCGATGCTGGTACTCCCAAACGATCAAAAGACCAATAAGCCAAACAACTCCAACTGCCCACCCTAAAATTCCCGATCTTGATTTACTAAAAAGCAGATCCATAAAAAGTCCCAGACTGGCAACTGCATATAACCACGGCTCGCTTTTTTTCCTGATCGAAGTCAATACCGCAAAAACTGGTAAAAGGGTAATGGCATAGGCAGCTAACCAATTTGGTTGACCAAAGGTGGCAAAAACTCGGTTTTGCGCATCTTGAATCCAACACTTGACGTTGTAAGAAGTCCACAGTTGATGAAGCGACAGAACTTTGCTGAGTGGGTAATCTTCTGCTAAGTAGCTACTATTAATAAAGACACAACTCAATGAGTGACCAAAATGCTCTGGGATGGCAATCAAAGAAACAACCAGACTGCCAACTGCTAGGGTTTGAAAGTAAATCCAGATTTGTTTTGGTTGAATAGTCTGACTAAATACGGCAAATAAAGTAACATAGGCGAATGTTGACAAAAGACCGCCATGAAAACGAGTGTAGTAACCAAAGACTGATGTCTGAGGATGAAGAGAAAAAAGAGTAGACAGAAGTTGAGAAAGAATAAACAGGCCAATCGGGAGATCGAAAATTGTTTTTCCCCAGATAAATTTTCGGCGGAGAACCAGTCGAGTTATCCATAAACCACCAATGATGCTGCTCATGGCATACACAAACAACATTTTATTAAACTCAAATGACTCTTCATTAAACCAAGTAAAGAGCAAAGGAGTTACCAGCAACACAACTTGAAAACACCAACTGATGGCAGCTACTAAAAAGCTGTCTAGTTTTTTCATTAGCGCTAGTATAGCTCCTCAAATTCTGATATATATAAAGGTACATCGTAAGGAGTTTTTTATGACTGATACAACTGCCCAAAACCAACAAACAACTTCCTATGTGGATGACTACGCGCCGCCAGCTGAGAGTCAGGC
>CAZKNL010000023.1:0-8978 GCA_964554155.1 uncultured Pseudomonadales bacterium | reverse complement strand
GGCCCCTACGGCGTCTGCTGCCCCTGCTGATACTGTTCCCAACTCTACCAACAGTGGCAGTGCTATGAGTACTGAGGGAACTGAGGCAATCGAGGACCAAAATATTTTCGTCTTGCTTGGTATTCAAGAGGCGACTGAGGATGAGAAGAATATGTTTTTGGATGAACTTCAACAGGTAATTTGGGAAGACTTTGTAGAAAAAGATGTTGAGCTACTTTTAACTGAAGATGAGCTTAAGGATTTTAAGGTGATTGCCGAAAATAAAGACCTCGCTGAAGATGATCGCCAGGCAAAAATGGTTGATTTCTTGGAAAAACTCATTCCTGATTTAGAAAAAATCATGTTAGAAAAAGCAATTGAGCTCAAAGAGCAAATGACTCGTCAACGAATAAGTGAGTATATGGAGCACTTTAAAGATAATGCTACTCAACTGGAAGAAGTGAGAAAAGCGCAAACACTCGCAGATGCGGGAAAATGGAAGAGTGTCGGTGATGCGCTAAATAAAATTACTGTCTGATTCTTGTCTGAACTGGTCGAGGTATACTTGTGGCATGACTCGCTTAGAGAAGTTTCTCAAACAGATGGGGTGGGGTTCACATTCATCTCGCAAATCGAAACGGATTTGTCTAGATGTTGGATCTCATACCACCAAAATTTGTGTTGATGGTAGGGTTCTTCCTTACCAACCAACTTGTTTCCTTCAACATAAAACAACAGGCTCGATCTTAGTAGTCGGTGAACGCGCTGGCAAAATGCTGGGCAAGTTGCCAAATGATATTCTGCCGATTTTCCCAGTTCGGCTGGGCAAGATTACTGATACCGAAGCATATAGTCAATTCGTCAACATACTCTTACAACCGTTTGTTAAAGGCGGGTTGTGGACCTTCTTTCAGCCAACACATCTCCAAGCAGTAGAGCTTTTTCCAGAACAGTTGACTCAACGACGAGCTCTTTTCAGCGGTTTGCGGCAAGTGAGTCGACATGTCACACTTTTTTCAATGGCTGATGTACTCTGGGACAGGGTTGTCTCAGAGGGGATATTTACCAGAGAAGGTTGCATTATTGATATCGGTGGAATGACGACTAAGATCTATCTCTTTGCAGAAGGGCAACTAAGTGTTGGGCAAGTGTACCAATTTGGTGGAGATTCTTGGACTGAGGAAGTGATGCAAACACTTCGTCGTCAGTATCATTTGGAGGTAGGATGGCTGACTGGTGAACAGTTCAAACAGAAAGTGTTGCACTTTGGTGGTCCGCAACACAAACATACTATTCAAGGAAAAGATATTATCAGTGGGTTACCTACTACCAAAGTAGTTACGGAAGATGTTTTTGAAGCAGGTTCTCGTGCCTTAGTAGCGCGACTGATCCAGTCTTTCCAGGAAGTCTGCCAAGCTGCCTCTCCTGAACTGATTACCCGAATTTTAGAGCGAGGAGTCTACTTGACTGGTGGTGGTAGTCAGATCCCTGGGTTTGGATTAGTACTCGAAGAGGCCCTCAAATTGCCCATCATTACAGCGAATCAACCTCAAGAAGACGTAGTCCGAGGACTACTAGTGGGGCGAACATGAAGCTGAAGTCCTTCAAACTATGGATCACTGCAGGGGTGATGGTACTTACAACTGCAGTCCTTGAATATGCAGGAGTTTTGGGTTGGTTGAGAAGTGGTTTAGAAGTAGGACTGCAGCCATTTTCACAACTGGGAACTCGAGTCGTCAAGTTGATCACATTACCCCTTGAGTTCGTGCGGATATCAACTCGAAAATACAGCTATGTCCTAGATTTAGAACTCCGATATGCCGAAAGTGCTGCCCAACTCAGTCAGCTGGAACGGTTACAAAAAGAGAACCAAGCATTAAGAAAGTTAATAGAAGGCGAAGGTGAACGAGCAGGAGCATCCTCGAGTGCTCAGGTTGCTGACCGTAAGGTAGCAGCTATTCTTTCCTATGCCCAACCGACCATCGCAATCGGCAGCGCCGATGGAATAAAAGAGGGCAGTCTGGTTTTGGTGGAAGGAGTCCTGATTGGTAAGGTCAGCCAGGTTTCCCAGCATCAATCGCAAATCAAACTGTTGCCGAGCTTTGATCAAAATGAAGTCATCTTAGTTCAAACAGATACTGGTGTGACAGGGTTATTGGCAGGAAATGGGGCTGAAGTGATTGTCAAAGAGTTACCAATTGAAACGCAAATCCAAGCGGGTCAACGAGTGGAGACGAGTGGTCAAGTTGGTGTGCTGCCATATCTTTATGTAGGAAGAGTACAGCAGTTCCATCGCAATGAAGCTGCCCCAACCCAAACTGCCGTGATTGACCAGGGAGTTTCGTTTTATCGGTCAACTGTGGTGGAGGTGCTCCCATGAAGTTCCCCAGGAGTTCGGTCGTCATATTTATGGTTGTGTTAGTTGTACTACTCTCAACGGAGAGAGTAGTTTCATTACCAATTGCGACGATGATGATCTTTTTGATGCAACAGCCAATCCTAACCGAAGAAGAAAGTGGCGTAGTGGGGACTGTGATTGGACTACTGATTGCAGTGGTGTATAGCTTGCCGTTGGCTGTAGGAATTGGTTTATGTTTGCTTGTGACGTTAGTCAGTCGGTTAACCTTGTCAAAACCGCATCTCCAAGCCAGGGAAAGTCTCTTGACCCTCCTCTTTTGTGGGTCTTTGGTAATCTTGACTCATCTGCCATTTACGTTGAAGTCTGTGTTGGGGTTTTTAGGCTACTTTATTTTGATTAATGTATTCACCAGAATTTGGGTGAGTCGTCGCTCTTTTCATCCACGACGATTAATCAAGTGAAGTGATTAAAGATACATGAACATACAATACCAGAGACAGTCAGTGATAGTTATTATGAGTGCTTTTGCCTGCGGATTGTTTAGCTTACTTTATCTTCGATTAGGTCATATTCAGTTGCTCCAAGGTGCAACTTTTCAAAAACAAGCTGATCAGAATCGTTTTTTTGAACAGGTTCTTCCTGCTGGTCGTGGCTTAATTACAGATCGTTATGGAGAACCATTAGTGTGGAATATTCAACAGTACTTCCAAGTCAGTGATCCGACGATTCTTTTCCCAGTCACAACACCAATTTCGCGCCAGGAAGCTATCCGTTTAATTGCCAGTCAGGGAGCAAGTGCCGTGATTACTCGTCCAGAACGCTTATATCGCTATCCTGAATCACTGGCTCATATCCTTGGCTATGTTGGTGAGGTAACTGCAGAAGATCTGCAAAACAACTCAAACTTAAAACCGGGGATGGTGATTGGTAAATCCGGCTTAGAGTTAGTCAATCAAGACAAACTACGTGGGCAAGAGGGAAAAATTGTCTACGAAGTTGATGCCTTAGGAAAAAAACAACGTCAAGTTCAGATAAAACTGGCTACTGCTGGTCAGGATGTTTCAACGACATTGGATCCGTATCTGTCTGAGTTGATTTACCGCCGTTTGGGAAATGTTCAGGGTGCAGTTATTATGACTGATCTTTCAACTGGAAAAGTAATTGGGTTGGTTAGTCGGCCGAGTTTTGATCCTAATGCTTTTAGCAAAGAAGACATCCAACAGCTCTTTGCAGATCCTAGAAATGTCTTTTTTAATCGGGCAGTTTCTGGGACCTATCCACCTGGATCCATATTTAAGTTAATGACAGCCTTAGCAGGATTAGAACATAACAAAGTGGATGAACATACCCAAGTTGTTGATCAAGGGGTGTTGAAAGTTGGTGAGTACGAGTTTGGAAACTGGTACTTTCGACAGTATGGCAGAGTGGAAGGAGCAATTGGACTACGCAGAGCGATCTCACGAAGCAATGATATTTTCTTCTATAAAGTAGCAGAGTGGGTTGGACCTGATGGATTAGCTGAATTTGCACGGACGTTTGGTTTTGGCAGTAAGACTGGGATCGAACTTCCTGCTGAGGCACGTGGACTCATTCCGGATCACTTATGGAAAGAAAAAGTCAAAGGAGAACAGTGGTTCCTTGGTGACACCTATCACTTTGGTATCGGTCAAGGAGATGTACTGACCTCACCACTCCAAATTGCCCAAATGACCCAAGCGATTGGCAACAATGGGATGTTATGTCCGTTATCTGTGTTACGAAGTTCCTCCTTAGAATGTCGCCAACTCGGTCTTGTAGCCGAACATCTAGAAATGGTTCGTGGTGGAATGATGGATGCCTGTTCCAGTGGTGGGACTGCTTTTCCATTTTTCAGTTATAACCAAACCCGAACTGATCCTACTCAGTCTTCAGAAGTCAGTTTGAGCCAAGGTGCTGTGGCCTGCAAAACCGGTACTGCTGAGTTTGGAGCTGCTGACGCGCAAGGACATCGGCGCACCCATGGGTGGTTTACCATGTTTGTATCGCTGCCTGAAAGAGTGACGAGTAAGAATGGAGAGACTCATTTACAGACTACGCTGCAAGTCCCAAGTGGTCCACTTGAGCAAGTTGACGATCAACAACTGCATCAATTCTGGCAAGAGAGAGTCCATCAGTTTGGTTTTCCTTCACGAATTGGTATCACGGTATTGGTTGAGAGTGATGATACAGTACCCTATCGAGAAGGTTCGCGGGATGCGGCGCCAATTGCTCGACAGGTTATTGATTGGATGGACAGTGGTAACGAGGGAGCATAGAGACCTGAAGTTGAGTGGTTTTAGTTTTTACAACAATTGTTGTAATTGTGGTAATTACTGTAAAAATCAAAACTACTCTCCCATCAGTTTATCTCATCAACTCTCTACGCTTCTTGTAAGGTGCGTGCGATAAGCTGTGCGCATGAGTTTTTCAATTCAAGCAAAAGCAGCCTTGATTGCAGTTCCAGGGTTTGGTAAGCAAACAGTGACTCGGGTTTTAGACATACTGCAGAAACAACGAGTCACAATTGGTGAACTTTGGCGAAACAAACACTTCAATTGGAAAGAAAGTTTGGGCTTGACTGAGCCACAGTGGCAGTCATTTCAAACATTTAGAGAAGAGTGGACGGTCACCAATTATTGGCAGTTTCTTCTGGAGCAAAATGTTGCAGTCTTACAACCGCAAGAATATCCAACATTGTTGCAGCAGATTTCTGATCTGCCGTTGTTGCTTTTTACTCAAGGGAATAAAGATTGTCTGAAAACTCCACATGTGGCTGTGGTTGGCAGTCGTCGCCCCACCCGGTATGGTCAGTGGGCAACCCAAAAAATTGTCAGCGACTTGATTGTCCATGACGTGGTTATCGTTTCTGGGTTCATGGTGGGAATTGATTACCAGTCACACCAAACAGCAGTGGACTTAGGTGGTCGGTCAGTTGGAATTTTAGGGTTTGGTTTTGGCAGCATGTATCCAAAGCATCTCTCTAAAGCAGCTGAAGAGTTTTTAACAGCCGGAAATCTTTTTGTCAGTGAATACCCGCCTGGTCAACCTGCTGCTCAGGGTCAGTTCCCCGCACGAAATCGCTTAGTTGCTGGTCTCTCAGCAGCCACGATAGTCGTCGAGGCCCAACGGAAAAGTGGTAGCTTAATTACTGCCCGGTATGCGTTGGATTACAACCGAGTAATTGGAGCAGTTCCCGGGCCAATCGATAGTTTGAACAGTATGGGGACAAATTGTTTGTTGAAAGAGGGAGCCGTAATAGTAATGAATGGTGAAGATATTTGGCAGGAAATTCGTCTTTCATCTGTTGGGAGCTAGAAAGGCTGTGTTATTATGCCGTGTACAGATTCAGGACGAAGTGAAAAGAAATTTCCTTTATGAAACTCGTTTTAGTTGAGTCACCTACCAAGGCTAGAAAACTCAGCGGATACCTTGACGGACAGTATGTTATTCGTGCGTCTGTGGGTCACATCCGTGATTTGCCGAAGTCAAAACTTGGAGTTGATGTCGATCACGATTTTAAGCCTGAGTATTCAATTCCCAAAGACAAACAAAAAGTTGTCAAAGAGCTGCAGCAATTGGCAAAAGAGGCTGAAGTAATCATTTTGGCCACTGACCCTGATCGTGAAGGTGAAGCAATCGGTTGGCACCTAAAAGAAGTACTAGAACCAAAAACTCAGAAAGGGACTGAGTTTGTTCGATCGAGCTTCCATGAAATTACTAAACAAGCAGTTGTGGATGCAGTTGCGCACCCAGGTCAGCTCAACATGGATTTGGTTGATGCGCAACAAGCTCGACGGATACTCGATCGTTTGGTGGGATACTCAGTTTCACCAGTGTTATGGAAGAAGATTCGTTATGGACTTTCAGCTGGGCGTGTTCAGTCAGTTGCGTTGAGACTGATTGTTGAGCGGGAACGCGAAATTGAGGCATTTCAACCAGAGGAGTATTGGGAGCTGGATGTGCTGCTGGATACTCGATTAGGCGGATTAGGAAGCACCCAGCCTGTTTCAGCAGCTTGGAAAAGCGGAAAACCTGAAGATACACCGGCTGAAATGGTGATGACTCGGTTGATTGAGTTGAATGGTTTGCCGTATGAACCAAAGAACGCCAAAGATGTTCAACCAATTATTGGGTTGTTGCCAAAATCTGACTATCAAATAGTCAGCATAGATACTAAAGAGCGGCGGCGCTTCGCGCCGCCCCCATTCAGCACCTCAACCTTGCAACAACAGGCTGCAACTCGTCTTGGCTATACCTCAAAAAACACGATGCGCTTGGCTCAGCAACTCTATGAAGAGGGTTTAATCACTTACCACCGAACTGACTCCTTAAACATCTCGGCCCAAGCGCTGACTGCTGTCCGCGACTATATTGATCAAAACTTTGGCGCAAAGTATCTGCCTGAGCAACCTAATTTTTTCACTGCCAAAGCGAAAAATGCTCAGGAAGCTCACGAAGCAATCCGTCCAACGAGTGCCAGTCTTGATCCTGATCAGTTCCACGTCCAACATGGCACGAAGCTGACTGACCAACACACGAAACTCTACGACTTAATTTGGCGCAGATTTTTGGCTAGTCAAATGAGGTCCGCTGTCTACGATCAAACTACTGCCCTGATTCAATTTACTTCGGCAGATAAAAAACAGACCGGTCAACTCAAAGCAAATGGCTCAGTTTTGAAGTTTGAAGGCTGGATGAAACTTTTCCCTAACCAGGGGGACGTTATTTTGCCATCATTGTCTGTCAACCAACACCTAGAGTACCGAGATCATTTGGATGCCCAAAAGTTTACCCAGCCGCCTCCACGGTATAACGATGCTTCTTTGATTAAAACACTGGAACAAGAAGGGATTGGTCGCCCAAGTACGTATGCATCAATTATTTCAGTGATTGAAGACCGTGGGTATGTTGAGCGAAAAGAGAAAAAGTTTTTCCCGACTGCGATTGGGATGGCAGTCAATGATTTCTTAGTGCATCACTTTAAAGAGATTGTCGATTACAAGTTTACGGCGAACATGGAGGATGACTTGGATGCGATCTCACGTGGAGAGAAAAAATGGCAAAAAATCATTGGTGAGTTCTATGGCCCATTCGAAAAAATTGTTGAAAAAGTCATAGAAACTGCCAAGCGAGAACAAATTCCTGTCGAAAAAACTGGTGAGACCTGCCCAAAATGCGGTCAAACCGAACATGGTGAAGTAGTTATCCGGACTGGTCGTTTTGGTAAGTTCAAAAGTTGTAGTCGTTTTCCAGCCTGTGACTATACCGAAAATATCGTGGTGAAAGTGGAAGGTGTAGTTTGTCCGCTCTGTCAGCAAGGTGAAGTGATCGTTAAACCAACTCGTTTTGGCAGAGATTTTTATAGTTGTAGTCGCTATCCTACTTGTGACTGGGCCAGTTGGCAGAAACCAAAGTTTGGCGATACGATAAGTACCGTAGTGTGGAAGAAAATGCAAGAAGAGCGCGCTGCTCGTAAGCAAGTGAGAGAGAGCAAAGAAGCTCAAAAACAGACATCTCCATCAGTAACAAAACCAACAACTCAAAAAAACACAGTCAAAAAAGTAAAAAAGACGGTCAAAAAAATTCGGTCGAAAAAAACAAAAAAACCAACGAAAAAATGATAGTCTCATCAACTCGGCTAGTGATTGCCCTTTTTGGTGGGGGTTTTGATCCTCCTCATGTAGCCCACCAATCCATGCCAATTTTTTTGATTGAACATGGGTACGCCGACCAAGTTTGGTATGTGCCAGTCAAGCATCATCCATTTGGCAAAGTTGTCAGTTCTGACCAGAATCGACTAGATATGCTTAATCTAGTTATCACTCATACACTGCAGACCCATCCGAACTTGAAAGACAAAATCCGAGTTGAAACATGGGAACTTCAACAGGAAGCTACCAGCTACGCGATTAACACTCTTAGAGCCATGGCAAAAAAACACCCTCAATATAAGTTTCGTTGGCTGATTGGTACAGACAACTTGCCAAAGTTTCATTTATGGGGGAAGTATCAAGAAATTTTGAGTGATTTTGGGGTACTCGTCTATCCTCGGACAAACTGCCCACCAGAACCGCTTTTGCAAGGGATGGAGTTCATCACAGATGCTCCAGCAGTGAGCATCTCGTCGACGGATATTCGTCAACTTGCTCAGGCTGATCAACCGATCAGCCAGTTTGTGTTGTCGGAAGTTCAGCAATACATTTCCCAGAAGAAAATTTACCACAAGTCTGTGTAAGAGCCTGTTTGGAAAGTCGCATTCCGTTCATGTTATAAATAGCTACATGTCACTCAAGCTTGATTCTCCAGAGCAGAAAGTTGCTGAGATTGTTGATTTTTTGCGTCGGACCTATCAACAGCAACATAAAACCCGTGCAGTCATTGCAGTATCAGGTGGAATTGACTCAGCCCTTTCATTAGCCTTACTCAGTCAAGCACTGCCAAAAGATCAAATCACCGTCTTATTTTTACCCTATGGGCAACAGCCGGTAACCGATGCGCAACTGATTGCCAACTTATTGAGTATCCCAAAAGAAAATTGTCGAACGATCTCGATTACTTCAATTGTTGATGCGGCGGCATCACTGGTTTTACTTTCAGAAGAAAATACTATCAGACGAGGTAA
>CAZKNL010000022.1:0-13728 GCA_964554155.1 uncultured Pseudomonadales bacterium | reverse complement strand
CGCCTGCTGAGAAAAAATTTGTTTCAAGTTTTGTATTTTGGCGTTAAGAGAATCAGTTTTCTACTTGAAACGGTGCCTGTATAGTGACCCCATCCGGATTCGAACCGGAGTTACCAGGATGAGAACCTGGCGTCCTAGGCCTCTGGACGATGGGGCCAGTTTGGTGAGTGTTTGGTTGAAAAACAAGTATGCCGCTCACCCAACCTCTAGGCATTTTAAATTTTTAAACAGAAAAGTATTTTACCATCCTTAGAATTCGGCACTTCAGTTCTAAATTCAGAATCAAACTTGCTCAGGCAGAGCCACATGAGTTATGTTTGCACCACTTGTTGAGCTCACCATACTTGACGAACCTTGGATATAAAATACAGGAATATTTTTTGCTCGGAGTTTTTGGCTTCCCGTGTAACACGAGTCTAGTAGAATGACGGAGAGTTGGGCGTTATCGTTGTATTTTGCTAGAACTTCCTCAACAAGGACATTATTTCCTGTCCGCTGTAACTGTTCACCCTCACTACTCTGAGGTGTATCTTGATATTTCTCTCCAATACTTTGAGGATCACCTCCTCCGTGTCCTTGTACAATCAGTACTTCGCTAGCTTTAGAACTACTTACTAGATCAAAGAATTGTCTTTTGTTCTCATCTGTTGGGAGCACTTTGATAAACTGTCGCGCTAAATATTCATATGGTCGCTCACCCGGTCGAGTATTAGTGAAAGTTTTAAACTCTTCTCCAGTTTCCACTAATAACTGCAGAACAGAGGCATCCGTTTTTTGAGATCGTATTGTTCTTTGTTCGGGTGGGAGTGATTCTTGCGGAACGAGAGTAAGAAATCTGACGGTAGTCACTGCATCTGGAAGCTGGATCCCATAACCAGCCAAAAATTCTTTTGCTTCTTTTTCCACTGGTATTCCCACCTCGACTCCCCAAGCAAGATCTTCACCTTCCCCAAAAGTGACTAATCTTCCAGATAACTCTTTTGTCCAGTTCGGTGGAACTTCTGCTGAAACCTGACGAGTGAAAGATTCTGCTGGCGAGTCAATCATAAAAACCTTCTCAAAACTGTTTATCGATAGAATAGTCCCAATACTACTGATTGCCAATTACCCCCAATGAATATCTTCACCACCTCTTGTACTCCCCAGACGCTTTAGCTCATAATGAAAAGTCATGTCTTTAAGATCAGTCGTACGTCATTTATTTCATCCGCAACGGTCAAATAATCATCGGCCGAGAATCTTGCATCCAGAAGCATATATTCTTTTTTCTGTTTTAGCGGTTGTTTTTGCTTTGATTATCACTTTTGTACCAAAGGTGAGCCACAAGGCTGGTAATGTTCTCGGGTTTAGCTCGACTATTACTCCTACTGAAGTGATCACTGCTACCAATCAGGAACGTGACAAGCTGCATCTGCGCCCACTCAAAATCAGCCAAGTACTCAGTGAGGCTGCCCAGGCAAAGGGAGCGCACATGTTTGCTCACCAATACTGGTCACACACTGCTCCTGACGGCACCCAGCCGTGGGCATTTTTCAAACAGTTCAAGTATGACTACAGCATTGCTGGGGAGAACTTAGCGCGAGATTTTTCGGATACTGAAGACATGATGCAAGCATGGATGAACTCGCCAACGCATAAAGACAATATTGTGAATTCCAAGTATCAAGAGATTGGAATTGCGGTGATCAATGGGAAGTTAAATGGAGTAGAGACAACCTTGGTTGTCCAGTTTTTTGGCACACCGATGGAAGGGGTTGCTCAAGTTTTACCAGAAGCTGCAACATCTCCAGGGCCGACAACCAAACAAGCTCGTCAAGGAGCAGGTCAAGCAGACTTCAATCTGGATGTGCTCTCATTTGCTGAACGATTACCAACCCAAGTTCAAGCTGCTGTACCGAATGTTTTATCCAGTGCGTCTTTCCGTGTCAGCAACTTCAAAACCCCACCACTTTTCTCACCACTCCAACTGACCAAAGCCTTTTTCTTAGCAATTCTGTTTATGGTGGTCAGTACTTTAGTCTATGACATGGTGATTATGCATCACCTCAAAACGGTGCGAATGGTTGGCCGAAATGCGGCTCACATTGCCTTTTTCTTGTTCATTGGATTTTTAGTAGTTTTCTTTAGATCAGGAGTGATTGGCTAATCACAAAAAATGCTTAAAGAAGTCGACAAACACAGGCTCGCATATCTGACTCTGATTCTGGGTTTGAGTGTTTTTGTGATGGCGTTTCTGGGTGTTTGGCCGAATCGTAATTTACAGAGACTTGCCATTGCTGGGGTGACTGTCTTTTATTTTGTCTGGGGAATCATCTCCCATGTCAAAACTGACACCCTCAACAAACGAGTGGCACTTGAATATGCTGCGGTTGCCTTATTTGGTGGATTTGTATTGGTAATGTTGACTATTTGAAACCATCTCTAGTTGGTATACTGAATGGGATTTATGCAGAGTTTCTTAAAGAGAGCGAAAATAGCTCATAAAGTTGTGATAGTAATACTGCTCTGTGCAACCTTACAGTTTTGTGTAGCATCAGTTATTTCTGCTCAATCTGCACCCACAATCATTGATTCTCCAGAAAACGCGCAGCTGCCACTGCTTCGCGAACAATATAAGACAGAGTTAAGTATTTATCGGACTGACGAGCGAGAGTTCACCATTGCCAAAGAACAGTACAACCAAGTCAAAACCTTGGCTGCCTTGGAAGTTACTGTCCAAGCAACTCGTAAAGTGATGCTCTCCCGCATCACGGTCTTGCAAACGTACGTGCAGATTTTAAAAATGATGGTTGAAGAAACTTCAGGTATAGATGTGGCAGACAAAACTGCTTTGCTCCAACAACTGGACGATACACTCAGTCGTTGTAAGACTCACCAAGAATTAGTGGAACAAGCCGCAGACAGACAACATATTGCGAGTGCCGTCACTGACTTTCAGTCATTCAGTAACCAAATCACCAACACTACTTATAAATCACTTTCTTATATTTCTTATGGTCGCCTACAAAGCGTCTATGACAAAATGGTTGCAGTAAAAAGTGAAGTTGAAAGTGATCTCGAACAACGTGAACAAAACGGTCTGAAGCTCGGTGAAAAACGACGGGCAATGGACGAAATTAACCAGAACTTAGACAACACTCGTGACCAACTCCAAGCAGTTCGGCAAAGCTTTCAACCTGATCGGCTGGGCAGGGCGATCAATTTTGATTCTGGCACATACGGGAATACTGTCAGTTCTCTCAACCAAATCTATGCAGATTTATTCAAGAACTTAACCTTTTTACGTGAGGTCAGTAAACCATGACAGAAACAGACGTCCTCTCGAACCAAACCAACTTTTTTGATCAAGAGCTGCTCGAGCAAACCCTTCCTGCGATTCCGGTGGAAGTTGATCCGCAACAAACAGAAAAAGATCTGAAGAAGAAAAAAAGACAACGTCAATTGATTGTGATCGGGACTGTTTTAGTGAGCGCACTTTTTATGGGGTTGGCAGTCTTAATTGTGGTAGCGCCTGAGTCAAACTCCCAACCAAAGATCACACCCCCACCAACTGCTTCGAGTGCTCCTGAACAGGAAACTGGACTGGCGAAACGATTAGATGAAGTTGAAACTAATCTTCGGGCTGCTGACCCTGTTGAACTGAACGCACCATTTCCGCCGGTAAACTTCAACCTTTTTCTTGATGCGCCACCTCGTCGGTAGGAAAGGCTTTAATGTGGCGAAGTTGCCAATAAACAATTATTGTGTATCCCCAAAATGCAATTGTGAACATTGGCAAAGTCCCAGCAAAGTTTGCTGTCAAGATGTTGACTAACTCAGCAATCACTGTAATGTGCAGACTGATTTGGACCACTTTTTTGAGATTCAGTGGTAACCCAAACATTTTCACAATCAGATAGATAAAGATCGTATCGAGTAAGACATTGACAACTTGAAACGGAAAAGAAATACATAGAAAAAAGACCGCAAAGGCCACGGGCAAAAACTTGACGAATTGCTGCAATGACTGATGCAGCTTGGGTAATGAGTTAACCAAACTGGCCTTATCAATCGTAAACGTGTCTGTAGTCAACAGCTGTGTCAGAGGGAGGTTTGACCAGCCACTGCTCGGCTGACTGACGTAGAGTTGATTTTGACCAGCAAAGAATAAACTCCCCCCTTTACTTTGCCCACTAATTTCTCCAGAAGTATGAACTTCTGGATTGACTTGCAGTAAATACGGAGGTGTGTCAGTCGCATCCGGTAGCTTGGGAAATGCTAGGGCATAGGTGCTTGTTTGATTTGAACTGAGACGCAGACCGTTCCATTTAAAGTTTTGTTCTTCAGGAAAGTCACGCACAGCAGCTTCCAAAAAAGAGTCCAGACTGGGCTGTAACTTAGGAATATCAATCACTGTAAAAAGAAAAGTGGCTACCACTGTTAAAAACAAATATCCCAATACTACAAATCGAATTGAAAACCACAATCGCACATTCAATACATCAATATAGTACTTCGGATTGGTCAAAGAGTTGAAAAAGCTTCGTAAAAAGGTACCAAAGTGCATAATAAAGATTGTAACACTGGCGGAGAGCTGGTCTGCTTAGTAGAATCATTACATATGCCATATCAATTTTCTCTCTTTACTCAGCGGGCAGACAAAGCCCTTGATTCGATTAGAAACGAGATTGCTTCGTTACGAACTGGTCGGGCTTCTGTTCAACTCCTTGATGTAGTCAGCGTGGAAGCGTACGGGACCAAGATGAAGGTGAATGAAGTTGCCAATATCTCTGTGCCAGATCCTGGTCTGTTAGTAGTATCCCCGTGGGATAAATCTTTACTGTCAGCAATTGAACGAGCTGTTTCGATTTCGGGGATTAACCTGCATCCAATAGTAGATGGAACTGTGATTAGAATTGTGGTTCCTCAACTCACCGAAGAACGTCGCAAAGAATTAGTTAAGCTCCTGAATCAAAAAATTGAGTCGGGTCGAGTGATGATGCGTAATGTGCGCGCCGAAACAAAAAAAGAAATTGAACAACAAAAAGAACAAGGTGGTGTCAGTGAAGACACGATTGCCCTAGAACTCGATACTCTCGAAAAGAAGACCAAAGAATACATGACCAAGATTGATACTTTAGAACTAGAAAAAGCCAAAGAACTGATGACGGTTTAAGATGATCCTCATCGATATTCTGATCTTCATTGTGATTCTGTCCTTTTTGGTGATTATTCATGAACTCGGACATTACCTGACTGCGCGTTTTTTTAAAGTGCGAGTCGAAGAGTTTGGAATAGGATATCCCCCTCAAGCACTCAAGCTTTTCAAGCATGGCAAAACTATTTTTTCGCTCAACTGGATTCCCTTTGGTGGCTTCGTCAAGATGGAAGGAGAAGAGGGTGGCGAAGCCGAAATGATCGCTTTTGAAGAAGTGCCTTCGCGGGAGATTGAGTCTATCCAAACTAAACGTGCCCATCCAAATGCAGTTGAAGGTCCGTTCTACACCAAAAGCAAAGCAGCACGATTACTGATTACGATTGCCGGTGCAGTCACCAACTTCTTGTTTGGGATCTTGGCATTTTGTATTTTCTTTTCGATTACTGGTATCCCAGAGTTGGCAGAAAATCCTCGAGTTGGTGAAGTAGTGGCTGGTTCGCCAGCTGCAGCAACCAAGTTACCAACTTTGGTAGATATTATTGCGATTGAAGTTTCACCTCAACAAATTATTCAAACCAAGAATCCTCGTCAGGTGATTGATGTGATCACTGCTCGTCCTAACCAACAAATCACGCTCATCACTACTGGTCCATGTAAAGAACTAGAACTCCATTGTGAGCCTGGTGAACAACGATTCACTGTAACCGTTCGGCCAAAAGCAGCAGACCCTTCGAAAGGTGAGATTGGTGTCCGCTTTTTACCAGTAGTGACTCAGAAGTACTATCCTTGGTACGAAATGCCTGTCCGGGGAACTTGGACTGGTATCCAGCAGACCTATTATTTATCACAAATGATTCTTTCTACTTTAGAAAAAATGGGGCAGGGTTTGATCCGTGGGGTTTTTCCTCAAGAAGTAGGCAGCCCAGTCAAAATTTTTGTTGAAAGTCGAAAAGCAGGCATTTTTGAACAGGGTCCATGGATCCTGCTGAATTTTGCCGGAATCATCTCAATCAACTTAGCGATTTTTAATATCTTGCCAATTCCTGCTCTTGATGGTGGGCGGGTCTTTTTAATCCTGTTAGAATATGTGCTTGGTCGAAAGCGAGTCAATAAAGTTGAGGGCTATGTGAACTACGCGGGATTGATTATACTTGGCTCGTTGATGGTCTATGTCTTTGCAAGAGATGTCTTCGACCTTATTTTTCATCGGGGGTAACTATGGCTGGTCAACAGCGAACTAAAGCTGATAAAGCTCGAGCTCAATATCATCGTCAACAACAACTCAGTTATTCATATCAATCCAACAATAGGAGAGATAATTCTCAATTAATAAAAATTGCTCCGGCAAATAGTTCCAAACCACTCAAACCATTTCCTACAAATACTCATACGTACTCAATTACTGACCTTTTTGCTTACGATGTCCGTTTCATCTACCGAGATTTAGTAAAAACAGGTATTATCACTGGTGTAATTTTGGCAGTGCTGATTGGAATACGAATCGGAATTAAGGTATAAAGGAAGGCTATGACAAAACAAAAGTTATTAGTTTTACTTCTCTTTTATGTAGTTTCAACTGGAGTGAGCTATGCCATCGCTTCACAGGTGATGAAGGGTAAAACAGTTGCAGTTCCTGGAGAAAAAACTGCTCAAACCCAAATAACTGCTACCGAAGAAGAAGATACCACCAAGAAACTCCTTACCATCGATCCTAAAGAACCCAAAGATCAAGCGTGTCCGCTCAATGGCAAGCTCTATACTGCCACTGAAAAAGCTGCCTGGGAGAAACGGCGTCCATTAGCCGTGATGATTGAAAATAGTCCTGATGCCCGTCCTCAATCCGGTCTTTCTAAAGCTGATGTTGTCTTTGAAGCAATGGCGGAAGGTGGGGTGACTCGTTTTATGGGACTGTTTTATTGTGATGCTCAAGCTGAGGATACAACAGTTGCGCCAGTTCGTTCTGCCCGGACTTACTTTCTTGATTGGGCATCAGGGTTTAACTTGCCACTCTATGTCCATGTCGGTGGTGCAAATACTCCTGGGCCAGCCGATGCATTAGGTCAACTGTCTGATTACGGCTGGAATGGTCAAAACGACATGAACCAATTCTCGATTGGCTATCCTACTTTTGTCCGTGACTACAATCGAGTGCCCGGGAAAGACTTAGCAACAGAGCACACCATGGTGTCCTCAACTGAGAAGTTATGGGCAGTTGGGGCGAAACGTGGCTGGACCAACCTTTCTCCTGAAAGAAAAGTTGGCAAAAAGACTGTTGGTGGAGTTGATTGGAAAGATGGGTATAACCCATGGACAGTTGGGGATGATGCTCCAGCTGGTTCTCCAACTGCTCCAACTATTTCCTTTGAGTTCTGGGATGGCTTTGATAGCTACGCAGTCAAGTATCAGTATGACAAAGCCAGCAATTCCTATAAACGCTTCTTGGCTGGCGAGCCTCACGTTGACTTAAATACTAACCAACAAATTATGGTCAAGAACGCGATTGTCTTATTTAGTGAAGAGAAGGGTCCAATTGACGATAAAAAACATCTGTTATACAAAACCACTGGAACTGGTGATGTGTGGATTTTCCAGAATGGAGAGTTGATTAAGGGAAAGTGGACCAAAAAAGATCGCCAAGGCCAGTTGATGTTTATTGACTCAAAAGGCAAAGACATTCCTTTGGTGCGTGGACTGACCTGGATCTCAGTGGTGGCTCCAAAGACGACTGTGTCGTATCAGTAATAGTGTATACTCCTGTTAGCCAAGGATGCGCGTATGGATGCACTACAAGATTTCATGATTTCTCGAGTGAGAGTCGGGGTGATGGAGCTGTTTTTCAGCCAACCGAACGAGATGTTTTTCGTTCGGGAAATTACCCGCCAAATTCACGAAGAAATTAATGCTGTCCGACGTGAACTGGATCGAATGGTTGAGGCTGGCATTCTCAAAAATGAAGAACGTGGTAATCGTCTTTACTATTACTTAAACAAAAACTATACTTTTTTCCCTGAACTGCTCCGAATGGTCAAGAAGAGCACCGGTCTTGGTCAGAAGTTGGCGAAGTTAAAGAAGAAACTTGGGACTATTAAGTTCATCATGTTCTCTGGGAAGTTTGTCAATGTTGATCAATCAAAGAGATCAGACGTTGACATCTTGATTGTTGGTGAAGTGGTCTTGCCAGAATTGGAAGCGCTTATTAAAGAAGAACAAGAAAAACTTGGCCGGGAAATTAACTACACGGTTTTACCTGAAGATGAGTTCGAGTTCCGTAAACAACGCCGAGATCCATTTTTAATGGAAGTGCTCTATGGGACGCGAGTAATGGTGATTGGTAATGAGGAAGAGCTGGTAGAACGTAAACCAGTAGGTCTTGGATAGTCATGCAGTCAAGACCACTCCGCATCTTTCTATTGATTGTCTTTTTTTCAGTTGTGGCGACTCTGATTGCTTTACCGCGTGAGTTGCCGATTCATTTTGCTGCTGCTGGGCGTAAAGTGGCATTTACCCTGCATCGACCTATTTTAAATCTCAATTTTTTTGGTCACCAGGTCAAAAAAGACTTTGAACTCAAACAGGGTCTAGATATTCAAGGTGGGATGCAAGTGGTCTTAAAAGCAGATACCAGTAAGATTGATCAGCCTGATCGTCCCGCTGCCTTATCAGCAGCCAAAGAAGTGATTCAACGCCGGGTAGATTTGTTTGGTGTGTCAGAGCCAGTGGTCCAAACTGCTCATTCGGGAAATCAAGACAGAATTATTGTTGAGTTAGCTGGTGTGAGTGATGCGACCCAAGCGTTGCAGTTAATTGGGACGACTGCACAACTGGACTTCCGACTCCAAGCGGCTTCTCCTTCGGCCGAAGCAACGCAATCAGCCGCGGCTTTCTTTGGTCAGTTTAAAGAAACTGGTCTGACTGGCAAGCAACTCAAACGATCAACCATCCAGTATGACCAAAAAACTGGTGAACCTGTGGTCGCAATGGAGTTTGACAGTAAAGGCACTGAGCTTTTTGCGGATATTACTAAGAACCACACTGGGGAAGTCTTGGCAATTTTCTTAGATGGATTTCCGATTTCTCTCCCACGAATTAATACCCCAATCTTAGATGGACATGCCATCATTACTGGCAACTTCACCTTAGATGATGCCAAACAGTTGAATATCCAACTGAATGCAGGGGCATTACCCATTCCAATTGAAGTGATTGAACAACGCAGTATTGGTGCCAGTTTAGGCCAAGCAGCTGTTCAAAAAAGTGTCCAGGCCGGGGTGATTGGATTATTGTGTGTGATCTCTTTCATGATTCTGTACTATGGGTGGAAAGGTGTGCTATCGAGCATCTCTTTAGTGATTTATGCGGTGTTTACGATTGCCTTGTATAAATTAATTGGAGTGACGTTAACGCTGCCAGGAATTGCTGGCTTAATTTTAACCATTGGCATGGCGGTTGACTCAAACATCTTAATTTTTGAGCGGATGAAAGAAGAGTTGCGAATGGGACAGCCATTTGAACGAGCTATGGAACTGGGGTTTGGCAGAGCTTGGGATAGTATTAAAGATGCCAATGTAGCAACCATCTTTACTGCTTTAGTCTTAATCAATCCGCTCGACTTCTCGTTCTTGAATACAAGTGGACTAGTTCGTGGATTTGGGATTACTTTACTGATTGGGGTAGTCACGAGTTTATTTACTGGGTTAATTGTGACGCGGACATTAATGCGTTTGTTCTTGAAAGGAGAGTCGCAATGAAGAATTTTAGTTTTATGCGATATCGGCGACTGTTCTTTTTGGTCTCGGCGTTAGTGATTATCCCGGGGGTTATTTCAATTGCGCTGTATGGTTTTCGTCCGTCGATTGATTTTACTGGGGGCACGTTACTTGAACTGCAGTATCAACAAAAAGACTCTCCAGTTATTTTGAACCCACAATCTCTTCAACAAGTTGTTGGTCCAGAACCAGAAATCATCTCAGTCCAGACTTCTGGGAATAATCAATTTATTTTGCGAGCCAAAACAATCACCAATCAACAAAAAGAAAAGGTGATTACTCAACTCGCTCCTCAATTTGTGACACTCAAAGAACTCCGTTTTGAAACAGTTGGACCGATTTTAGGGAAAGAATTGTTTCAAAAAACTCTAGTTGCAGTAGTGATTGTCTCGATTGGAATTACTTTGTACGTGTGGAAACAGTTCCACAGTTTGAAGTATGGAGTGTCTGCAATATTAGCCATGTTTCATGACACGATTGTCTTGTTAGGGACGTTTAGTCTGTTTGGCAAGTTTTTGGGGGCGGAAGTTGATGTTCTGTTTGTAACGGCCTTGTTAACGACTTTGTCATTTTCTGTCCACGATACGATTGTGGTGTTTGATCGAATTCGCGAAAACAAACGAAAACACCCACAGAAGGATTTTCAAACTGTGGTTGACGCCTCAATTTTAGAAACACTGGGACGATCAATTAATAACTCCATGACCATTATTATTATGTTGTTAGCATTAGTACTTTTAGGTGGCGATACTATTCGCTGGTTCGGAGTGGCTCTGCTCGTTGGGGCAGTGACTGGCACCTACTCCTCAACGTTCACGGCTGCACCATTAGTGGTGGAGTGGGATGAGTGGGAACGAAAAAAGAAGTCTTAGATAAAGAGAGCATGGTTGAGTTTTTTAAAGCGTTGGCGAAAGAACTTTCGCACGATTGAGTAAATATTCCCGATTATTTTTTTGCGGATCTTCCAGAACTTCTTCAAACAAAAGATGTAATAGCTTGCCAATCACAGGTCCTGGTTTTATTTGTAACGCTTCCATAATATCGGTGCCATCAATAGTGAGATCGGTTACATCAAACGGTTGGTGCAGCTGCTCAATCATCCGCTGTTTCATTTCTTCTAGTCGCCAGCTGGTTTTGCGGGCGCCGCTGCCTAAACGATCACCTTCACGAAGATCAAGAATATCATTGATATTCTCTAGACCAACTTTGCGCATAAAACGACGAATTGAGGCATCAGTATTTTGTGGTTGGTAATGGAACATGTGATGACGAACCAGTGTGTAGATACGCTGAATGTCTCGTTTAGATAATCGGAAACGTTCTCCAATATACCGAGCTATTTTGGCACCGATGATTTCGTGATTATAGAAAGTGGGATCTTCGTCAGCGTACTGAAGTGTCCGCGGTTTCCCGACATCATGAAGTAGAGTGGCAAATCGGACAATTGGATCAACAGATGGACAGCTTGCCAGTGCATCGAGACTGTGTCTCCAGACATCAGTGGTATGATGACCCCCTTGTTCAATCCCACGACCTTCCCGCAGTTCAGGAATTAAGTGGTGAAGTAAGCCTGTTTCTTCCAACAACTCAATCGCTTCAGCAGGCTGGTTGCTCTCCAGCATTTTCAAGAACTCATCGCGAATCCGTTCCCAACTAACATAACGAATACTTTCTGCCAATCCAGCAATTGCGGCAAATGTTTCATCAGTCATTTTGAAGTTCAACTGCACTGAGAAACGAATCGCTCTTAACATCCGTAATGCATCTTCTTCAAAACGAGTTGCTGGATCACCGACTGGCCGTAACAGATGTTCTGCCAGATCTTTTTGACCATCATAGGGATCAATCAAGGTGTAGTTTTCTGCTGCGACTATGATTAGTGTGGTTGCTTGTCCAAGGGTGAGTGGTGTTGAAAAAATTTCTTCTAAAAACTGTGACTGAACTTGAATCGCCATGGCGTTGATCGTAAAGTCACGACGACTGAGATCATCACGAATATCTTTTCCCCAAGAGACTTCATCAGGGCGACGATGATCAGTGTACCGGCCCTCCGCACGATAAGTGGTGATCTCGTAGTTTTGCCAAGATTGTTGGGTCTGTTGTTGTTGTTGGGAGTTGCTTGCTGCAACTGCTTTTTTTTGTAGAGAGGAATGAATCTTTGTTGCTTGGACAAGATCAATGGTTGCCTCTGCTGTTTTGGTAAGAGCAGGTTCGGTGAACTCAGGGAGTGTCAAACCAACCATCTGCCAGAGATGTTCTTTAATAAGACTGACAGTTCCAAAAGTGTTTTCGTAAAAACTTTCCACCAAAACTGTCTGAATTTGTTCAGGAGTGGCATTGGTAGTAAAGTCAAAGTCAGTCTGCTCAGTCAACTGTCCACTCAATACATCTCTGACCGCGCCACCGACAATATAGGCTTCATAGCCAGCTTTTTGCAACTGAAAAAGAATCAGTAATGGCTCAAATGGCAGTGCAAGTTGCATATGATCATGGTATTGTACCGTGAGTTATGATCAAGTGGCAGTACACAACTTCAACTCCTCCTCAAGATGGTGAAGAACTCCAGAGAATTTTGCTTAAGCATCGGGGGATAAAGTCTGCAAAAGAACGCAAAGAGTTTCTTGATCCGACAGGTCCGCTCAAAGTCTCTTTAGAAGATGCTGGAATTGCGGAAGAAGCGATTGCAGCTGCTTTGGCCCGGATCAAATTAGCCAAAGAACGTCAAGAAGAAGTAGTCATTTTTGGCGACTATGATGTCGATGGCGTTTGCGCCACCGCCATTTTGTGGGAAGCCTTGCGAGATATTGGAGTGATTGCCAAGCCATTTTTGCCACATCGGGAGAAACATGGTTATGGCTTGACACTGAGATCATTAGCAGCTGTCTTAGCTGAGCATCAACCGCAATTGTTGATTACAGTTGATAATGGAATCGTCTCACATCAAGCTTTTGCAGAGCTAAAACGTCTAGGAATTAACACCATTTTGACTGATCATCACCAGCCGGAACGAGAGATGATTAAAGGAAAAGACGGAAAAGATGATAGAAGTGGCAAAGAAGTTCCTCAGCTCCCCCCGGCAGACATCATTATTCATAGTAATAAAATTTGTGGAGCAGGAGTGTCTTGGTTTTTAGGACGGGCGCTGTCGCAAAAAGCTGCCGAAAAAAGTCTAGATTTAGTGGGATTAGCAACAGTTGCAGATCAAGTCCCGCTTTTAGGAGTAAATCGTTCCTTGGTTGTGCATGGAATGACTGCGTTGAAAAATACAGCGCGAATTGGTTTGCAGCTGTTGATGGTTAAAGCCAATGTCGATCCTCAAGAGATTAGCACTGATACGTTAAACTATGTGCTAGCTCCGCGGATTAATGCGATGGGTAGGTTAAAACATAGTCTTGATGCGCTGCGGTTAGTCTGTACGACTAGCTGGGATCGAGCAAATGAGTTAGTCAATGAGTTAAATACTACTAATACTGCTAGACAAGATTTAACGGTGGAGATGATTGCACATGCGTTGGAGCAGGCTGCCAAATGGGAAAACGAACATATTATTATTGTGGCCTCAACTCAGTATCACGAAGGAGTAATTGGGTTATTAGCAGGAAAGTTAATGGAGCAGTTCTATAAACCGGCTATCGCAATTTCAATCAATGACAAAGTGGCCAAAGCATCGGCACGATCTGTTCCCGGCGTGAATATTACAGAGTTTATCAGGTTAGTGCGAGATGATTTATTAGAAGTTGGTGGGCATCCGATGGCAGCTGGTTTTGCGGTGTTGCCTGAAAAAGTGGAAGTAGTCAAACAACGACTTGAACAACTGGCGAAAGA
>CAZKNL010000021.1:11687-14862 GCA_964554155.1 uncultured Pseudomonadales bacterium | reverse complement strand
AAGTGCGCTATACTTCAGGCAGATTGACATCTCGAGAGATTAAGCCTATAATATGCGTGCTCGCTGTAGTAGGTCATTTTTGTGTAGGTAAATATGAGTATGATCAGTTCTTCATCAACTGTTCGCCCACAAGTACCAGGAGTTAATCCTTTTGCTCGAGCTCTTGCGGAAGCCCGAGGGGGAACCGCAAGCACTGATCAGGTTACTCAACAGTCTACTGATGCTATTCCTTCCCAAGATACTCAAACTGGGCAACCATTCAACTTTGAAGAACAGCAAAAACAACTGATTGAACAACAGCGTAAGGAACGATTACGTCAAGAACTCCACCGCAGAATTAATCCTGTTGATCAAAAAGATGTTTTTAGTGCGCGTGAGCAACAAACTAAAGAAGAGATCAATAAAATTCGCTATGAACTCCGGCTGCTTGCCCAAGAAGTGCTGTCATTCCAAAAAGATGTTGACCTCACCTTAATGAGTGATGTCGTTCAGCCTGGACAAGAAGGCAAGTATTATCTGTCATTTTTCCAAAAACTGCGCGAGTTCATTATGTTGCTCCGCAAAAGGATTCACAGTGCCCGAACTTGGGCGACCACGTTGCAAAGCAAGAAAAGTAAAAAACCTGGCCTCAACTTCAAGGCCAAAGGCTACTCCCAAACTAAAAATGTCTGGGACACTATGCACCATGAACGGCACTTGGCAAGAGCGGGTGGGTAAATGATGACTGCAACAACTCGGGAGTGGTAATCGTCTCCCAAAAAATCTGAACCGTATGACAGAGTCATTCCCTTACTCCCAAGAGCCTACTCCTCCAAACCCCGAACATACCCAAGACTCCCTCCACATTTATCTCCCTGGCATGATGGGCACTGATAAAGGCATGAAGCCAATCTATGCGGATGTCCAGACTACCATTGCAGAACTCTACCCAGGAGCACAGTTCGTTGGTAAAAATTCGCTGATTTCTCCAGACCTACTCACTCATCCAGAAAAGGATCGTTTTATTTTACTTGCCAGACAAGTTGTCCAAGCCATTGGTGAAGGCAGACATGTCTATCTCTATGGCCACTCTTTTGGTGCGGTCGAGATGACTCATATATTGGAGCTTGTCAAAAAGTTGCGTCCAGATATCTGGCGAGCTGGTACAGACATCAACAAAGTTCACATCACTCTGATGTCTCCGGCAGGGTTTGGCAAAGACATGTTGCAAACACTGACTATGCTGCGAAGACTGCAAGGAATTCTACTTGCTTCGAGTGAAGACTCAGGACATATTTATGGACTAGAAACAATTCACTTTCTGCCATTGAGAGCTTTCGGTAGTAATCCAGATACCTTACACTTTCTAACCCCCGAGACGCAGGCTACAGTGATGACCAAACTTTTTTTTGCTGAATCACAACTGGGTGAGCACGGCGAATACCCCCACGCGACTACATTAGACCAAATATACGCTCAGCCAGACCTAATAGTTTTGGAGAGACGCTTCAGGTTACTATCACCAGTACAAAAAAGGGAACTCCAAGAAATAGATGACCTATTATCTTCGTATGCAGAGACAGAGTCTGGAAGGAAAGATCAAGTCATACTTTGTCTGCAGCGCCGAGGGAAGTTGTTAAGTACGTATGTGCAACAGACGTATGATGGAAAACTGGAAGGACCTCAACCTACACGACACACTCATTCTGCAACTGACGGAGTTGAAAAAGAAGGGCAGGACAGAACCTCCTTGTTTGTCTACATTCAAGCAGCCTTAGGTGCAGTACAACTCTTGAAGAGTTACTTCACTGGTCACCCATATCATGAACTAAAAGCTTGGTACATCAAGGGTGTAGATACTTCCTTCTTAATTCCAGAATATGACGTACTCATTAAAGCTAGAGAGATTGCTGAGTTTTTGGGACCGGACGAGAAAGTTGAAGCTCGATCTGTGATCTTGCGGACTACTACTCACAGCAGTTCTTCCATTGAGCCATCTACCATTTCCGCATCTATCCGTAAATTTGCTGAGCGATTGGCAAGAGTTGATCAGAGTAATTGAAAGCAATTCGTATTGCTCAAATAAATAAAAACCAGAAAGCATGTTGACCACTTATTATACCTTGATTTAATGACTAGCAGGAAGGGAACAAAAAGAAAAAGAGGGGAAAAGAGAATGAGTAAAATAGAGTCAGTTTTACTTCCAAACTTAGTGACCGCGAAGGGACTCGAACCCCTGGCCTCCACAATGTCAATGTGGCGCTCTAACCAACTGAGCTACGCGGTCATTAGTGTTCAGACTCAGTATTGTAACAAACGATTCTTGAATCAGCAGCTACGAGTCCTCAAGTACCGATTTGAGAAATCTTCCAGTACAATATCCCCATCTGCGTAGATGCAGAAAGGAACGTATGTCACAAAAGCTCGATCAGGCGTTGAGCCACAAGTCCGCTGAACAGCAACAACTCTGGGCTTTACGACACACTGCTGAACACGTTTTGCATCAAGCAGTCAAAGAACTTTACCCTGATATTTTATTGGCTATGGGTCCGGCGACTGAAGATGGTTTTTACTTTGACTTCGACAACACCCCATCTCCTGACAAAAAAGTGATTATTTCCGAAGCTGACTTTCCCAAAATTGAGAAACGAATGAAGGAGCTGGTTAAGAAAAATCTGCCTTTAATTCGTCAAGAAATTTCAGCTGCCGAAGCGCGCAAACTTTTCGCAAATAATCCATACAAACTGGAGTGGGTTGATCAAATCGAACAGCGCGGCGAAAAAGTCACTATCTACTGGACCGGTGAGCCAGGGGGCAAAGACTCGATGGTCGACCTGTGCGCTGGCCCACATGCGGCTTCAACTGGCGCAGTCAAAGCTTTCAAGTTGCTGTCTGTGGCTGGGGCGTACTGGCATGGTGACGAGAAAAATAAAATGCTGACTCGGATCTATGGAACTGCCTTCCCAACTCCAACAGAGTTGGATGAACACCTAGCCATGTTAGAGCGTGCTAAACAAAATGATCATCGCAAGCTCGGAGCCGAACTGGGACTTTTCACTTTTTCTGATTTAGTGGGCAAAGGCCTCCCGCTCTGGACACCCAAGGGCGCAACGATTCGCCGCGAGCTTGAACGTTTTGTGGTTGACGAGGAACTGCGCCGTGGATATCTGCATGTCAACACACCAGATTTAGCCTT
>CAZKNL010000021.1:10107-11587 GCA_964554155.1 uncultured Pseudomonadales bacterium | reverse complement strand
AGAAAAAATACTATAAAGATGATGCGTCGTGGGATTTTGCGGAAAATGTTCTACGCAAGGTTCTACAAGAGCGTGGTTCAATATTCCAAGAAGCGGAAGATGAAGCAGCTTTCTACGGACCAAAGATCGATGTCCAAATGAAGAATGTCCACGGCAAAGAAGAGACAACTTTCACCGTCCAGTATGACTTTGTGATGCCAAAGCGTTTTGAACTGAAATATATTAACGAGGAAGGCAAAGAAGAGGAACCAATGGTAATCCACCGTTCTTCAATCGGAGCCATTGAGCGGATTATGGCGTTTTTAATCGAGAAGTTTGGGGGAGCGTTCCCACTCTGGCTGGCTCCGGTGCAGGCAGTGGTCATTCCCATTTCTGAGGACCAACAGTCCTACGCTAATCAAGTCTTTAACCAACTCAAGTCAGCAGATATCCGCGTCGAAAACTGGAGTGAAGCCGAGAGTATGCAGAAGAAAATCCGCCGCGCGGAAAAAGAAAAAGTGCCGTACATGTTGATCCTCGGAAAGAGGGAAGTTGAAGAAAAGGTGGTCAGTGTTCGCCATCGCGGAAATCAAGATTTAGGCACACAATCTGTTCCCGATTTAGTCAAGAAACTGAAAGAGGAAATTCAAAGCAAAGCGTTATAAATTGTTACCATTATGGCTGATAAATACTCTGCAATCTGGGTGTCCCACTCTTCTTTGTCTGACTTCTTGAATTGCCCACAACTCTACTACTTACGCAATGTCTACAAGCGACCAGAAACTGGTCACAAAATGACAGTGATGACCCCCGCTCTGGCGTTAGGCCAAGCAGTTCATGAAGTGATTGAGTCTCTTTCCACTCTGCCGAGTGAAAAGCGTTTTGCAGAACCTTTATTGGTTCGCTTTTCTTTGGCCTGGGAAAAAGTGGCTGGTAAAAAAGGTGGCTTTTCCAGCATTGAAGAAGAAAATCGTTATCGCCAACGGGGCGAAGAAATGATTAAACGAGTAGAACACCATCCAGGACCACTGCGCAACTTGGCAGTCAAGATTAATATGGATTTGCCTCACTTTTGGTTATCTGAAGAAGATCAAATCATTTTGTGTGGCAAAATTGATTGGCTGGAGTATCTCCCAGATAAGAATCAAGTGAACATCATTGACTTTAAAACTGGCAAAAACGAAGAAAAAGCAGACTCATTTCAACTGCCCATCTACCGTTTGCTGGTGGCAAACTGTCAGAAACGGGAAGCGGTTCATTGCTATTACTGGTATCTGCAAAAAGCTGATGAATGTGTTGAACAACCTCTTCCAGATTTAGCAGAGTCACACCAACGAATTCTTGAGTTAGCCAAACAGGTGAAGCTGGCCCGTAAACTAGAGCGCTTCAAATGCAGTCAAGGAGACTGCTGTCCAGCATGTGCACCTTACTTGAAAGTCAAAAATGGGGAGGGTGAGTTTGTTGGAGTGAATGAGTATAAAGTGGATACTTTTGTCTTAAA
>CAZKNL010000021.1:0-10007 GCA_964554155.1 uncultured Pseudomonadales bacterium | reverse complement strand
TGGGGAAACAGCTCAGTCTTGTTCATCCAGATGAGATAAAGAAACAAGGCTACCACTCCTACGAAAACAGCCAGTAGAATTTTTGACCTCGGATGAGAACGGAAGAACTGATCTTGCTCTCTGCCAAAGTACTGTTTGGTCCAGACATTTGCTTTACCAGCGTTCTTGACCATTAGAGCTGGAGCTTTTGCAGATCGGTGAATACTTCTACGAGCAGGTGCTTTGGGTGAAGCAGCTGGTCTTTTCATCTTGCTGGCAGGCATTCGTTCCTTTCGTTCACGTCATCCCCGAAGGGGATCCCCCTCAGAGTTTTAAGTAGTTTAATACTACAAAAATGAAGCTCTCCAGACAAGGGTCGTCTCCTTTCCACACCCCCTTTTTCCAATCTTGAGGGAACGCAGGTTCCATGGCATAATACGAGATCGTTAGATGAGTAACCGAAAAGAGGACATACTAAAAAAACGATTTCATGATTAGAAAAAAACCGTTTCAACGGCCCCAACAGCAGTTTAGGATTACCGCAAACCAGATGATCCGTGTCCCAGAACTGCGCGTCCTGACCGAACGTGGTGAAATGATTGGGGTCATGTCCACTCAGTCAGCAATGGAACAGGCAAGAGAGCAAGGGAAAGACTTAGTATTGGTGACAGAAAGTGCTAAACCACCAATCGCCAAGATTATTAATATTGCTAAACACCGATATCAACTTCAGCAAAAAATGGCTGAAGGGCGTAAGAAATCAAAAGCCCAAGATATCAAAGAAGTCAGATTTACTCCATTTATTGGAGAAGGGGACTTCCAAACTCGGTTGAAAAAAGTCACTGAGTTCTTAAAAAAAGGAGATAAAGTCCGCTTAACTCTTGAGTTCAAGGGCCGAGCGATTACCAAACAGGAGTTTGGTCGTGAACACTTCGATCGTGTGTTTGCCGAAACTGCTGAGATTGCCACAATTGAGATCCACCCAAAGATGTTGGGGAAAAAGTTACTGGCACAACTGATGCCAATCAAGAAACAAAAGTGATGTGTTAGATTAGAGTGAGGAAATATGCAGAAGTACAAACAAAAAACACGGAAGGGTACAGCGAAACGTTTTAAGGTTACCGGAACTGGGAAAGTGCTTCGCCGTGCTCAAAATATGCGCCATCTTCGTCGCAAAAAAAATAAAAGAGCAATTCGTGCCAGCCGCAAACCAATTGAAGTGGTGGGAAAATGGGCACGTCGAATCAAGCATATGCTTGGATTAAGATAAATTAAAAGGAATCCCCTCTGGGGGAAAATATATGCCAAGAGCAAAAACAGGTGTTATTCGTCGCCATCGACATAAGAAACTACTTGCCCGTACTAAAGGGTTTCGTGGAGCAAATACCAGACTCTATAAACGAGCCAAAGAAGCTGACTTGCACGCAGGTCAATATGCATACGTTGGTCGCAAACTGCGTAAACGTGACATGCGGTCGCTTTGGATCGTGCGTATTTCAGCCGCACTCAAAACTCTTGGAGATGGCTTGAACTACTCAAGATTTATTCAAATGTTGAAAAAAGCAAATGTCAGTTTAGATCGCAAGATCTTGGCCGATATTGCTGCTACTGATTTTGCTTCGTTTAAAACCATTGCCGAAAAAGTGCGGGGATAAACGAGCACGTCCAAAAATACAAAGAAGACAAAGATCCCCCGCACAGGGGGATTTTTCGTTAGATGAAAGGCTTTTGATCTGCGATAATCATAGCTATGTCCGAAACCAACACTACCATCTACACAAAATTACTTTACTTAGAAGATGCTTATCTTCGCCAAGCAACTGCTACCGTTATCGAACTTGTGGGCGATGGCAAAACAAAACCAGACGGGACTCAGTCTGTTGGCATCATCTTAGATCAAACTATTTTTTATGCCCAGGGTGGTGGACAACCAGCAGACCAGGGGAGTTTGGTCGGCCCCCAGGGCAAAGTCGAAGTCAGTCACGTTTCTTATAACGGCGGCGCGGTATTGCATAAAGGCAATCTCACTGGCAGCTTACAACCTGGTGATACAGTGATTTTACAATTGAATTGGCCGCTGCGTTACCAACATATGCAGTGGCACACTGCTGGCCACATCGTTGATCAAGCGGTTAAAAATGTTGTCGTTGGGGCACGTAGCATTGATGGCAATCATGGCATTGGCAAAAAATTAAGTGTGACCTGGTCAACTTCTATTTCAGCTGAAGTTCTGCCAGCTATTCAAATTGAAGTAGAAAAAATTATCGCTGAAGCAGCTGATGTGACCACAGAAATGGTGACTAAAGATGAAGTGTTAAACCGCAACATTCAAGTCCCGTTTGATCTACCTTCTAATAAACCTTTGCGACTTTTGCAGATTGGCAAGTATCCACCACTGCCTGATGGTGGCACTCATCTCAAAAATACTAGCGAGTCATGGCCAATTCAAGTTACTGGTGTCATTGCCGACGACGAAAAAACAGTCATCACGTATGTAGTTGACAATCCTGAAGAAAAAGTTCTCCAACCAACCAAACCGACAGAACCTTCTCGTCAAACCGATCAAATCAATAGGGAAACCTCATCTGTAACTCCTCTGAGTTTAAACAAACTCAGCCAGCATGCCGAAGACTTAAAAGCAGAGCTCTCCCTTGACCAGTCACCAACGAATGAACTGCAGACAAAGTATCTCGGGAAAAAGGGCCAGTTTAATGTTTTCGCTCAATCCATTCGCCTACTTCCCGTAGAAGATCGCAAAACTGCTGGTCAAGTTTTGAATGATTTAAAAACTTCCTTAGAAGCACAAATCAGTAAACGCGTCGTTCAGGCAGAAGATGTCACCCAAAAATGGACGGACCTGACTGCCCCAGGGAAACAACCCAAGCTTGGCCACATGCATCCAGTCTCACAAGCCATGGAAGAAGTGACTCGCATTTTTGAACGAGTGGGTTTCACCCGTGTTCGTTATCCTGAAGTTGATTGGGACTACTATGTGTTTGAGTCATTGAATATGCCTCCAAATCATCCAGCTCGTGATGAGTGGGAAACCTTTTTCATTGATGCGCCAATTGATCAAAAATTTGGCAAAGTTGTGCTGACAACCCACACTTCCAACGGCCAAGTTCGCGAGATGGAACGCTTGAACTCTCAGCCACCAATTCGAATGATTAACATTGCCCGCTGCTACCGACGTCAACAGGATGCCACTCACACCCAAATGTTTCATCAATTTGAAGGATTGGTGGTTGATAAAGGAATTACCATCCAACACTTGAAAGGAACATTAGACTATTTTGCTCAGGAATTTTATGGACCGGGAACAAAAAGCCGCATTCGACCATTTCATTTCCAGTTTACTGAACCATCCTTTGAGGTCGACTTTAGTTGCCATATTTGTGATGGTACAGGGATGGTGGAGGGGAAAGACGAAAATGGGAAGTCCGCAAAAATAAAGTGTAAGTTCTGCAAATCCGGTTGGCACGAAGTTGGTGGCGCAGGCATGGTCCATCCAAATGTCTTAAAAGCCGGCGGAATTGATCCGGAAAAATATACTGGCTTTGCCTTTGGCTGGGGAGTCGAACGCACCTACACATTGAAACCAGGTTTAAATATTGATGACATCCGCTTGCTGTATAGCGGCGAGATGAAGTTTTTGGAGCAGTTCTAAAAAGGAAACTATGAACATTCTCATCCCGCACAACTGGTTACTTGAACATCTAAACACCAAAGCAACCCCGCAAGAGATTCAAAAGTATCTGTCACTGTGTGGCCCATCAGTGGAAAGAATTTATGAGCGAGAGGGTGAGGCTGTCTACGACATTGAAGTCACCACCAATCGGGTTGACTCGATGTCTGTCCGCGGCATTGCTCGCGAAGCAGCGGTGATTCTGAATCAATTCGGCATTAAAGCATCTTTGAAACCTCACACAACAAAACCAATCTTACTCAACAAAAAAACGGCACCAATCAAGCTCAAACTTCCCACAATCATCAATGATAAAACACTTTGTCACCGAATTGTTTGTGTGGCTTTAGCAAACGTCAAACGAGCAGCGACTCCTGAATGGATGGCCAAAAGACTTCGACAAGTTGAGTTGAATGTTCATGATGCGGTGATTGATATCACTAACTATGTGACCCACGAGCTTGGTCACCCCTGCCATGCATTTGACTATGATCAAATCATGGAGCTTGGTGGAACCCTGATCGTTAAGCAAGCAAAAAGTGGCGTGCACTTTATAACCCTTGATGGAAATGACTACACCACTGTTGGTGGCGAGCTCGTTTTTGAAAACGATCGTGGCGAAATTATTGATCTTCCCGGAATTAAAGGGACTGCAAATACAGCAATCCAAGCAACAACCAAAAATGTTTTATTTTTCATTGAGAACTCAGTCCCAGAAAAAATTCGCTTTGGCTCAATGACTCACGCAATTCGGACCGTGGCTGCCCAATTAAATGAGAAAAACGTCGACCCCCATTTAGCTCTTCCAGTATTAGAGGAGGGGACTGCGTTGCTTCAAGAATTAACTGGGGCAACCATCGCCAGTCCACTTTTTGACCAATTTCCAGGGAAGCGACAACAACCAGCAGTACAAGTGAGTTTGGAACATATTGCTGCTTACTTAGGTGTTGAGTTGCCGATTAATAAAATTGCTAAGATCTTGGAAGAGCTTGAATGCCAAGTCAGTCTTAAAAAAGCAGTCCTAACTGTCCAACCACCAACTTTTCGACCAGACATTACTATTCCCGCTGACGTAATTGAAGAGATCGCTCGAATTTATGGTTATCACAATCTGCCCAGTGTATTAATGCCGACTGCAATTCCTTTGGTCAAACAACCAGGTGTAAACTTCACCATTGAAAATAAAGTCAAACGTTTTCTGGCGGCAATCAGTTGGCAGGAGTTGTATACCTACTCAATGGTCAGTGCAGAAATTGCTCAACAGTCAGGGCATTCACTGCGTCAACACTTAAAGCTGCAGAACCCTTTAACCGACGATCGAGTCTATATTCGTCGATCATTAACGCCGTCACTCGTCGAAGTTTTGCAGCAAAACTCACAGTATTCTGACTTAAGCATCTTCGAAATTGCTAACGTCTACACACCACAAACCAAAAAATTACCAAAAGAAGAATTATATCTAACACTTGTTGCTCGTCGTGATTCACGCTTAGTCAAAGGTGACATCGAAGCACTCTTCAAAACACTTTTTATTGGTGATTGTTACTACCGACAGAAAAACAATTATCAAGCAGAAATTTTGGTGAAGTCTGCAAAAAATAGTAACCCAGTTGTTCTCGGGCAAATCACACTTCTAGCTGGTGAGGTTGTTGCTATTGAATTGCCAGTTGCCAAACTTTTGGAAGTTGTCCACACGCATCCAACTTATCAGCCCTTACCAAAAACAGGTACCGTAATTGAAGACTTGACGTTCACTCTACCAGAGCATACCGAAGTAGGGACAGTGCTCCAAACCGTCAAACAAACTTCTACTCTCATCACACAAGTAGAGTATCTTGATCAATACCGAAGTAACCTGAGTTTCCGCATCAGTTATCATGATCCTGAACAGCAAGTGAGTGATCAAACAATCGTAGAACTACGCAAACAAATATTAACTACGTTAGAAAAGCAGTACCAAGCGAAGCTGGTGGGAGAGTTGTAGCAAAGGGGCTATAAGCAATGATGTTGAGTGGCTCCCAATATCGTAGTTTCTTTGCAGGTCTTGTGATTTGATAGCCATATTTTTTTAAGTAGGCACAATCATATCTTTAGGCCGATACCCAAAAACAGCACTACGTGTTTCTGGGTACTCAATGATAAGTACACCAATCTTTTTTTTTGTAAGCATGTTCTGTGCACCTTTCAAAACAAAAAGCTCAGCACCTTCAGTATCAATTTTTAAGACATCAATCTTCTTTATCGAGTGTGATCGGCAGTATTTATCGATAGTCAAACAATCTACTGTGACTTTTTCGCTCCGCACGAAATCTAATTGAGACCGTAGTGATGAACTCCCTCCGTTTTCTAGTGATACTACTTTGTCCGGAACATAGAGTGTGGTCGTACCTGCACGACTTGATAAAGCAGCTTGATTAAGAAATATATTAGCAAAATTATTTACTTTCACATTTTGACGAAGTCTTTGGGAAATAGAGGGTGCCGGTTCAAACGCATGGACAGCTCCTTTCTCACCCACACATTGCGCAGCTAAAAGGGTGAAGAAGCCAACATGGTGAAGCCAATTGGCAGCGCAACTTCTTCTTTATCTATGAGTGAAGAAGGATCAAACGTACGGTAAAGAAGGTACAAAAGAGTATGGATGACCACATAGATTGGGTATTCCCGTAGTTCGTATCGTCTTTGAAAGTATTTAAGGAAATTCACAGCATCTCAATTCTCAGGAGTATACTACAATAGGATTTGATGAAAGCTCTTCAACAGCTCCAAGTTGTTTTTTATTCGTTTTTGATTTTCTTTTGGCCCAGTAATTTATTCATAAAGTTTGCCGAACACTCTGCATATGTTCATGGTTTGTTAGTCGATTACTTACTCCCGAAGTTATATCTGAGTGACCTACTCATTATAGTATTACTGTTCAGCTGGATACTAGAAAAATGGTTTACTAAAAAAAAGCAAACCTCGCAACCAACTTTCTTTATTCAGCCAATTATTTTTTTGTCACTTTTATTTTTACTAGCAATGGCTCAGGTTATTAGCCCTAAACCAATTGCCTCTTTTTGGTTTGTCAGCAAGATTGCAGAAATGGGATTCTTGTTATGGTGGTTGGTACATCATCATTGGTTACTCCAAAGAAAACTGGTAATCTTTTCGCTCGCAGGAATGTTAATCTTCCAATCTGTCATCGGGCTTGGGCAGTTCATTCGACAAACTTCAGTTTTTCCTTCCTACTCCTGGTTTGGTGAATCTCGTTTAGAGTATCGAGCAGGATTGGCACGGGGAAACTTTGGAGACACTGAACGAGTTCTGCCGTATGGGACCACAGCTCATCCCAATATCTTAGGAGGAGTGTTAGCCGTAGGCTGTTTGTGTTTGTGGACAACATTAAAAAAACATACGTGGGCTATTGAATTTTCTTCGTTGTTTTTTATTTTAGCGAGTGCCTTATCTTTAATCACTTTAGCGCTGACCCAATCGTGGAGCGCATGGTTCTGTTTGGCAGCAGGGACGACAGTTTTGAAAACAACTCAGCTCTTCAAAAAAAAGCCAAAACTTGTTCTCCAATTAGTTAGTATCGGAATGCTTCTTTTTCTGTTGACCCCTGTTGTCATCTACTTCCTAGCTCAACATTCTCAACTACCTTCAATCACTCGCCGTAATACTTTAAATCAAGCCGCGATTCAGTTGTTTGTGCAACACCCCCTCACCGGAGTTGGCTTAAACGCCTTTACTGCCAAACTTGAAGACGTTTCCCCTCACACTGAAGTGGTCCGTTTTGTCCAACCTGCTCATCACGTTGGGTTACTTTGGTTAGCCGAAACGGGGGGGGTAGGAATAGTTATTGTTGGAGTGATTTTGCTCGTTTTGCAAAAAACTGTTTTCGTCTCTAAAAAAACCTCTTGTCCACTTACTCTACTTTTCATCCTCAGTGCATTCCTACCACTTATGTCTTTGGATCATTATCTTCTCACCCAGCAAACCGGTCAATTGATCAGCGTGATCGGCGGTGTTTGGTTATTCAGGTGGGGGATGGACCGGGGCTGAGAGAAGGACTAGGTAATAAAGAAGGTACGAGCGAAGGTGATGGAACAACCGGTGAAGGAGACGGTGTTGGTATGACTGGAGATGGAGAAGGGGACGGTGATGGTGTGGGAGTTGGAGAAGGCTCAGGCTCCTTCCAATCTTGCCCACCGGTGCCAATTCTCACCACGTCACTGGTCACTTCTTTCCCGCCTCTTGACTTTGCTTTGGCGTAGATTTGGTAACGACCGGCAGGAAGTTTGACCGTTCCTTCATAACTCTTACTATTCACGGTTTCCTTCAGACCACCGTTAACCCACAACTCAATCTTTTCAATACCATCACCGGAATCAGCGAAAATCTTTACCTGCACATCCTCAGTACTGTAAGAATGTTCATTTTGTGGTTGGTCAATCTTGACATATGTGTCACTTTGCTCACCACAATATTCTTTCGGTGCTTTGTACTTGTCGTCAGATTGGGAAAGAACCCATGCATCGATAGCTTCTTGCCAACGATTTTTGCCGTCAGTGCTATATGGGTCACTTTCCTTTAGCGTAACAAACTCTTTTTCATCGTAATCACCAGCCACGATCTTGGCATCAGTGGCTAACTTGTTTTCACCACGACAAATCTTCAACTTTGTGTGCACTGGATCCGGCAGAGAAGGTTGTGTACCTTGAATGACATACTCTTGCTTGTTAGGGAAGTCATCGTGAGACGGGTACCCAGAAATAGTATCAACTTGAATCTGTTCAATGCCAGGAGGTGGTGTCCACTCTGGTGATTGAAAGTTCTTTTTGAATGCATAGTTCAAAATATTTCGCCAAATTGGTGAAGCTCCAGTAATACCTGAAGCTACTTGTTTCATGGCGGTACTGTTGTTATTCCCCACCCAAGTTCCGATAATAATCTCTTTCGTCCAACCGATCGTCCAGTTATCCTTTTGTTCGTTGGTCGTACCGGTCTTGACCGCCACACCTTTATTGACATTTAAAAGTGAGTTCGGCCCAAAGGCTAACAACCTGGCATCATTGTCAGACAAAACATTGTTAATTAAAAATGCCTCTTCTTCGGACATCACTCGTTTGCCCTGAACAGGTTTGAAATCGAGCAGGACATGTCCATCCTTATCAGTCACTTTCAAAATAGCCACAGGTTCCACTTTGGTGCCACCATTGGCAAATGCAGAGTAGGCAGTGACCGTATCAATCAAATGCACTTCAGCACCACCGAGTGTGGTTGATAAACCAAATGTTTTTAAGTTTTCATCTGTTGGCTTCAGGGTAGGGAAGCCCAAATCATAAGCAAGCCCTAAGAAATCCTTAATGCCCACGATCGCCATTGACTTGACTGCCGGAATGTTCAGCGAACTCCCCAAACTACTACGGATATTAACTGGACCACGAAACTTCCCATCGTAGTTTTTCGGTTGGTAGGGCTTTTCATTTTCATTGCGCTGGAAGTTGGTTGGGACATCTACCAACATAGTCGCCGGCGTAAAGCCTTTGCGGAACATCCCCAGATATGTGACAGGTTTAATCGAAGACCCTGGCTGTCGTAAACCATCAACAACCACGTTAAAGTTACCATCTATCTCCGTACTGTTATAGTCAACACTCCCAACCATACTCAAAATCTCACCAGTTTGGGGGTTCATCACTAACGCGGCACCATTGGTAATATTCAATTTCTTGACTTTTGCAATTTCAGTTTTGACGATTTCTTGAGCTTGATTTTGCATATCAAGATCAAGCGTGGTCGTCACTTGTAACCCACCTTTGGCAACCAGACCTTCACCAAACTCTTTTTCGAGTTGATCGCGGACATAGAAGACAAAGTGTGGAGCAATGATAGTGGTTTGTGGTTTGGTACACTGAATCGTATCTAAATCTTTAACTGTTTGGTCATACTGTTCCTTAGTAATGTATCCATCTTCATGCATTCGACGCAGTACACCCATTGCTCGCAACTTCCACAATGGCATACCGTTGGCATCAGTTTTACCAGCATGGGGAGAGTAGGCACTCGGACGTTGAGGCAGACCAGCTAACACAACACACTCCACTAAACTGAGTTGGTTTACCGGTTTGCCAAAGTAAATCTCGGCCGCCGCGCCAACACCAACTGAGTTTCCACCATATGGAGTTTCGTTGAGGTACAACTCCAGAATTTGGTCTTTGCTGAACTTTCGTTCAATTTGTAATGCTAAAACAAACTCACGGAACTTCCGATTCAACGAACGTTCGTTTGTGAGGAGGGCATTTTTGACTAACTGTTGGGTAAGTGTGGATCCACCCACAATCCGACCACCGCGAAAAAG
>CAZKNL010000020.1:0-15142 GCA_964554155.1 uncultured Pseudomonadales bacterium | reverse complement strand
TAACCGCAATTCTTGCGAATCCATTGCTCGCCAATTTTGCCAATGAGTCTCATAGACTTCATTACGAAAAAGCTTTTCATGAGTCATCTGCTGATAAATTGCTACAGAATCATCACCTTCAGCTGCTCGTCTTGGATATGGCCATAGGGTAAGACGAAGATATCTGTAAACAAACTCAGGGAACCTCGTAACGAGTGTGATTATCTGTTCGCGATGTAATACAGGAAACAGACCAGTTCGCAATGAGTAACACTCCAAGATTTTCTGTTCACAGAGCTGATTAATTTCTGTAGCAAGTTTGACATAGTAACGAGCTGCACGAAATCCAGATTGGTATCCGCCTATTTCTTGGACAGCATCACGGAAGGCCCACATCCACCAACCTCCTGCAAGTTCATGCCATGCTGGATCGAATCCAGTTTGTTCTTGGCTACTTTCTGCCCATCCAGGTGCATACTTTGTCTCCATCGGCTCCTGGATGAGGCGAAAGGTTGGGCTAAATGCGTACAATTCATTCCTAGTATCAGCCGTTACCGGAATAAAAGGCATTGATCGGGGCGCTTTCACCCGGGAAATTGCTCCATAGGCAGCCAGAAAGGCAGAGTGTTGGAACTCGGTGATTGCAAAGAGTTGGTAGTGGTCAGTATTTATTATCTGCACAATAGTCAAAGGAAAAGAAAAAAAGAAAAGGACAACTGCCAAAAAGGTAAGAAACTCTTTTTTAAAACGCTGTGAACAAAAATCCATTACGACACGTGCACAAACAAGTAAGCCAATTCCTGGGACGATCCATAGGTTGTCCTCTCGATTCATCCAGAAAAAACTGAGTGACAAACCTGTCAGCAAACCAGTCACGATCGCTACAGATGGCCTCAGCTGACGATCAAACACTGCTTTAAAGAAACCAGCAAAAACCAGTAATCCCAAACTCTGACTAACGCCAGATCGAATAACTCTACTCATTGCGTCTCCTTCGTACGCAGCTGGTTGAAAAAGCAGCAAGTAAAACAAGACGACTGTCAATTTTTTACTTTTTAAAATTGGCCAAACTGCCCAACTAAATATCAATACCACAAACGAATACAGGGCTTGCTCGGCAAAAAGTAACGGAATCTTTAACTTTGCCGAAAGAGCAATAAAGATTGGGTAAGCAGGACCTTTAGCCAATGTTAGGTTAGAGAACTGGCCTAACCAGTCGCCTTGTAGAATTGAGCGAGCATGTTGGAGAAATAACATGTCATCATGTGGACTCAGAGGTTGATACGTTAAGTCTTGAGCGCTGACTAACCAAAATCGAACCAAAATTGGCAGCAAAAAAATAAGTGTCCAGCGAAGTCCTTTATACATAGGAGTCCTACCCGCTCCTAGTTATAATGAAACCCGCCCAGAAAGCAAATATCCATGAGCGTAAAGAGAAAAAACATCGAGGTTACTGTTATCTTTCCTTGTTTAAATGAAGAAAAAACTGTTGGTCAGTGTGTCAAGGATGCTATCGGATGGCTAAGTAGCAAAAAAGGTGAGGTGATTGTGGTTGACAATGGCAGTACTGATCGGTCAGTAGAAGTTGCTTGCAAAAGTGGTGCTCGGATTGTTCGTCAAAAAAAAAGAGGCTATGGAGCAGCTCTTTATAAAGGCATTCGGTCAGCTCATGGTGAGTACTTAATCCTAGCAGATGCTGATCGCAGTTATGATGTGAAACAGCTGACGCCTTTTCTGACTGCTCTCAAAAAAGGAGCTGATTTAGTCATAGGCAATCGATTCAAAGGTGGAATTGAAGCTGGAGCGATGCCTTGGCTCCATCAATATGTTGGGAACCCGCTCCTAACAACCATCGCTAATACTTTCTTCGGCACTTACTTAGGTGATTACCATTGTGGATTGAGAGCTATCCGTAAAACTTCAGCTCAAAGGCTTCATTTACAATGTGTAGGGATGGAGTTTGCTTCCGAAATGGTCGTCAAAGCGTCGCTGGATAATCTCTCAATCGTCGAACTCCCAGTCACCTACCATATTGATGGTCGTCATCACCCCTCTCATATGCGAACATTTCGAGATGGATGGCGACATCTACGCTTTCTAATGCTCTTTGCTCCAACCTGGGTGTTCTTTTTCCCGGCAGTCATTATTACTTGTCTCTCGTTGACCTTACTTCTATGGATGTTTTTTCAGAGTTTTCAATTGGGTCGAATTTCTCTTGGCATCCATACAATGTTGGTGCTGGGTGCTCTGATTATTGTGGGGTACCAACTGTTTCATTGGTCTGTATGTGTTGCCCAGTTTGCCGAAAAAATACATCTGCCGGTACGATCACCGAAACTGATCAGTTTCTTCAGCAGACCCAGAGTAGAGTTGGGGGTAATCGTAGGATCTCTATCATTTTTGGTTGGTTTTCTTTTTTTCTCCGTGATTTTCCTTCAGTGGGTTCAGTCTGGATTCAGCAACTTACATCCAGAAGAAACAATGAAGATCTTTATCCCCGGAGTAATTTTTATGGTGCTGGGTATTCAGATTTTCTTTTCATCATTTTTTCTAGGATTACTTAAAATAGAAACAATCACTCAATCTTCACTCTGAGCTGACTCTAACCAGGATATCTACAGAAAAAGTTGGGGAAATTGAGGTTGCTCCAACATTGACTTTTTCGGTTTTTTTGACTTCAGCTGTGGCAGGGTCAATCCATTCAAGAATTACTGTTTTTGGGAACGGATTAGTAAATGTAGTGGTTGTTGAGCTCAAGGACGGATGAAAAAAGTAACGCAACAATAACTTGTTGTTGCTTAACGTATAACTTCTGATTTCACCATTGGACAAATTGTTCGATGGTTTTAAATCGACTGGCAAATCCCGAGTGAGTTTTAAAAAGTGTTGCGCATACTGGCGTTCAGTATCACCGAGATAAATATTACTATTTTGAAAAATAGGGTTATAAAATCCTTTTTGCTCACTTTCATTCCAAAAGAACAGTGCCGATTGATTAAAAAAAGTTGTCCAGATACGAACCCTCATTCGCTGAGCCGAAGTGGGGTCCCAGTTCGTTGTTTGATTGCCATGTTCTCCAAACAAGACTGGTTTTGGATACTGTTGGTATCTTTCAATCCGGTGCAGTGCAGCTAAATCAGAACTTTGGTCTGTTTCAGTCTCGTACCAATGTGGAGCAATCAAAGTAATTCCTTTCACTTCAGGTTTTTCCCAACTCACACTGATCAAACGGTGATGCGGATCATGTTTGCCGATCATATCAGCAACTGTTTGGGCATACTCATCACTAATCACTGCTTCGTTGCCAACTTCCCAAATGTCAACATACGCACCATATCGCGCGACAACGTACTTCACATAATTTTCAACGGCTACTTTTTCATCTGGATATGTTAGCCCGTTTCCAAATGGTAATGAAAAACTAAACATGGTAAACCAAATTGAGTAGTTCTGTTTAAATAATTCTTGGCTGACTTGATCATGATACTTTCCCTCCTGAGCCAAGAACTTAGAGGACATAAAGTTTTCTGGGACAAAAAGCGGAGGTGAACAATTATCAACATTTTGACGAAACGCATTAAAACCAACGCGATAGGTCTTTAAGTATTCTTCTAAAGAAATAATTTTTGCGTTAAAGGTAAGTGTCTGAGAAACTATCCCAGAAATTGTCGCAATCCGTAATGAGCCACCTTCGACAAAAAAATCGTCTAACGGAGAACGATCCACATTTCTATCAATCACGCAGTCATTAAGTCCCACTAGGGGAGCAATTGTTTTATTATCTTTAGTGATCCACTTCGGTTGATCAATCGCTGAATGCAAAAATTGGTGGTCCCTCAAGCTCATAAAACTTCCATGAAACGCACGTGTTTGATACTGGTCAATCCAATCAAGTTTCCAGTTCCACTTTCCTTTACTCAGTGGGTTAAAGCGAACTCGCCATTCATCAGTGTCATAAAAAAACCCATCGACAGTAATCGTTTGATTGTGTTCATCAGTAAATGCTGCCTGCAGATTCACCTCAGTATATGGATTGATGTAACGACTAGATTTTGAGTGAACAGAAAGTTCGTAAACTTGTCCTTCTGCAACAGTTGCGGTATTTTGTTTCCAGTGAATAGATTCTGGAAAAAGTTGGATTTGATCAGGTTTTCCTTCTTGGGCGGTCACCCGGTATACACCACCATTAGTACTCACTAAAAAGACTGATCTTCCTTCAAGAACTGGTGGCACGTAAACTCGACCAGCTACAGAAAACTGCCAACGTATTTCCCCAGTAGAGTAGTTTAAACGGTACACTGTGCCAAAGTTATCAGTCACAAACAAAAAGTCAGTGTTGTAATACAACGGCTGGTCATCTGGCTGAATAAACTGAGCCTTCCGAATGGAACTAATTAAAAGTAACTCTGACGGAAAATCTTTTTGCCAACTGATGGCATGACTCTTTAGATTAACCTTCACTAACTGACCAGTGCGGGATGCTACAAATACACTCTGTTGGTCAAAAAAACATGTTTTTGGGGAAAAAGGAAGTTTGAGACTCCATTCGTTTTTTAACGTCGATCGGTTATAGCTATAAACTGATCCACTCTCATCAACTTGGATAATTTCCTGAGATTTGTTCTCTTCTAAAAGTAAAAAGTGGAATGGACTTTCTTCACCAGTTTTGCTTCTCAGTTCTGCCAGTGAGCTTGATGGAGAGTATGATGCTTGGCAAAATACGATGGAAGTTCGTTCAGCTGGTACTTGAGCTTGAACAACATTTCCTGTTTTCGTATCGATTGAATAAAGAGAGTGCTTATCTGTGGTGGCAATCAAAGCTGTTCTGGTTAAAACAGGGTCACTTGTGACGACGCCGGCAACTTGTTTTTCCCAGAGTAGTTTTCCATCACTTGCGCGAAGAGCAGAAACTGCACCAGAAATTCGCGCAGCATACACCACTCCTCTATTCAGAAAAAGTGTGCCAAACCAATTGGGGCCATACTCAGTGAATACTTGGTCCACCGACTCTGGGCGGGGACTTTCATAACTCCAAATTTCTTTGCCTGACCGGAGTGAGATGGCGTGTATCCACCCTTGAAAATCAGCAAAATACAACGTTGTCTCAGAGAAATAAAACGCAGTCGCTATATTTGCTGGAGTGTGATATTCCCAAACCTGTTTCCCGCTCTTCACATCTAGAGAAATGACTACTCCATCGTTGTACCCCACGTATATCCGCTCGTTTTTAGTAACTAAGGGGATGATAATTTCTTTTTCTTTTTTAAACTCCCACTTGATTTTGCCGGAATTCCGATCAAGCGCGGTCACTGTTCCATGGTTCGTAACTAAAATAGCCAAGTCGCGATAAATAAGTGGAGGTTGAGTAATTTGTTCAGCGGGGGCAAATCGCCACCAAGCTGGACGATGAAAAACACCCCAAGCTAATGTGACTGCTAATCCGATCAACAACACTATTAACAAACCAAAAAAATACCAAGCAAATTTTGATTTTTTCTTTGGTTTATCTTCATTAGGTAGCAAATGCTTTTTCAACCGTCTGAACAGATTTCTCCCAAGAGTACTGCGCAGCGAACTGTCGTAATTTGCGACAAAGCTCTGTACGCTTTGCACAGCATATCACTTGTTGAGCTGCCTTGAGGGGTGAAGCTGGTAGGATTAAACATGGATCAATTTTCTGTAAATACTGTTCCGTTATCCCGTTCTTTTTAGCAAAGTAAGGAACCTCACAAGCAGCTGCTTCCAATAGTACCAGTGGAAATACTTCTTGAGCGGAATGGCTAATGACACAGTCACTCAGTTGGTAAAAAACGGCCATCTCAATTTCTCGAGTGAATACTTCCGCGGTGTTGGTCACCCACTGAAAAGGAATAGAGAGCGTGTTGAGTTCATCTCTAACCTGAGCTGCATAGTCAGTTTGATTGGTTTGTGTGGAAGTAACCAGCATTAAAAAAACTCCTTCTTTTCTCTCTTTGTGCAAAGCTTGGATCACCGCTAAACTTGCTAAAATATTTTTGTTCTTTTCTAATCTGGCAATCACTGCACAAACAAACGCAGAAGTGGGGACTTGATACTTTTTTCGGAGTATTCTTTTTTGGTGCGCAGACACTGGACGAAATTTTTGATGGTCAACCCCGTTTGGCACAATTACTTGTTTCCTTCCTAATCGAGAAAACTGTCGAAAGAGCTGCTGTAAAATAAAAGATGATGGGACAAAGAAGATCGCTGTTCGCGCCCACCCAAATTGATGAAGCATTTTTGCCAACCAATGCTTGTAGGATTGTGTCCAGCGACGCAAAAGTGGTGAGTCTCTATCTAACACATCAGGAATCCGATTTCCATGATAGTGAAAAGATATTTTTTGATGGGTAAATGGTTGAAGAAGCACAGCAGCCAGCAAAGCGGTAAAAGTGGTTGTATAAAAAACTTGATAGTGGCGATATCTCCAAACAATCCATAAAGAGGTGATGACTGATTTGGCAATCCACAACGTGTACGAAAGTGTACTTGTACACTCTAAAGAAGAAAGAGTATGTACAGTGACTTGATGCCCTCGTTTTTGTAATGCCTGAAGCATGTATTCAGTTGCTACTTGTTCACCTCCATTGATAGACTCAAAAATGCTGATGATCTTCATGGTTACTTTTGGGCCACAAAGCTATATCCCAATTTATCTAATTGTTGATAGTGCTCGCGGAGACTACGTCCAGGGAATCGATGGTCGTGCCAATAAATTTTTTTAAAGTAGCGTTTTAAAATATTTTGGAAGTTTTTTCGATCGATTCCATATCCCCAAAACTTGCTTTTCGGGTGATCTTCATGAATATTCACCATCAAGAATTTACCGTTTTTCTTTAAAACTTGGGCGACTTGTTCAGTAAAAACTTTCTTTTCAAAGATATTTGCCAAAGTATCGACTGTAACCACAGCATCAAAGCTTCCAGCCGGAAAAAGCCGTTCAACTTCAAAGTTCCCACAAAGATATCTAATATCAGAACGAGCGTGATATAAGCGAGCCAAAAAAAGTGAAAAGAAGTTCTTATCTATACAGATCCAAAAATGACCACGTTTTTTAGGAAACTGTTGAGGCAGATAGCCAACTCCAGTTCCGAGATCAAGTGTTATTTTTCGGACACTCCACTCAGTTTCCAAAAGATTTTTAGCGGTCAGTAATGAGTCTCGGGTGTTACTTTTTAACAAATATTCAAACCACTTTCTATTTGGACTAGCCAAGTAGCATAACCACAGCACTACCTTGAGTGGCGGAACTCGGTGAAGATATTGGTAACAAAGATAAAGAAACACTGCCAAGAATCTCTGCCACCTGCCGGCTGTTTGTAGCGCAATCTGTAATGCTTTTAACTCGTTTCCTTGTTGAGCATACAAAGAAACATACTTATCTCCAAAGCGATCACTTTTCAGTGCATAGACAATTCCAAAAACTCGCGGAAACTGTGAGAAAGAGAGATCAACCATTGTGCTCTGTCCTTAACTTTACAGAAACTACTCAACAAACGCATCGATCTGTTTCGACCACTCTTGAGTAGCCAGGCCAACAGTATCAAATTTTTGAATGGATGCAAGGGCTTGTCTCCAAAACATGATGATCTCTTTTCTTTGGGCAGCCTGTTCGGGATCTTTCAGAGATAAGCGATTCAGTTTGTTGCTAAACGTAGGGTATAGCTTTTGCCACAAATCCCACATCTTAGAATCAGAAAAACCTAAACCAAGCTCAACATACTTTGTCATACTTAGCCAGTCATCATTGGTTGCAGCTGTAACAGCCTGGTTCACAGCCCAGTTCCCTAAGGATTCTTTATATCTCCAAATATCTTTTGGTAAGACCTCGATGATCTGTTCTACTTCAGCGGCATCATATTTTTCTGGTTCAAGCAAAAATGTAGTTCTAACGTCGTTGGCTCGCCATGGTTCAAATTGATAAACTGTCATTGTCAAATCAGCAGCAAGATGAGGATCTTTTTTGGCGAGTTGATTCGCATACTCAATCGTTTTTTCTAAGTACAAAGAATCCAATGTTTTAATTTGATACTTTTGCTCAGCAGGATAGTACTGAAGTAACCACTGGAAGTTTGTTAAAACAACCTGTGGTTGATCAAGATGAATAGCCGAAGAAATAAGTTTCAACCGAGCACCAAGATCCAGCGGATCGTGTTGAAGATACTCTTGGTAGAGTTGATATTTTCGTTGTGGCTCAAAGTTTTGGCCTAAGAGAACACGATACATTTCTGGGTCTGCTTTATACAATTGAACTGCTTTTTCTCTTAGAGATGGGACTGAAGTAGAGACGATGACTCTGCGCGCCCTTTCTTGATTATAGGGAAAAATTTGAAAGTATTTTTGATCATTTTTTTGAGCGAATACTTCCGCAACAATATATCTGCCAGTCAACCACCAAAGTGGTGCCAGAACAGAACAGAAACAAATAAGAAGTAAAACAGTCAGCGCCTGTGGTGACTTCTTTAGATACTGAAAGTTTTGCTGTGGTTTTACAGTACTGGTACTTTCTCGCATTTCTCGTAGCACCACTGCCACGAACAAACAGTGGAGCACAAAGATTGCAGAGTAATTCCAGTTAAAGTTAATGACGGCATCAACGCTAGCTATTCCTATGGAAATAAAAAGGACTTTTGCCAGCTCGCTTCCTTTGAGCCAATTTCTAACGATCCATACCAACAATAGGCCATATACAACAACTGCAACTCCACCAACTACCCCATATTCGGTAAAGAACTGGAGGTACTCATTGTGAGGAAATGCTGAGTACTGATCAATGTGTTTTCTGTATTTAATGGAAATTAGTCCAAAGGTTCCACCGCCATTGCCAACTACTGGATGATCAAGGAACCCTTTCCATGCTTGTGACCAGTAGATCAATCTCCCATCAGAAATAAAACTTTTACATAGCTGATTATGAAAAAAAGGAACCTGGCAGTTTTTCCCCAAACTTAAAGATGGAAGTGACGAAAAAATAAAAAGAATTCCACCATAAGAAAAAATAGTTGCAAGAAGTCCGATCAGCAAAACAGAGATAGTTTTTTCGGACTTTTTTTGTTGAAAAAACCAAACTGTAAACAGTAAAAGTTCACCCATCAGTAGTAGTAATCCAAATCGACTAAAGGAAAGTAACACACCAATGATGAAGAGAATATTCACGACTCCCCAAATTTTTTTATAACCACTTTTCATCCAGTAATAACAGGCAATTGGCAAAGAGTACAAATACAAAATATATGAGTGGTTTTGACCGACAAGGAATGTCAACAGACTATTCGTTGGTAAAATCTCAGCAAAATTTTTATATATCAAAAAAAACAAATTGAATGGCACAAACAAAAGGTGAATAACAACAATTCCAATTAAAAATGCATGCAGCATCTTTTTATTAAAGTCTGAAGCTGTCAAAAAAACAGTAAAAGTTAAGCCTCCTAAAGCAAGACTGATCCAACGATGAACACTTAAAGGAATACTCAAGCTAAATGAACTAAGGAGAAGCAGTGCCAGAAGATAAAGACACACTCCTATACCACAGCAAACGTTAAAAAGGGGCAACTTCTGTTGATGTTTTTGATACTGACCTTTCCATATCTGAGAGCAAATCATTCCCAAATAGACCAGAGTCAGCGGAGGGATTACCCAAAGGAGGAACTTGTCTTCCACCAAAAAAAGCAGGAAGAGATAGAATGATAAAAAGATAACTGAGAAACTAGAGAAAGTCAGTGGTACTTTTGCTTCTTTACGCATATCAAAGAGTCATTATGACTGGTCATCATCCATGAAAAAAGTTGCAATTGTTCATGATAACCTACTTGAGTATGGAGGCTCTGAGCGAGTGCTGGAGCACTTGATTGCTGCATATCCAGAGGCGGATTTATACACCTTTTTTATTAACAAGAAAAACCAACAAGTAACCGAAAGATTCGGCCATCTGCCTTGGCGAACTGCTCTGATTCAGCACATTCCTGTAGTTACCAACTTACGTCAGTACTTTTCACTCCTTAAACCGCTAGCTTGGTGGCACTTCTCTCATCTTGATCTGACAAACTATGAAGTAGTGTTCTCTTCTAGTCACTCATATAACTGCAAAGCTGTTCGCACTGGAGACCAAACCACTCACTTTAGCTATGTCTATACGCCGCCACGTTTTTTGTATGGGTATTCGCATGAACTGTCGCATCTTACCAGATTACCACTTGCCCAGTGGTTCTTGAAAGTGATGCAGCAAAAAGATCGCGAAGCTGCTCAAAGACCACAGCACCTTTTCGTTTCTTCATCAGAAGTCCAGCAAAGAGTTCACAAACATTACGGAAGGGACTCAGTGATCCTTAATCCGCCAGTTCCAGCACTACAACACTCCACTTTTTCGACCCATACTTCAATGCACACCAAAACATACTATGTTGCACATAGCCGATTAGTTCGTCAAAAAGGAATTGAGTTAGTTGTTCAAACTTGTGCAAAGTATCACCTACCATTAGTAGTGATCGGGGAGGGCTATTTACGTTCTGAGTTGGAAAAACTATCCGGTCCACAAACAAAACTCTTGGGATTTGTCCCTGATGAAAACTTAGGCAGTATCTATGAACATGCGATTGGGTTGTTGTATGCAGCAGAAGATGAAGATTTTGGAATTGTGCCTGTAGAAGCACAATCCTGTGGTGTGCCTGTGATTGCATATAAAAGTGGAGGTGTCCAAGAAACAGTGGTTGAAGGGGAAACTGGATATTTCTTTGATACACTAACAGTCCAAGGATTGTATAAAGCAATCCAAAAATTAAAAAAACATCCTCTGAAATCGAAAGACTGTATTCGGCAAGCGGCTCGCTTTCAACCAAAATACTTTAAAAAAAGATTACAAAAATTTGTGGAGCAACATCGATATCTCTCATGAAAAAACTGCTTGTGATTGGTCCCCGAGCTTTCCCTGCTGATTTTATCGGAACCAGTGGAGTCGAAGCCTACGTTGAACAAACGCTTCAACAGTTAATTCTTTTGCGTAATGACATCCGAGTGACCATTTTCACCAGAAGAAAGTACCAACAAGAACTTTCCAGTCAGGCAACTGTAAAAAAAATCAAGGTCAAAGCTTTCTGGTCCTATCCAGGGAGAGTTCTCGAAGCATTCAGTTATGGTTTCGTTGCTTCGTTGGCAGCCTGTTTTCAAAAAGCAAACGTAGTTTGGTATCACACTGCAGGCATAAGCCTATTTTCTTGGTTACCAGCACTGTGTGGCAAAGAAGTCTGGATCACCATTCACAGTTTAGACTGGCAGAGAAAAAAATGGCATAAACTAGAACGAGTCATTTTCCAATCAGCATTTGCTTTAGTTATCAAAATGGTCCCGAGTATGAAACTCTTTGCTGTATCAGAGGTTCTTTGCCAAAGACTACACGTTACTGCATATAGAAACTGTCAAGTTATTCATCCTGGTGTGCCGGTACCATCCTTCTCACAAAAAAATCTTTCTAAGAAAAACTATCTGCTTTATCTCGGACGACTAGTCCCTGAAAAAAGAGTGGAATGGTTACTCAAGTTTTGTCAATCACGAAACATTAGATGTATTATTGCTGGGACGCATGGCAACACCCCCAAATATGAAAAGATGCTCAGGAAAGAATATGCGTGTCCGTGTATTGAATGGTATGGTGCTGCAGTTGGTACTCAGAAATGGAAGTTACTTGCAGAAGCGAGTTACTTAGTACTACCTTCTGAAATTGAAGGATTTCCAATTACGATTCTTGAAGCTATTTCTGTGAAAACACCAGCACTGCTCGCACAAGGTATTTTGCCGAAGGATATAGAAAATCTATCGATGATTAAAACATTTTCTGCAAGCAGTCAACAGAATTTTAATAATGTACTGACCACTCTGTTGCGGAAAAAGATAACAAAAGTGACTTTCTCAGGAAATGATCGACGCACTTTGGCTCACTACTCTTGGAAACGAACGGCTAAGGCTTACTCGCTTTTTCTTTAAGCGCCTGTGTGAAAGTGGAAGTTACTCTTCACTAAGAAAATGATACTTCGATAAACGATCTCCAGTTCCTTAGCTAAAGAATTCCGCTGTACTGTTTGCAGTTCTAAGGCCCGCCAACGACGCAGAGAGCGATATCGATCTCTCGCCACTGCCCAATCAGAAATAATTCCTGGGCGAACTGTATAACGAAAGTCCCAACTTTTGGGCAGTTTTGACGACTCTTTGAGAGGTAGAGGTCTAGGGCCAATTAAGCTCATTTTACCTGTTAAAACCTGCAAAAGCTGAGGGAGCTCGTCTAAACCTGTCCGAGAAAGAAAGCGACCAATCCGAGTAAAACGAGGGTCATTCTGCATTTTGAACATTGGCCAAGGAGCTTCATTATATTTTTCGAGATATCTTTTCTTTTTTTCAGCATCAGGGTGCATTGTTCTGAATTTCAGCATCTTAAAAGGTTTTTTTTGATACCCCATTCTTTCTTGCCAGAAGAGAACAGAGTATCCAGAGGTCAAAAAAAGTGCTGTAACGATCCCGAGTAAAACTGGTATGAGCACACACAAAACAGTCAAAGAAAAACAAACATCAAAAAGTCTTTTCCGCCAGCTGAGGTGGTATGAAACACTATGCACAGATTTTATATATTAGGGGCTCTCGTCTTCGGAATCAATCAGAACTTGAGATACATTATAACGATAACTGACAATACCAACTCCAATCATGAATAGTCCACTCACAATTAATGCAATGGTCATCCCAGTTGAGCCAGATCGAGGCATCCCACTACTGGTGGAAGGAATAGCGACACGGGGGGAAGCTGAAGCACTTGCTTGCGCTGAAGCCGAAGCTGACGGAGAAGGAATAGTAAATGGATGTTCGGTGCCAAATGGGGTTGGGCTAGGTGTAGTGTTTGCTAACGCAAGTAACGTTGGGTCCCCACCAACGCCTTCTGGTGCTTGAACAAAAAAAGTTCTGGTCACTGTTTGTTGCTGGCCGGTAGTTGGATCAGTGTACTTGATCGTGATTGTGTGTTGACCAGGCTCTAAGTTAGTCTGCCCACCAGAAAGTGGCAAGACAAAGTTACCATTGGCATCTGTAGTGACTTGAGTAGTCAACTCGTTTTCTGAGTGAATCTCAATCACAACATTTGTGTTTGGAGGGGCTTTCCCAGTAAAAGTTGGTTTGGAAGTTTCCACAGTTTGCTGATCAGAAGTGGTGGTATCTACTGTTTCAACCTGCTGATTTGTTGGACTAGCTGAAGGAGTAGCACTTGGCGTCATGCTTGGAGATGGAGTTGGACTCGCCTGGGCAAGCTCAGTCAAAGATGCCTGAGCTGCCTGTGTAGATGTTTGCGGTGTGTTTCCTGTAGAGTCTACTCCTTGGTTTGTCGAAGTAGTGCCTCCTTCAGCAGAGAGAACTAACGTTGGGACTGGTTGAGTCTCCGCAACTGTAACTTGAGTAGTTGCAGTTTCACTTAAGTGTGTCCCTTGAACAAAAATTGAAACAGGGTCACTCGGTTGGAAGTTTGCATAATCAGACAGATCTGTCGTGCGAGCATTTGAAAGTGGGATAGCCCAACTCCCAGAAACTTTCACCAGTGAAGAGAGGTCTGCAGCACCGGGAATATTCATGTACACCACTGCCCCGTCAGCGGGAGTACCGGCTGAGTTGTTCACAGTCCCATAGGCAGTTCTGGCGGCAGTTGGGTTCCCGCCACGTTTTGCTGTGCGGACAGAAAATGGTGAACCATTATTATCAAATTGAGGTACAGAAGAAGTCCCAGCAACGAAAAAATACTCAGTTTCAGGATCAAGATCTCGCAGCGTAATGTAATGACTACTGTATTGTTCAACACTCCCTGACAGTTGATCTCGATCATCACTGGCTTGAGTCTTTAGTTCAGTAGCACTTTTGCCGTACTTTACAAAGCCGGCAGTTGCTTCGTCAGTAAAGAAAGAGACTGTCAGACTAGTATCTTTAACATTTGTAATTTTCAGATTTTTTGGAGTTGTTTGAGGAGTAGCTCTGGGGGCGAAGACGCCACCACCCGTTCCAATGAAAATAGTTCCGACAACTAAAGCCCCCACAAGGACCACTAACCCAACTAATGTCGGAATTTGCCGTTGAGCAAACGCGCGTTTCATCTCCTTAATACTGTAGAGAAAATGGTCTGGGAAAACAACGCGAAGAAGATACGAAACTCACCCTGAGAGTAAGTGCTTATTGAGCTGTGGGAGTTTCTTGAGGTGCAGGTGAGCTTATAGTTGCTGACTCTATAGCAGGTTGTGGTAATACTGTGCGAAGTGAATGGTCCGCGGCAGAGAATACGACAGTTTGTTCTTCACCAGACTTAGTAACGATCACAGAGTAAACCGGGAAATCTGCCAGTTCTTCGGGGCTGTAATAACGTTTTTGCTCTAATCGATTCAAGACATTGATATCGATATTGGGGTTGAGTGGCTCTGCTAATTGTTGCTGTGTGGCGGAAATTCCTGTTTGCCGTTGAGTTCTGAATAAGGTCAAACCAACCCAGATGATCACTGTCACCAAAGTAAAAATCATAATTCTTAACAATGTTTGTTTGTGCTGGAGGGAAGATATTCGTGTTTGCATGCTTATGGTGTGCCTTGTCCAGGAGTAGGTAAAGTGACAGATCCAGTCTTCGTAGAATCAGCGGCGAAAAACGGTACATTAATGGTAATTGTTGCTTGTAAAACCTTTTTTCCACGTTGTTCAGTAACCGAAAATACGACAGTATCGACAATCAACGCTCTCCGAGCAGATTGAATTTTTTCAATCAATTGGCGAATTGCTGGGTAGTTTCCCCTAACAGTCAAAACAATTGGCCGACTCACCCGACTTTTTTGTTCGAATGAAACATCACGATCTGGTTCTTTTGGTACTTCTTTCGCTTGGAGAGAAACAATAGTCAACTGACCTTCACTAGCAATTTTTTCAATGATTAATAAAGCTTCTTCAAACTTTGGAGTTGAAGGAATGACTTGATCTAAAATTCCTACCCGGTCTTTGATCAACTCGTACTGTGATTGTGAAGTTGATATCGCAGCGACTATGTGAGCAAGTTTTTGATTCAATGCTTGTTTATTTTAAAGTTTCTTAATCATTTTTCCCTTTGTAGAATGGTTTGGTTGAAGTTCAAACAGCACAACAAATA
>CAZKNL010000019.1:12688-15737 GCA_964554155.1 uncultured Pseudomonadales bacterium | reverse complement strand
GTATCACCGGCGACCAGCATCACCATCTTGCCTTCTGCACGGAAACGTGCAGCGAGCTTGCCGATCGTCGTTGTCTTGCCGGCGCCATTGGCGCCGGCGACAAGTATGACACCCTAGCAGACGATACCCAAGACCCTGAGCGTGTGGTCACCAATGACTTAACCACACAAGTTATCAGAGATGCCTACATAAGGGCCTGTCAAGATGAGAGAGATCGCCAGGTTGTAGAATATATATTTGGACTACAAGATGGAGTGGATCACAGTATTAACGAAGCTGCAGCACAATTCTGTGTGGGCCGAGAAACAATAAGGAACATAATAAATAGGATTTTAAAAGAACTAAGAGAACCCAAGTATGTCACAGAATTTACTAAATGTGGTGTGTTGGATGAGAGGGTATGAAAAACGCTTCAGAAAATCTGGTGCTCCCCGGACAGGATTCGAACCTGTAACCTTCTCCTTACAAGTACCTTATAGTTGCCTATAAGCTTGGACTATCTCATCCACCCACTCTATGAGTTGGTGGTCGGGTATATAGTCTCTACACGTTTACCTTGAACCAGTATGGTTCAAGGATTTAGCTCGGGATTGTCCCACTCCTTCAAAAGAAAGGTGGGAGTTTCCCGAATTAGCCCGATTTTTCAATTTACATTACTGTAAAAAGCTGCCTTTTGACAGGGAGCTGCTCTACCGTTGAGCTACCGAGGAATGGTTTTACTCGGCGGTTATTTTATCAAGAAAATGAGCTGAAATCCAACCCACAATTTATCAAAAAATATTCAAATTTGACATCCCTTCCCCACCAACTTACACTCAATCCATGGCCGACTCTTTCAAGGAACGTGTCTATGAGTTCACCCGTTTGATTCCCAAAGGGAAAGTGGCCACCTATAGCCAATTGGCGAAAATGGTTGGGAATCCGCACGCAGCGCGTGCGGTTGGGATGTGCATGCGCACCAATCCAGACGCGCCCAATACTCCGTGTCATCGAGTGGTTGGTGCAGACGGTAGCCTAATTGGCTACTCTGCCGGCGAAGGAACAGAGACCAAACGGCAACTGTTGCTCAAAGAAGGTATTTTTTTCAATAGTGACAAGGTCAATTTAGCTCGTTCGCAGTGGAAAGTCTAAAGACACATCATCTCACCCATTCAATCTCTTTAATTAATCCTATCCCAAGGTCCATCAAAGGGAGGTTGATCGAGCAATTGATATTTCCCGTTACATTTAATGATCCGCTCCTCAACAAAATCAATATTTGCTCCATAGCTTCGGGATCCGTATGTATTTTTTATCTTTGGAAATCTAGAATCAAAAATAGCTACACGATCATTGTTTACAGCTGGATCAACATTTCTGATAATTAAGGTGTAGTCGTTCGTTTCCGGATAGTATTGATAAGTCAGTCGGACATCTTTTGTCTGTTTGATAAAAGTTTGAGGTTCAATTTGGATAATTTCTTCTACTGTATAAGGACAATGTTTCTTTTCAGGATCTAAGAAACACGTATTCTTAATTGCTGCATTCAAATTATGAAACTGCGTAGACGGTGGAAGGTCATCCCTAAAAAAAGCAGAAAAGAAAGCGCGCAACAAGAAAAATGAGAGAAATACAAATGCAAAAAAATAAGCAACGCACTCAAGCATACACACTATCCAGATATTTTTCGTTTTCTTAATGGGGAGAAGAGAGTGGATTACCAAAAACACACACGCAACAGCTAAGATGAACTCAAGGATGAGGTACAACACCCATGGATTTAAAACAGTATCTGACACTACACAAAGTGTGTTGTTCATTAATCCAAGAAATCTTGCAGTCTCTTCCGCTTACTCGGATGGCGCAACTTGCGCAGTGCTTTGGCTTCAATCTGTCGAATCCGTTCGCGGGTGACGCCAAACTTCTGTCCCACTTCTTCCAACGTCATTGGTCGAGAGCCATTCAGACCAAAACGCATCTTCAAGACTTTGGCTTCACGGTCACTCAATGCATTCAAAACTTCGTCAACGTTCTCCTTGAGCATCCGTTGACTAGTGGCTTCGTAGGGAGAGATCTGGGTTTCATCAGCGATAAAGTCGCCGAGGTAACTGTCATCTTCGTCACCGATTGGCGTTTCCAAGGAAGTCGTTTTTTGAGAAATCTTCAAGATCTCGCGAACCCGATCGGGCTCCATCTCCATGGCCTTGCCGATTTCTTCGGGGGTTGGCTCACGACCAAGGTCCTGCATCAACTTGCGCGAGGTGCGCATCAACTTGTTAATGGTTTCGACCATGTGGACTGGAATGCGAATGGTGCGGGCTTGGTCAGCGATGGCTCTGGTAATCGCTTGGCGGATCCACCAAGTTGCATAGGTGGAAAACTTGAAACCTTTGGTCCAATCATACTTTTCAACTGCACGAATCAAACCTTTATTTCCCTCTTGGATCAGGTCCAAAAAGGTCATCCCGCGGCCAATGTATTTCTTGGCAATCGAAACAACTAACCGTAAGTTGGAAGCTGTTAATTTTTCTTTGGCTTTTTTGTCGCCGGCCTCATTGCGTTGGGCTAAATCAATTTCTTGCTCACGATTTAAGAGCGGAATTCGGCCAATTTCCTTGAGGTACATCCGGACTGGATCAGTCCCGGCTTTGGACTCAATACTACTGGTTAAAAGATCGAGCTCACGTTGGACATCAGAAGGTTGTTCATCTTTGGCATCTTCAGAAACAGATTCGAAAATATCAATGTTATTTTTAAGAATTTGATCGTAGAACTCATCCAGTTGAAGAATGTACAGTTCTGGTTCAATAATCGCATCAAGAACTTCTTCTTGGGTCACATAGCCACGACCGAGTGCCCGTTGGAGCAAGGCATCAAAGTCAGCCTTCATCGCTGCTGGCATTGCTTGGGTAGGCTCATTGATGACTGGCAGAGCTATTGGTTCAGTTGACTTGACCACTTGTGGAGTTTTGGCGGGTTTGGTTGATACAGCCAAGGATTTTTTCATTTTGGCAGAAACAACTTTTTGGATTGGCTTACTTGGGTTCTTGACCATTTTTTTGACAGAGTT
>CAZKNL010000019.1:9773-12588 GCA_964554155.1 uncultured Pseudomonadales bacterium | reverse complement strand
TAGTGACGTGAGTCTTACCTGGCTTTGTGACCTTGTTGGCTTGAGTAGTTTTGACCGATTTCCCAGTTTTTATGGGTAGGTTCTTTTTGATAACTTTTTTGACTGGCTTGACAGTTCTTGCTGGTTTCTTGGCTTTTTGGAGAATTTTTTTAGGAGATGCAGAAGGATTTTTTTTCATCGTTGGTACTGACTTGTCCTTCGCCTTGGAGAAGGGGCAACGCAGTGTACGTATGAGTACAGAGTTTTTGATCCGTACAGATTGTAGAATTATACATCAAACCAAGAATCCCGCCAGGGCGGGATTCTTCACTTTACGACGAATTCTGTGAGCAAATGCTCTTATCCCTTGAGTGCTTTATCCAGCGCCGCCTCAAACACAGTTGCATCTTGAGCACCAACAATGATCTCTTTGTTGACAAAGAATGACGGTGTGCCAGAAGCACCAACTTTGGTCCCTAAAGCAGAGTCTGCTTCAATTTGTTTGTTGTATTTGCCTGACTTGACACAATCAACTAACTTGTCACCGTTTAAGCCAACTTCTTTGGCAAGGTCACCAAATTTAGTAATAGCTGCGTCGTTCGCTAAATTTACCCAACTATCTTGTTTACTGAAGAGCTGATCGTGCATTGCTTCAAACTTACCTTGTTCCCCACCACATCGCGCAGCGTTGGCTCCAATCTTGGAGTTTGGATGGAATGGAAGTGGCTGATCTTTGTAGACAATCTTTACTTTGCCACTATCAACATACTTCTGTTTAATTGTTTTGTAGGCAGTGTTGTAGTGTCGTGAACAGAACGGACATTGATAGTCAGTAAACTCGACCATGGTCACTTTGGCGTTTTTGTCACCAATCACACCGGCTGGATTTTGTTGAACTGCTTTCCAATCTGCATCAGATAATGGAGCTGCTGGAGCGGGGGCACCAGCATCAGGGGCTTGCTGTCCAGGAGCAGCAACTTGGGCAGTTTGTCCGGTTGGTGTTGTACCGATACCTGTGCCAATGCCAGCACGTAACATCGTATTTTCTCGCCACATGGCACCACTCAAGAAACCGGCCACTAATAACGATAACCCTAAAAATATTAAACCAGCATTATTAGTGAAAAAGTCGAGTGTTGCATTGAGTGAGTATGGTCCAGCACTCATGGTAGCTGTCTGACTCGTCCGAATAGTTGGCACTGACTGGACAGGTGTTGTTTTTGCTTTGACCGCTTTACTTTTTCTTCTGGTCTTTTTCATTTTTCTCCTTTGATGTGCAATGATCAAGTTTATTATGTATACCCTAGAGATCGCTTCTGCGCAAGCCTAAACCTGACCTCTCATAATCATTGCATCCACCACTCTCTGGACAGCGTTCATGTAAGCAGCGATCCGACCAGTTTGCTGAGTTTTTTGGTACATCTGCCACATCTGGTTGAAGGCACTCTCCATGATTGACTGGAGGCGGTTGATCACTTCTTGATGTGGCCAGTTGTAACCTTGGAGGTTCTGGACCCACTCAAAGTAAGAAGTCGATACGCCACCAGCGTTGGCAAGCACATCAGGAACCACAAATACTTTCTGCTTCTGCAAAATCTGGTCAGCTTCGGGAGTGGTCGGACCATTGGCCATCTCTACAATAGCAGTTGCTTGAATTTTGGCAGCTGTCTGTTGATTGATGACACCTTCAAGTGCGGCGGGAACCAGAATGTCGACAGGGAGTTCCAGCAACTTTTCGTTCGTGATCTGTTTCACTCCCTCTGTTGGTAAGTTGTGATGAGCTTTTTTATAGGCTAAAACTTCAGCTGGATGGAGTCCTTTTTCACTATAAATGCCGCCTTTAGAATCAGAAACTGCAACCACTTTATAACCCAATCGATCAGCGTGATGAGCAAACCAATACCCAACATTGCCAAATCCTTGAATTGCCACAGTGATCTTGTGTTTGTCTTTGTTTTTGAAAAGCTGTTCAACCAGTTTTTCCATCACGAAGACACCCCCTAATCCAGTTGCTTCTTCTCGACCCTCAGAACCACCTAAGGAAAGTGGCTTGCCGGTAAAGGCCGCTAACGGATTTTCACCTGCGGGAGCAGAGTCTTCCATCATTCGGCTGTGCTGAAGTTGCTGATACTCATCAACCATCCAAGCCATAATTTGGTTATTGGTATTGACGTCAGGAGCAGGTATGTCTACCCATGGTCCAATGTAGTCAGCGATCATTCGGGCATAGGCGCGACTCAATCGTTGCAGTTCTCCAGTAGACAACTTGCGGGGATCAACAATCACCCCACCTTTGCCGCCACCATAGGGAATACCAGTCACTGCACACTTCCACGTCATCCATGTTGATAAAGCTTTGACTTCTTCTTTGTTAACGTCCGGGTGAAAACGAATTCCCCCTTTATAGGGACCGCGGGCGTTGTTATGTTGGGAACGGTAGGCAGTAAAGGCTGCTCTTTTGCCATCATCTAAAGTGATCTCTATTTCACCTTCAATTACCCGGTCGGGTTGTTTCAGTCGTTCAATTGCTGCATCAAAACGAGTTTTGTCTGCACCATCGTATTGGGGACGAAGCAGCGTGGCAACTTGTTCAAGTTGTTGAATAGCTTGTTGATGAGGAGTCTGTATGTTTTTTGACATTGGTTCCTTTCTGTTCACTTCATCGGTTCGTTAGTTTTATTGGGCGGCAATTATCGCATCTGCAATGCGTTCAGCAAGTTGTGGATAAAATGGGTCAGGCAGAATTTCGGTTGGACTTGGTAACTTGACCATACTTGCTAAAGCGGCTGCAGCTGCATACTTCATTTTGGTGGTAATTTTAGGAAGGCGTGCTTTG
>CAZKNL010000019.1:7653-9763 GCA_964554155.1 uncultured Pseudomonadales bacterium | reverse complement strand
TCGAAACACTCCGGGAAATGCTAAGACATTATTGACCTGATTCGGAAAGTCGCTGCGCCCAGTAGCCACTACCAAGGCCCCACCTTTTTTGGCATCATCAGGTAAAATTTCTGGCGTGGGATTGGCCATCGCAAAGACAATTGCATTCTTCGCCATGGTGGTGATCATTTCGCTGGTAAGTAAATTAGGCCCAGAGACTCCAATCACTACATCAGCGTTGTGGAGTGCAGTGCTCAGATCACCAGGTTGATCAAGTCTGTGAGTAAACTCCAAGAGTGCTTTTTTGAAACGAGCTTGAGGGGTGCTCATATCAGGTCGACTCGCATGGACCACTCCACGGGTATCAACTAAACGGAGTTCGGCAACCCGTTGCACATTCTTGAGTTGTTGCAAGTGATCCCATGGCCCATCTAAACCTAACAACATTTTGGCAGTGGCCAGACCAGCCGCACCAGCACCAACCATCACTACTTTCAGCGAAGCAAAATCTTTCTTGACAACTTTGGCTGCATTATGAAGAGCTGCAGTGACCACAATTGCAGTCCCATGTTGATCATCATGAAAGACTGGAATCCCAATGTCTTGGAGTTGATCTTCAACTTCAAAACAACGCGGCGCAGCAATATCTTCTAAGTTAATTCCGGCAAATGATGGCGCCACTTGGCGAACAAACTCAACAATTTTGTCAGTTTCTTGGGTATTAATGACCAGCGGGATACTATCAACGCCACCGAACTCTTTCATTAATAAAGACTTGCCTTCCATGACAGGCATGGCTGCAGCTGCACCAATATTTCCTAGACCTAAAACTGCTGAGCCATCGGAAACCACAGCGACGGTGCGACCGCGAAGGGTGAGGTTGTAGGATTCAGCGGGATTCTTGGCAATCAGCCGACATGCTTCAGCAACTCCGGGGGTATATGCAAGGGAAAGATCTGTGCGATTTTTGACGGGAACCAAAGACTGGACACCAAGTTTGCCTTGATGTTTACGATGAAGTGCAACTGATTGTTGGTAGACATCCATAACTTTATCGCCCCTCTAACCATCGCTCAGCATCAATAGCTGCCGCACAACCTTGGCCAGCCGCGGTCACTGCTTGCCAATAACGAGTATCAACAGCATCACCAGCTGCGAACACTCCTTCGACAGAGGTCATGGTTGGAAAGGTGACCTTTCCTTCAGGATCCAGTGCAGATTGTGCCATCTGGACTCCCATCACAGTCGGACTTTGACGAGTCACAATGTAGCCATGGGAATCCAGTTGAACTTGGTCTTGAACAATCGCGGTCATTGGGATGTGACCAATGGCAATAAAAACACCATTGATGGGTAGAACCTGAGTGGCTTGGGTCTGAGTGTTAAGGAGAGTGACTTCTTTGACACTGCCCTCTCCGCGAACTTCAGTAATCGTAGTGTTAAACATCACTTTGACTTTTGGATGAGCCAGCACTCGATCTTGCATCACTTTACTGGCCCGCAGTTTGTCGCCACGGACTAAAACAGTCACTAAGTCAGCAAACTTTGTGAGTGCTAACGTATCTTCCATCGCCGTATCACCGCCACCGACAACAATAGTCTGTTTGCCACGATAAAAGGCAGCATCACAGACCGCACAAGTACTCACCCCTCGCCCCAGGAACTTTAGTTCGCCGGGAACGTTGAGCATTTTCGAACGGGCACCAACTGCCAGGATGACTGCGTCAGCTTCAACATCGTGTGGTTCTTTGCGAAGGATTTCTGTCAAGGTAGCGAAGTCTTCAGCGTTTCCTGTATCTATCACTTCACTCGAACTGCCAGTTGGCAGATGTGTCCATAACTTAAAGGGTCGTGCACGAAAATCCACTGCGTAGACATATTTATCGAACATTTTGCTGCCAAACTTTTCTGCTTGAGCACGCATCTCGATCATTAGCTCCGGTCCATTTTTACCACTGGCAAAACCGGGATAGTTCTCAATCTCAGTAGTAAACATTAACTGACCACCACTTTTTTCGCCGGCAAAAACAATCGGACCTAAGTTCGCACGGCCAGCATAGATGCCAGCTGTGTAGCCAGTTGGACCACTACCGATAATTGCAATGCGGGTTTTTTCCATAATCGTTGGGGC
>CAZKNL010000019.1:5022-7553 GCA_964554155.1 uncultured Pseudomonadales bacterium | reverse complement strand
TTGTTAATCATCTGCCTATATCCCTCCTCACCCCCAAAACCAACTTTACGATCAAGCTCGACAATTTTGTTATCTTTTTGCTGAAAAATAATCACGGTGGGAATGCTCATTACTCCATATTGCTGAGCAATGTTGTTGGCCGCATCAACATCAAGCTTAGCAATCACAATCTTGCCCTGGAGCTCATCAGCCAACCGATCAATGATTGGCGCAGCCATCTTGCACGGGCCACACCAGTCTGCATAAAAGTCGACCAATACAGGGACACCTGCTGCGGCAATGGTTTTTTGAAAATCTGCTTCTGTTAAGTGAATCGCCCCTTTTGGTGTGGTCCCTGTAGCTTGTCCATCAGTCATGCATTCCTTTCCCGGTTGATCTGTCTGCAGACAGAGTCAACATTAATATCTAAATAACTCCTTTAAGATTTCTTCCAACTCTGCCACGTTTCGTTCGCGGGTGCAACGGGAAGCTTCACCGGTCAGGAGGTCGCGAGCAACTCGCCCCAGTGAGCCCCGAGCAGCGATAACTTGGCGGACAACATCAACACACGTCTGCTCGTTTTCGTACATGCTAATAATCCCGTCGAGCTGACCTTTGATGCGTTTGAGTTGGACAAGAACTGGGTCATTTGGCACAACCCTCTTATACCCCTAGGGGGTATGTGGTGTCAAGGGCTTATCTCTGTCTCAATGTGACCACTTCCTGTAACAATTTCATCTGCTCAGCTTCTTGTTCAGCGGTCTTGTTAGGAACTGCGTCAAGCTGGTCAAGTCTGGCTTGAATCTCAGCTGTCTGCTCACTTACTTTGATGTTTTTTAGATCAGTCAATGTTTTTTGCCATTCTTTAGCAAACTCTTTTTCTTGATCCATGTTTGTCCAAATACTCAGGAACGATTCTTCTGCAGTGACTTCAAAAAGCTGTTGCTGTAAATCTTCAGCTAATCCATGTGCAAACTGGTGAAGTGACCATTCGTGGGTGGCTAAAAATTGAGCAAGTGCATTGACTAATGTTCGTGCAGAAGTATGCTGCCATTCAAACTCAACAACATCTCGCAAAAGTTGATGGATCTTTGCTGCATCTGTTTGAAAAAGTAAAAACAACAAATATTTTTCTAACATTTGATGACGGGAAGACGCAGTTGTTTTTTCTTTTTCCACTGTTTTGGTAGGTGTACTACTTTGTTTGCCAAACATGGCAAATTTTTGCAGGTCTTGTTGCAAAATACTTTCTTTGACATCCAGCTCTTCAGCCAATCGCCGAACGTAAAACTCTTTTTCAACAGCATGGCTAATTTGACTGAAAACTGGTGCAAGTTGGTCCACAATTTTGCGTTTCCCTTCTGGCGTGTGCGCATCAAGTCGTTGTACTGCAGCCCGAATCAAAAATTCATAGACAGAAATAGAAGACTTGGCAATTTTCCGCCACTTTGGCGGATCAGTCCGTGCCAGTTCATCTGGATCCTTCCTCGCATCTTCTCCCAAATCCAAAACCCTCAACTCCAAATGAAATGGTTCAGCAACTGTAATTGCTCGACGAGTTGCTTCTACGCCAGCGCTGTCGGTATCAAATGAAAGGAGAACTTTCTCCACTGTCCGACTCAATAACTTCATGTGCTCTTCAGTCAACGCCGATCCTTTGACTGCTACTACATTATTCACATGGGCTTGTGCTGAAGAAATCACATCAAACTCACCCTCTACTACAATGACTTCATTTTCTTTGCGAATTTCTTGGTAGAGTTGGGAAAACCCGAATAATAACTGGCTTTTGTGATAGAGCATAGTTTCTGGTGTATTGATGTACTTTGCTTCTTTGACTGTTGAGTCAAAAACTCTCCCCGAGAAACCAACCACTCGTCCACGATGGTCATTTAAGGGGAACATTATTCGATCGCGGAAACGATCGTAGTTCCGGTCACCCTTGCCATTCACAATCAACCCTGTAGCCTGAATATCATTGAGACTATATTTTTTCTTTTCGTGTAAGTACTTGAGCAGCCCATCCCATCCAGGTAATGCGTACCCCAATTGGAAAACCTTGATTGACTCTTGAGTAATCCCACGCTCTTTTAAGTAGGCCAGTGCTTTTTTACCCACATCATGTTCAACGAGTAAAAAGTGATAGTACTCGCGTGCTAAATGAAGAATTTCCAGTAAACGTTTGCGTTGTTCGTCTTGGTCAGTAAATGTTTGTTTGGTTAAGGTAATTCCAGCTCGATCGGCTAAGTACTCCAGTCCTTCTGCGAACGTCATCCCGTCGTATTTTTCCAGAAAAGTGAAAACGTCGCCCGACTCTCCACAGCCAAAGCATTTGTAGCGTTGGAGTTGCTCACTCACAAAAAAGGATGGCGATTTTTCAGAGTGAAAAGGACACAAGCCGCGCCAGTTCGTCCCCGAACGTTGAAGAGTCACCCGCTCACCAATGATTTGGATAATATCTGTGGCTTGTTTGACTTCTTGAATCTGGGACATCGGAACTCCTCAGGATCTGTGGGCACAGACACTGTCCTACCTGAAGTATACCCGAAAAA
>CAZKNL010000019.1:0-4922 GCA_964554155.1 uncultured Pseudomonadales bacterium | reverse complement strand
AAAAAACCGCCTCTTCCGAAGCGGTTTTCTTTTGTCTAACAGGTAACTAGATTGAGTTTGATAACCTAGAATCCATGTTACTACATTTTCGTTTTTTTGCAACAGTTTTTTGACTGTGGACCCGCCGGGAGTTGAACCCGGTAGACCGAGGTTATCAAACTCGTCTATCTACCCGCCGGGCCCACAATTTATAATCAAACCATACCAACCTAGCAAGAAGTGTAGAAACGCTCCTCGAATGTTAAAATTGAAGATCCCGGGAAATCTAGAGATAGCTGGAGGTGTCGCATAGTGGTCAATTGCACACGCCTGGAAAGCGTGATCTCGCAAGGGATACGTGGGTTCGAACCCCACCACCTCCGCAAATTGAACAGTGCTTAGAAATTGGTATAACATAAGGGAATGGAATGGAACCACAAACCGAAGAATCGCCATCAAGTCAAAATCTATCGGAGGAGTTTGTTAACGAATTCAGGAATTTTTGGTATGAATTTGGGTGGCCTATTCAAAGTCTAATTTTTTATCTTAGGCCATTACATCACTGGTTAATAGGACATGTCGCCAAAATTGAACACGGACAGAAAGTATTAGAAATTGGTGCAGGCTATCCCTTATATAAACTATACGCAGATAAAGTAGGTAAGGACGGAGTGTTTGCCGCTATTGATATCAACCAAGGAGTGCAAGGCCGTGCCAAAAAAATTTGTTATTGGATTGATAAATTTTTTAAAAGGGATTCCGAAAATATTGCAGGAGTTGTTCACACTGTTGCTGATGCAGCAAAACTACCATTTGAGGATAGTTCTTTTGATACCGTAATAGCCAGTAATTTTAGTGGCGAGAAGACTAATTTCGTTGAAGTTTATAGAACCTTGAAACCAGGAGGAAGAGTAATTTATACATGGGACGAGTTACTCTCTCTTCCAATAATGACTGTAAAATGGGCAAAGATTTGTAGAGATATAGGTTTTGAAAAAGTGAGGGTTAGACCTGGTGCACCGGGAAGTATCGTTCCTGGAGTAGCGTGGAATTGGTATGTGGAAGCGACTAAACCTATTACAGCAAACGAAAGAACTAAATAATACAGAATATGTCAGCTGGTAAAACTCGACTTTCCGACCCATTCTTCTCTCGCCTACTTTTTCTGTTTGTGGCAGTTTTTGGTTTCCTGTTTGCGCTGATTATTCCACCGTTTCAAAAAACTGATGAGGTCAGTCATTTTTATAAAACTGTGGCGGTGGCCACTGGTAACTTTTTTTGTCAAACCAGCGAGAATCAACCACCACACAACCTCATTCCCAAATCTTACTTTGATTTACCAGACAAAATGATGGCTGAGTTCGTCAATAGTAAAGTGACAAATCGCTTTCCTCGCAGAGCTCTTCTTCTGACTCTGCGTGAAAAAACCGATCTCCACAAAGTTCCAGAAACTGCTTCGTGTTCATTACCATTTATTTTTTATCTGCCAACTTCGATCGTGCTCGCTTTACCAATTTTGTTAGGTTTAAATTCGTTAGTTATTTTTTATCTTGGTCGATTATGTTTCTATGCTTTTGCAACAGCGATCTTTTGGATCAGCTTGAAAGTTATCCCTCGTAAATTTCAGCTGCTGCTTGTTTCTTGTTTGGCTTTACCTATGGTAGCTGTGCAAATTTCTTCCTACAACAAAGAAGTGTTTCACTTGGCATTTGGATCGTTAGCGTTTGCTTTGTTTTTGAGTTTGAGAGAGAAGTTTACTGCAAAGAAAATTTTTGTTTTTACCCTGTCATTAGTGTTTCTAGTCTTAACTCGTCCGCAATACTTCCCTTTTCTTGCTTTGATTTTCCTCGCATTCAAACACCACAAAGTATCACAGAAGACCAAGTCACTTATGATTACGGGGGTTATTGGAGTTTGTTTGTTTGGTTTAGCAGCCACAATTTTTTTCCTTCCTAAAATCAGCCAGTTCCATGCCTCAATCATTAACTCTGAAGGCGTGTCTGCTCCATTGCAACTTCTCTATCTGCAGAAGTTCCCACTGCGCTTCCCATCTATTCTATTTAACAGCTATACCAACCATATCGAGGCATACTACAAGAGTTTGATCGGAACCTATGGCTCGATTCATTATTACTTGGATTGGTGGATCTACGGTTTCTTTGGTCTGTTACTGGCTGCAGTGATCTATCACTACGCACAACTCAAGTCTGAGTTGAGCAAAAAAGAATTGTTTGTTATTAGCGCAATCCTTTTGATTTCTACGTTGACCATTTTCTTCTTGATGTATCTGTATGCCACACCAGTTGGTTTTTACTACGTCATTGACGTCCAAGGGCGTTACTTCATTATGATGTTGCCATACTTGATGTTGATTTTTTCACAGATTATCAAAAAACTGGGCACAAAATTTTTAATTGTTGGACTTATTGTGGCCAGTTTAATGCTCCTCAAAAATGTCTACGATCGTTACTACGACTACTCAACTGGTCAGTATCATCAGGAGATCAATGTTGATGCGGTGTTTGTGAGTTCTTCCGGAGTTTACAAACAAACTCTTGCTGTAAATCCGAACAAGAAATTCCGTGGTCTTTCTTTTTTCATCAAAAAAGATGGCGTGCTCATTAATCAACCTTTTCTTTTGTCTATATACGATCAAACATGTTCAAACAAACTGCGTGAAGAAGTGATGATGGCCCACACTCAAAAATCAGCAGATTACGTCGACGTCGTAGTCGCACCACTTCAAGGGTACGCAACGCTTTGTTACAGTTTGGAGCCTTTTGGTGGCAAATCAATCTTAAATGCTCAGCCACTGCAGATTAAAGCTGATCCACAAACCAGTCAACCGATAGCTCTGCCGCTCTATGCATTCTAATTTTCAAAGCCATAATCCATCAATCGATCTCCACCGGAACTTGCTTGTACTCGGAATTGTTTTTTTCTCGTTTTTTCTGACATTTTTCATTCAACCTTTTGATAAGCCAGATGAGGCTACTCATTTTTATAAAGCAATCAGTGTCAGTAGAGGCAATTTTATTTGCCAAGTTAAAAACAATCAACCGACCAACTACATTCCTGTTCAAGTGATTGAGTATGTCCAAAAATATAGTCACTCAGAAAATATCCCGATAAATTCCACAAGTGTCATCCATATGAATAATGAGTCACTTGTAAGTGAAACAAAGTCATGTGTTCTGCCGTTTTTTTACTATCTGTTACCAGCAATAATAATCTCACTGCTCCTTCAGCTTCATACACCGATGGCAGTTGTTTTCTTCATAGGGAGATTGGTAAATGTGGTCTTTGCCTTAAGTCTACTTTTTATTTCTTTAAAAGGAATTTCAGCTCGACTTCAGTTTATTTCGTTGTATGTATTCGCTCTACCCATGACACTCTTTCAGATTTCTTCGTATAGCAAAGATGTTTACCACTTGGCGTTTGGAGTGTTTCTTATCAATCGCTTGATATTTTTTATTAGCGAAAAAAAGCATCAGATTGGGGAAGTAGTTCTTTTTCTAGCAAGTATGATTGCTTTCGTTTTAACTAGACCCCAGTACTTCTGGTTTATGTTATTGATTTTGCTGATTCCTTTCACATCTCCAAAGAAAAACCAGGTAGGAAAGTTAGCGTTGAGAAAATTTCTGATTACTGTTGTGGCAGTTGTAATTGGCGGTGCGATTTTAGGATTTTTGGTCCACCAAGATGTCTATCTCAGTCCATACAATGCCGACAAAAGTTTATCGTACTACCAATTAATTAACCCACAAAAACAACTGCAGTTTGTTGTAGCCCATCTTGGAAAATTCGTAGGTACTATCGTTGACTCTTTTGTTGAGTTTGCTGCTTTTTATTTGAAAGGAGCTATTGGTATTTTTGGCGCACTGGACAAACCATTACCTAACTTTATATATCTTTTTTACCTCTTCTATGGACTGATCGTCACCAGAATCGTTGTTGCAAGTGAAAAAATGAGACAGCTTGCTTCAGGATTACTTGTCTTTTTGCTTGTTTTCTTCTTGACGATTATCAATCTCTTTTTAGCAATGTACTTATATGGAAGTCCAGTTGGAGCACGGCTGGTTTATGGGATTCAAGGGAGATACTTTCTTTTATTGATACCACTGATCATGATGATTACAGCGATTATGATCTCTCACATTAGAGAGCTAAGAGTCCGACGATCCCGAGAACAATAGCAACTGCTCCTACACCGAGTGCTTTGATCACATCTGTACTTCCAGCAACTGGTAATGTCTTTGGTTTTTGCGGTTGTTGAACAACGGCGACAGCTTGGCCAGCTGGTGTACACGTATCACTGGTGATGTTTGTTTCTAAGCGGCAGCGGCGGCCATGAACCGTATCAACACAGATCTGATTCACTGCTGCACAGTCAGAATTATTCACACATGGATAATTACAACCTAGTACAGGTGATGGGGTTGGCGTCGGAGTCACTGTATGACATTGATTACTATCGCAGAGAGTTCCGCTGCTATTCACACAGACAGTTAACCGACAGACGTTATTATTACAAGTATGATCAGTTGGACAGTCACTATTTGAACTACAACTACTTCCACAACTGGTTACTCGGCATCTATCGCTGCTACAGCTGCTACCATTAAGACAAGCACTCAAGACACAAGTATTGCTACTGCAAGTGTGATCTTGAGGACACTCATTACTATTCGCACAAGTACTTCCACAATTAGTTGTTCGACAGTGATCAGTGGCACATGAAGCACCGTTGACACAAGCTGTTAGTTCACAATGACCATTGTTACACGTATGGTCTTGAGGACACTCGCTAGTAAAGCTACAACTGCTGCCACAAACCGTTGGCGAAGGACTCGGTGAAACAGAAGGGCTTACCGAGGGACTGGGAGACGGGGAGATGCTCGGGGAGACAGATGGACTGGGACTCGGAGAAACAGAGGGAGGGA
>CAZKNL010000018.1:0-16342 GCA_964554155.1 uncultured Pseudomonadales bacterium | reverse complement strand
CCCACCGGACCGCTTGGATGCTAATGCGACGCATAGCGAATATGGTAACACTTGTTGGGGGAAGTTTTGCCGATGTGTACTGGTCGCGTCCATCTGGTAGTAGTTTTGTTGCAATGTGATATATTTTGTGTGGGTCACGAGAGTTAAATCTCGTGACTACATTCTCAACGAAAGGGCCCATGAAAATGCCACCTCCCACCATTTTTTTGTTGAGAAAGGAGGTGATCCCACTCTAGGCGGTTTAACCGACCGCAAGGGGGATCATCTCCGCCGGCTTTTATTTTGAGCCGGTGTTAGACGCCGAGCAGAGCTTGTTTGCCACCTCACTCCCCTGTGAGGTTACCCCCGCTTGACGCGGGGCAGGCGAATGAGAGATCACTCGGAAAAACGAAGAGCGGGAGGCCCCAATCCTTCCGCTCTTTTTGCTTTTTATATTCAAGCTCGCTATACTAAAAAAAAGCAAAAATTATGGAAAAACATTTTTTGCTCAAGGAGAACTATGGCTGACTACACCGAAAAATTGACAGACGCACAGGCAATGAGTTTCATTGACCAAGTTGGGAGCGTCTTTAAAAATTTACCTCACCTTCCCGCAACCGTCATTGAGTTCTTGGTCAAAGTTTCCCCTTGGCTAGCCTTGGTAGGTGGAGTACTCGGTTTGATTGCTGGACCAGTGGTTGGAGTATTAGGCAGTTTAAGTTCAGTCCTAACCCTCAGTCCTTATTTGATGGTGATGACTCTTGTTTCAGTGGCGTTGTTAATTATCAACTCTATCTTGCTCCTGATGGCTTTCTCTCCACTTCGCCGCCACGAAATGCGTGGATGGGTGTTCCTGTTTTGGAGTGAGATGCTTCGTGCTGTTGACGTTATTTTGTCAATCGTTCAAGGTCAAACCAACTCTATCGTTGGCACTGTGATTGGTTTTGCGATTAGTCTGTATATCTTGTTCGAGATCCGGAGTAGCTATAGTAGTTCATCTAAATCAAAAGCAACTAAAAAAGCTTAATTTCTTTTCTTGGAACATTAAATTTATTTTGAAGCTCAAACACCCTGTCTCACAGCAGGGTGTTTTTACCTGAAAACGTCTGGTATTTCCAGATGCTGCCAGACTTGTTACAATGACAAAATATCATGGAATACAACTTCAAACATTTGAAACATCAGTTCCAAACAAACCAATTTTATATTTTGGTCCTTTGTTTGTTGACGCTTGGTTCTTTTAGTTTGGGGTTTCTGTTTGGAAGTCACTATCCAAAAGTACTGGGTCGCCAAACTGCTCGTCAGGTTTTGCCTGCTCGACCACCGGATCCAACTGCCGATCAACCACTGCGCAAGTACAGCATTCAAAACTTAGAATCTTATCCTTACCAAGTCAGCGAGATTAATCTTGACAAAGTTTTAGAAAAAAATTCTGCATTTACTGCCTATCTTTTTTCTTACCGGACTTTAGGGAAGAAAATGACTGGACAAATTAATATTCCGAATGACTCAGCAAATAAAGTCTTTCCGGTGATTGTGATGGTTCGCGGTTACGTTGATGCTGACGAGTATAGAACTGGTGAAGGCACCCGGTACGTGGCCGCCGAGTTTGCCAAAGCCGGATATGTGACAGTTGCCCCAGATTTTCTGGGATTTGGTGGCAGCGGCCCTGCTGGTTCTGGCTGGGAAGAACGATTTGAAAAACCAGTTAATGTGGTTGAGCTAATTAAATCTTTACGACTTCATGAACAACTGGAATACAAAAAACAATTTTTCCGAATTAACCCCAAAAAGATGGGAATTTGGGCCCATAGTAATGGTGGCCAGATTACTTTAACCACACTCGAAGCATTGGGTGAACCAATTCCTACTACCTTGTGGGCCCCGGTGACAGCTCCATTTCCTTACTCAGTCTTGTACTACAGTGATGAAATGGATGATGGTGGCCATGGCATGCGTTCGGCAGTGGCTGGTTTTGAAAGTGTCTATAACGTTCAAGAATACTCGCTGACTCAATACTTACCACGTCTGCGTGGTCCCATCCAACTTCATCAAGGGACTGCCGATGATGCAGTGCCTAAAAAATGGTCTGACGAGTTTGTCAAAAAAATTGCTGAAGAAAATACCCGTCGCAAACAGAAACAAACCGAGCTTGAAGCACAAATTAGGGCTCAAGAAATTGCTCACAAAGCAGCAATAGCTACTCTGAGTGCTAGTCCCACCAGTGCAACTGCTTCCGCCTCTCCGTTTTCAGTTACTACAGAGAATACAATTACTCCGACTAATAGAGTTATGTTGGCAACCCCATCAGCTATGGCTGCTGCCTCGTTGGTTCCAACGTTTGCTCCTTCAACGGCAACAGCCAGTGCGACTCCTCAGCTTGAACCTTCTCAATCTCCTTCTCCTTCTTCATCATCATCTGCCGCTGCTATCCTAGCTGGTACGGCCAATGATCAAGGTAAACCAATTACTGAAATTTCTACTTCGATCAAAGTTGAGGATGCCTTTTTACAACCAATTGCTCTGAACTACTTCATTTATAAAGGTGGAAATCACGCTATTCGTCCTGGGTGGGAGGAAGCAGTGGCTCGTGACTTGCGGTTTTTCTCCGAGCAGTTGAAGAATGAGTAAGTGACAGTTGCCCACCTTGGTACTCTTCAATTTTGGAGAGTCTTTTTTCCATTTGGTTAGTGCGCGTAGTAGTCAGTTGGTCGTATCCTAACTTGAGTGTATCAATGCTCCGTCCAAATTTTTTGAATTCTTCACTGAACTTACCCCATTCTTGGCGAAACTCACTAATTACCCCCACGATGTCTCGCAGTTTATCCTCAACCATAAAGTTACGGTAACTTTCCAAAATGGTCCGAGCGACGATCAAGAAAGTAAACGGTGAAACAATTAAAACTCGTTTACTGATCGCTTCATCAACTAGATCAGGGAACTGTTGATTGATAAAAGAAAAAATCATCTCATTTGGTACAAACAAAATTGCATAATCTAAAGTTTCCTTATCTGGTTGAATATATTCAGCAACTTTTTGAATTTTAGTACGGACGTCATTCACAAATTGGCGCGCATGTACATCTTTGGCTGACTTGGTTTCTGCCATGGCCATTTTTTGAATTTCTGCATAGGGAAACTTAACATCAATCGGAACAGTTCGGTTATTCGGTAACAACAATGTAATATCTGGACGCAAACCACTTTCCTGATTTAACTGCTTTAAGTAATGAACACCTTCAACCAATCCATTTGAACGTAGTAAGTCTTCTAAAATACGTTCACCCCAGCCTCCACGGGTTTGATTATTGGAAAGCACAGTAGCCAATTGTTGAGTGCTGACTTGTAACTGTTGGGTCATTTGACGATGGCTATCGAGTTGAGTGGTCAACTCTGCAAATTTTTTAACTCGATCTTGTTCTAAGCTACGTAGTTCTTGTTGACGTTCCCGTAGATCACGCTGGATTGTTTCGACTAAGTGTTCAATACTGCGTTGTTTGTTTTCTAGGTCAACTTGAATCACTTGTTTTTCACTGCGGAAAACTTGCAGTTGACTTGAAAGAAAAACAGCCAAACCAATAAAACCAATTCCAATGATGACGGCAATCACAAGAACTTCTATGATCATAGTCACTTAACTCCTAGAATCGTTATAGCATGCAAAGCATTCTGCGACCACTTCAACTCGAACATAAAGATTTAAAAGATTTCGCTGTGTCACGCAGAAAACGGGAGATCCGTCAGTCGTTTCATCAGCACATTCCCTGGAAAGAATATCTTTTTCACTTACCTGTACTTTTGCTCGGAGTGACCAGCTATGGAGTCGTTATTTTTATCTTCGGTTGGGTTGAACCGAGCAGTATTCAAAATCTGTGGGTAGCAAATTCTTATGCACCTTTATTATTGACTGTAGCTGTTGGTACTTTTTTGTGTAGTAGTTACTTTTTTCTAAACTCGCGAAGAGGCTTACTATTGAGCGCTGGATTTACTGCTATTTTGTTTCTGAAGCTCCAACAAGTGTTGACGGGGTCACTCGTTTTGATCATTGTTGGAATTATTTTTGGCATAGAAGGACTCTGCATTTTGTTGACAAAAGTATTCGTCCAGTTGAAACCGCATGTTCATTTGCCGAATTTTTTAGCCATTCCTTTGGTGAAATCGAAGCACCGCACCATGGAAGCTGATTTCGCAGAACCACCTGAGCCTCACCCTCCTAAACATGGCCGAAAACGTAAACATCATTTTTTCGGAAAGTAAATGCGACCTTTCAAACAGGTTCCAAGAATCCTGATATAATTTTTGAGTGACAAATACCAAAAATACTTTCTCCATTACTACTGCAATTCCTTATGTGAACGCTAAACCTCACCTCGGACATGTCTTGGAATGGTTTCAAGCAGATGCCTTAGCCAGATATCAACGAGATATTTTGGGGAAAGAGGTTTGGTTTGGTGCAGGGACCGATGAAAATAGTTTAAAAAACGTCCAAGCTGCGGAAAAAGCTGGCAAAACTCCTCAAGAGTGGCTGGATGAGTATGCGGTGATCTTTGCCGATGCCTATAAATTTTTTGGGGTTGAGTTGACTGGTTTTCGCCGTGGCAGCGATCAGAAACTGCACTGGCCTGGGGTGCAAGAACTCTGGCGTCGTTGCCAACACTCTGATAATATTTACAAAAAAACCTACAAGGGTTTGTACTGCGTTGGTTGCGAATCTTTTTACACCCCTGGAGAGTTGGTTGATGGCAAGTGCCCAGAACATTTGACTATCCCGGAAACGGTTGAAGAAGAGAACTACTTTTTTAAGCTGTCCAAATATCAAGATAAGATTCTGCAACTCATTGAACGCGGCCAACTCAACATTGTCTCTGAACAGTATAAAAACGAGATGTTGGGCTTTATTAAAAATGGTTTGGAAGACTTCAGTGTTTCACGATCTGTCCAACGTTCCCGTGGAGTGGGCGTACCAGTTCCTGATGACTCAAGCCAAGTCATGTATGTTTGGTTTGATGCTTTAGCAATTTACATGACTGCGATGGGTTGGAACTATGATCTGAAATTGTTTGAGAAGTTTTGGCCAGCTGATGTCCATGTAATTGGCAAAGGGATTAACCGGTTCCACTCCGTTTATTGGATTGGGATGTTGTTGTCCGCTGGTTTGCCAACACCCAAAACTATTTTTGTTCATGGATATATTACTACTGACGGTCAAAAAATGAGTAAAAGTTTGGGGAATGTGATCGATCCTTTTGAGTTAGTAAAACAGTACACGCTTGAATCAGTTCGTTACTACCTACTCAAAGAAGTCCCCACTCACAATGACGGTGACTTTAGTCACACTCGATTTAATGAAGTTTATACCGCAGAACTGGCAAACGGTTTAGGCAACTTGTGTTCACGGGTGGCAAAACTGGCCGCTGCAGGAGACCATTCCTTTACTCCCACAACCCGAGAAGAACTCCTGGATTTACCAACTTTCTTTGAAGCAATGAACCAATATGAACTTTCTACTGCAGCTCAAGTGTTGCAGAGCGAATTAACTAAAATTGATCAACAACTCAACCAAGATAAACCCTGGAAGTTAACTGGCGAAGCACAACGCACTGCATTAGCTAAAGCAATTACTGCAATTCAAAAAACTAGCTTTTTGTTGCAACCATTTATGCCCCAAACTGGGGCCAAAATTTACCACCATTTTAGCCAATCACGGATCGCTGCAGTTCAACCGCTTTTCCCACGATTAGCAAACTAAGTGAGTATGCTTGCACCACAGCTTTTTCTCCCCCGAATTTTTGATACGCATTGCCACTACAACCTCAAAGGATTAGATGCAAATTGGTCAGAACACTGGCAAAATGCTCAGCAGCATGGAGTGGTTGGAGCGGTCGTAGTCGGAACTGAGGTCGATTCCAGCGCGCGAGCAATCAAGATTGCCTCAACCGATTCTAAACTGGGCGCGGCAATTGGGATTCATCCCACCGAGTATACGCAGATCGCACTTTCATACTCCGCTAACCAATCTGCTGATGAGTGGACCGCAGAAGAAATGCTTGCTCAGGTTCACACTGAGATGGAAAAACTCAAACGTATTTTTGATCAGAGGACTGTCGCTGCAATTGGGGAAACCGGACTCGATTACTTCAGAATTGGCTCGGACACGCCCGAACAACAACAACTGATTAAAAAAATCCAAGCGGCTGGACTGCGTGCACATCTCAAACTGGCAGACGGTCAGTTGCCCATCTTACTTCATGTTCGTGATCAAGGTGAAGCTGCCTACTGGGATGTTTTACGTATTTTGGAAGAAGAAAATTACACTGGTAAACTCATTCTTCACTGTGTCTCAGGTCCGCTCCCTTATATCAAACGCGCCCTAGAAATGGGTGGCTATGTAAGTGTGGCTGGCAACGTCACCTATAAAAATGCTGAAAGTTTGCGAGAAATTGTGCAACAAGTTCCAGCAGATCGATTATTAATCGAAACTGATGCACCTTTTCTACCGCCTGCTCGCTACCGCGGGCAGATCTGTGAACCATGGATGATTGCAGAAACAGCTGAGTTTCTGACCAACCAAATGCAGATTGACCTTGAGCAATGTTTGGCAAATAGTTATCAACTCTTTCCGAAGCTTCAAATAGACTCATTACAGCCATAGACTGACGGGTACGTTACAATAGAAAGACCTCAGATGATTAAACGTTATGTTCGCCGCCATCCAGTTCGTACTCAGCGTGCACTTGAAATTTTGCCCGGTGTATTTTCCTGGTCATTGATCTTATTTCCATTGTGGGGATCTTTTGTGGTGCCGACACTAGTCGCCTACTACGTGATCACTTTTGCGGTGTATTGGTTGTATCGTTCCTTAACTATTGCGGTACTTTCAATCGTAGCAAACTTCCGGATTAAAGCTTCCAGCCGTTACAACTGGTTAGCGTATTTAAGAACGGTTGAACCAAAACGATGGAATACGATTCATCATATTATCGTCATTCCCACCTACCAGGAACCACTTTCTACCTTACAACGGACAGTACATGCCCTTTCCCAACAAACATACCCACTCAAGAATATTCACATCATGCTTTCTTTTGAAGAACGTGAGGGAGCTGTTGCTCGGGAAAAAGCAGTTATTTTGAAAAAAGAGTTTAGCCGAGTTTTTGGTGATTTATGGACCACTCATCACCCAGATATTGAAGGCGAAGTCAAAGGCAAATCTTCGAATACCAGTTGGGGAGCCAAACGCGCTAAAGAACTCTTAATTGATAAAGAAGGCATCTCAATTGAAAAAGTTACCATCACCAGCGAGGATGCTGATTCGATGTTTCATCATCAGTATTTTGCCAACTTAACATATCAATTTTTGACAACCAACAAACCATTTAACAAAATTTGGCAGGGTGGGATTGTTTTTTACAATAATATTTGGAAAGTTCAGGGACCGATTCGGGTGTTGTCATCAATCTTTTCTGTCACGCAAATGTATCTGCTGGTACGTAAAGACCGATTAGTTAATTTTTCTACCTACTCAACTTCTCTGAAACATGTTCACGATATTGGCTATTGGGATACTGACGTCATTCCAGAAGACTACCGATTGTTTTTCAAATCGTACTTTGCGAAAAAGGGTGACTTTGAAGTTGAGCCAATTTATCTTCCCATTTATGCTGATGCGGCTGAAGCAAAAACATTTTGGGGGGCAATGAAAAATCAATATCAGCAACTTCAACGGTGGGCTTGGGGGGTGAGTGATGATGCTTATATCATTCGTCAATATATTTTGACTGAAGGGGTGCCATTTTGGGACAAGACCGTTCGAGTTTTTAAAACAATCGAGGATCATTTTTTGTGGCCAGTCAACTGGTTCGCGATTACCACTGCGGCGATTATGCCCCCATTATTGAATCCCGAATTTGCGCGGACAATTTTAGGAAAAAAACTACCACAAACCACTTCACTGTTAATGACTTTATCACTTTTATCGATGGTGGTTATTTTCATTATTGATGCCATGAACCGGCCACCACGCCCAAACCGTCGCAATATTTTTTCTTATATTCTTCAGCCACTAGAGTTCTTGATGCTGCCGGTGATTGGATTCTTTTTCTCTGCTCTTCCAGGATTAGATGCTCACACCCGCTTGATGCTGGGAAAGTACATTGAGTATCGCGTGACTGAGAAGGTCTGAGAGTGACTCATAATTAGATTGCGATCCGTTGAAAATTCATTCATAATCACTTCCATGTTGAGCAAGCTATTTCATACGCTGTGGATCTCCTTCCAAAAAATTGATGCTTTTCTTGATCGTCACACTGTTCCACTTGCTCTCATTTTAGTTGTCTTTATTTTCCGTTTACCAACGTTCGCTGAACCATATTGGTATGGGGACGAAGCAATTTACTTGACTGTGGGAAATAGTTTACGGGCTGGAGAAAGAATGTATGTGGATATCATCGACCACAAAACTCCCTTAATTTATTACTTGGCGGCCTTGGCTGGAAATCAATTCGGTTTCCGAATGTTAGGACTGTTCGCTGTTTCAGTCAGTACAGTGGCGTACTATGTCTTAGTCAAAGACTTTTTAACAAAACGTTGGACTCAATGGATAGCTATCATCTTTTTTATTATTTATACCAATTTACCTCGCTACGAAGGGAACATTCCTAACGGGGAAACATTTGTGATGATGTTCGTTTTGCTTGCTTTACTTGCATTTCGTCAGACTCGTTTGTATCAATCATTCCTCCAATCATCGAAAAACCTCGGGTCTCGAACTCTTTTGACTCGAGATACGCGTAATACTTGCTGGTTACTTTTAACTGGGGTACTGATGGGACTGGCAACACTGACCAAAGTTCCGGCAGTGTTTGATCTTGGTTTGTTATTCGTGATGAGTTGGTTTGTGTTTACCTCAGAAGTATCACTCAAGGCCCTCTATGCAACGCTGTTTCAACTAGGAGTGATTGTTTCGGGATGGATCTCAATGATTGTCCTGTCAATCCTCTTTTTTGCCCTCCAAGGGAGTCTTCAAGAGTACTTTGACTATGGTTTGTTATATAACTTTCATTATGTTGAAAGTTGGGTGCCTCAGTTTCATCTCCCGATAATTGCTTTTTTCTTTACCTTAAAAGGGAAAGTCCTTCTGCTCATCTCTTGGATACTCTCTTTAACACTTTTTCACAAATATCTTTCCAAAGCGTTTCTTTTTGCTGGATCATGGATGGGACTGACGTTAGTGGCTGCTACACTTTCGAATCGTCCATATCCACATTATTTTCAGCAAGTTTTTCCTTCATTAGCGATCGTGATTGCCATTTGTATTGTTTTAATTGCTCGCGCAATTAAAAAGTGCCGGCGTCTGAAAGAAACACAGGCAATTTACTGCGAACCGAACTCGACTCGTCCAGTGGTAGAAGCAGCCGGTGGATTTGCTATCATCGCAGCATTAATCATTACTTTAAGTTTGCTTCATGTTTCGCCGTATCCAACTGTAAGATATTATTGGTTATTCTGGAGACTGATTACTAAACAAATCAGTTGGGAAACATACCGCGACCAATTCAACCCGTTGATGGCTGATAACTATCAAGTTGCCAAAGTGCTGCACCGTTCTCCTGATCCGGAAATATTTATTTGGGGCAATAATCCATTGTTGTATGCGTTAACTGGGAAAAATCCAGTTGGTCGTTTTACCGTTGCTTTTCATATTGACGACTTCAAAGCGTATCAAGAAACAATTAATGCGATTCAACAGAAAAAACCGACATTTATTGTGGTGATGAAGGGGCAACCTCCTCTACCTGGATTGTCAGACTACCTGATGACGGAATACATTCCCAACTCGGATTACCCAACTTTAACAGTCTGGCGACGCTCAGTTCCTTGATATTGATGCCATAAAAACGCTGATATAATCAGCCACATGGTACTGATCACAAACTCCTTCCCTCATCATTCTTTCCGTGTTCCTCGATCTGTCCGCTTTCACTTTATTTCTTCTTTGGTGATGAGTTGCTTCTTAACTTTCATTACCATTGTGGCGTACTTCCATGTCCAGCCAAAAGTACCACTTTTTTACTCCTTGGCAGAACCATCTGATTATTTAGTTGATAAGATTTGGTTATTTTTGGTTCCAGCAATCTCGTTTGGAATTACCATTTTGCATCTGTTGCTCCTCCCGATACTTCATTCCTATCACAAAGTAATGAATCAATTGGTTGGTTTGATCACAATGATCCTCCAAGGACTGTGTATCGTTGCAATTTTAAGAATTATTACGATTATCTGGTAACTATATGCTTTTTCTTTTTTTTCTTATTTCATTTGCTGCCGCATTTCTAGTTACTCCAGGAGTTGTTCAACTCTACCGAAAGTATGGTTGGCTTGATGATCCGCACAATTACAAACATGTAAAGGTGACGCACAAGCATGCTATCCCTCGAGGCGGAGGTGTGGTTATTTTTTTGGCGATTGTATGTACTGCTTCAGTCTTCATCCCAATAGATAAACACCTTGTGGCAATTTTACTCGGAGCACTCGTCTTAACTATTGTTGGCACACTCGACGATATCTTTGATCTTGACCCAAAGTTGAGACTGTTCACAGGACTGATTGCGTCTTTAATTGTCGTTGGCAGCGGTGTTGGAATTGCTTATCTCACCAACCCTTTTGGACCCGGAGTGATTCATCTTGATCAACCACGGTTGAGTTTTGAGGTCTTTGGAACCATGCATAACATTTGGGTGGTGGCCGATTTGTTAGCTATCTTCTTTATTTTATGGAACATGAATATTGTCAACTGGTCCAAAGGCGTTGATGGCCAAATGCCTGGTTTTGTGGCAATTGCAGCGGCTTTTATTGGCTTGCTCGCTTTTCGTTTTTCAGCAGATCCTGCCCAACTCCAAATCGCTCAGTTAGCATTTGTGGTCTCAGGTGCATTTGCTGGATTCTTAATCTGGAACTTTTATCCACAACGGATTATGTCTGGCTATGGTGCTGGCAGTTTGGCCGGCTACTTTCTCGCTGTTTTAGCAATTTTGTCTGGTGCCAAGTTTGCAGCTACCGTGATGGTCCTTGCCTTACCTACTGCTGATGCAGTTTTTACGATCACTCGGAGAGTTTTGGCAGGGAAATCACCATTATGGGGTGACCGCGGTCATCTTCATCATAAACTACTTGACGTATTTGGCTGGGGGCGACGGCGGATTGCCGTGTTTTACTGGGTGGTCAGCTTTGGCCTTGGTGTGTTATCTTTAGTCTTAGATACACGTGGCAAAATTATCTCAATTGTGTTGGTCAGTGGGGCTGTTTTTGCTGGTTTAATCTGGGCAAAGCTGCGCTATAAGCAACAATAAGGTGGGTAACATGAACCTCGAAACAATTTTTCTCTTACTGAAAACCGCTCGCCCTCGACAGTGGATTAAGAACCTGGCACTGTATGCAGCTTTGGTTTTTTCTGGGTTCTTTTTCTATATACCGGGGAATGGCCGACCTTATTTCTGGATTGTGACCTTTGCTGTCTTGACATTTTGCTTGTTAACTTCTGCAGTCTACATTATTAATGACATTATCGATATTGAAGCAGATCGATTGCACCCGTTTAAAAAGAAACGGCCATTAGCATCAGGGAAGCTGTCGATTCCAATTGCTAGTTTGGCGATTTTTCTTTTATTGGCAGCGGTGATTTTCTTTTCTTTATTTCTGCATCCTTTTTTCCGAATTACTATCATGGGTTACTTCCTTTTGCAAATTTTGTACGCGACAGTCACTAAACACATCCCAATTTTGGATGTACTTTCAATTGCCGCAGGCTTTTTGTTACGAATTTACGCTGGGGCTGTGGTGGTCAATTTACACATGGACGTTTGGTTTTTGTTGACTGTTATCTCAGCGTCACTCTTTTTGGCTGTGGGAAAACGACAGAGTGAAAGAACCTTAATGACTGGGAAAAAGTTTGACGAATCATACAAAGAGCTTGGTGACACCCGGAAAACACTTCGTAACTACAGCCAACGTTTGCTTGATCAATATACAGCGATGTTTGCCAACTCAACTTGGTTAACGTATGCGCTGTTTGCTTTCCAGCGTGACAATATTCAACCAGAGGGAGATTTGTTGCAAGTGTATAGTTGGTTACCTCGCACTTTACAGTCACAAAAGTTGCTGATGTTGACAATACCTTTCGTGATTTTTGGGGTAATGCGTTACTTGTTGTTAATTTATGAAGATAATAAAGGTGAGTCTCCAGAAACAGTTCTCCTTCGTGATAAACCGTTATTAGCTACTGGCTTTTTATTTGCCGGAGTTACCCTTGTTGTGTTATATGTCGTTGGGTAATGTATATCAGTGCTAAATTTTCTTGAAAAAAAATACTGGCTGACTCTTGGTTTAATTTGTTTATTTGCTTTTATCACTCGTCTTTATCGGGTTGGTGAAGTTCAATCATATATTTTTGACGAGGTTTACCATGCAGTCACGGCAAAGTTAATTGCCCGTAATGATCCTCGTGCGTATGAATGGTGGAATCCACCTGTCGAAGTAAATACCGCAGTGGACTGGCTACATCCACCTTTAGCAAAGTACACTCAAGCTCTAGGAATGAGAGTTTTTGGGGAAACTCCATTTGGTTGGAGAATCAGCGCTGTTTTGTTTGGAACTGCGGTAATTTTGGTGATTGCTGAGTTTGTTCGTTATATTTTTGCTGATAAGAAATTGGCACTTTTGGCTGCATTTTTGGCAAGTTTGGACGGATTATTACTTGTTCAATCAAGAATTGCCATGAATGACATTCATGTGACGTTGATGATTCTTTTGACGTTCTTTAGCTATTTTTGGTATCACCGAGTTTTACAAAAAGTTGTCGATCATCCAAAACAGTTGGGGCATTTACATCAACAACTTCGTATTGCTCTTTTTATGACTGCCATATGTGCCGGTCTGGCAATGGGCAGTAAGTGGTCAGGTCTTTTTGGATTAGGAGTGGTGTGGTTCTTTGAGTTCATTTTCATCATTACCTCACTCCATAAAATTGCTCCGACTGGACGAGAGTTCATCAAGTCTGTTTTTTCCCGATTGGTTATCTTGGGTTTCATTCCAGTCTGTGTCTACATTTTGTCTTATTCTCATATGTTTCTGCAAGGAAAAACATTTATCTGTCATGGCAACCTTGCTGAGTCAGGCAAGTGTTATTGTGATCAAACTTCTTCATGGTGGGTTGATTTGATGAAAGCGATTGCGGGAGGTGATGGGAGTGGCTGGGAACGTTTAGAAGCCCGAGGTGGTTGTAAGCGACTGATCTCACATTTCTCGGAACTTCATCACCAAATTTGGTGGTACCAGACCAACTTAAAAGCCACACATAACTATCAATCTCGACCGTGGGAGTGGTTTTTAGATCTGCGACCAGTCTGGATGTATGTCAAGTACGACGATAAAACCATCGCTAACATCTACTCACAAGGAAATCCACTCCTTTTTTGGTTGGGTGATGTTGCTGTAGTCACGACCGTTTTGGTTCTCTGTGTTGAAGTGTTCTACTTCTGTAGGCAAAAAGTGAAAGGCAAACAGTGTCAATATGGGCAACTTTTGCTCAATGCCCTTACTGCTTTGACAAACTTTGAAACTCGTTTAGGTAAATTATTTTTCTTGATCGTAGCCTACTTTGCAGTCTGGTTACCGTGGAGTGTTTCACCGAGAATTATGTTCTTTTACCACTACACACCAGCTGTACCTTTACTAGCAATTTTGCTGGCATATTGGCTGCACTATATTTCTCAGTATAAATCCGGTCGGATCTTCAGTATTTTGGCGGTGGTGATTATTTTTGCCACCTTTGTGGTGTTCTACCCGAACTGGACAGGTCTGCCGGTCCCTATTGGGTTTGCAAATAAAGTATATTTCAGTCTTAAGAGCTGGAAATAAATGGATGAGTGGGTGTGTTCCTTCTCATTCTTGTTCGCCCACATCCTTCCCCACACCCAATAGCTCCCAAAGATGAGAAAGAACACACCCGACTCTTAGGCATTTATAAATTTGAGTTGACGAATTTCTTGAACTACTTCAACAATTAGTTTTTTCAGCAACTCCACATCTTCATCAAGCAAACGGAACTGTCGATCAACTGTTTTACCATCTCTATCTGGCTCGACAAACTCAAACATCCCCGAGGCAACTGACCCATTAAAAGAGCGATCAAGTTGTAAAAGCAGTTTGTAAAAAAGAAGTTGGCGTTTGAGCGGTCCGCGAATTGATTCTGGTAAGGCCATTTCTCTTTGGGAGAAATCTGCCACACTTACTTTGCCTTCAACTTCGTTCTCAGTTTTACTCCGACCTGTTTTGTAGTCCACCACTTGGACAGTCTTAGCCGCTCGATCCAGCCAATCAACCCGGTCAATTCTGCCAGTTAAGCGAATATCGCCTAACAGCGTACTACTCGACCCATACCCAAAAAACTTTTCAACAAAGACTGACTGAGTCTCTTGAATCGGCCGTTGAAGATATGACGTCAGCACTTCTCTACCTCTTTCTAAACGAATCTTGAACTCCTCTATTGGTAACTGTTGTTGTTTCAACATCCACTCAAAACGGTCAAAGACTTCTTTCTGGCTGGGGACAGTCTGGTTATCTACCCAGGATCGATAAATCATTTCTAACGCAGTGTGAATAGCTGTACCAAAGGCTAACCACGGATCAGTTTTTTGGGGAACTTTTAAGATCTGCTGAAAAAAGAATTCTTGAGGATCACGCAGATAGGTATTTAATGCGGAAATTGATAACGGCATTTCTGTGACAATCTGTTGCAACCACTGGCGCTCTTTCTTTGACCAATCGGTGGGAGTGGCTGGTTGAGTTAACGACGAAACGTGTTCAGCGAGTTGCTCTTCGGTCACTTTAAAATCTACCGTACTTTTTTTGTCCGTCGGAACCTCTTCCAAAAACATACTCCCTAGTACTGGGCGACTGATTTGACCAACCATCATTGTCTCTGGGTAACTGAATGTGACTTGTTTTTTAGCCCGTGTTAAAGCTACATAAAACAATCGTCGATCATCTTCAATTCTGTCTTCTGTTCCAGGATTCTCAAATGCTAGCAATCCACTTGGTAGTGGTAAAGTTCTGCCGGCTCGAGCATTTCCCCAGCGGCCATCCTGACATTGAACCACAAACACATACTCCCATTCTTGACCCTTCGCTTTGTGAACCGTAGAAAAGACTACTCCTTCTTGTTTGGTCATTGCTGTTTCCAACGGAAATGCTAATCGATGTTCCTGCATAGTAGTCATCGTCTCTAAGAACTGTGCGAGACCAAATTGTGACTGGGTCGTGGCAAGTTGGCGGACTAATCGCAACACTGCCGCAAGCTGTTCAAAAAGAACTAAGCGATCTGGTTGATTCTTCAACCAATCTACATACCCTGATTCATTCAGAACTGTTTCCAACCAATAACTGAACGGTTGGTGTGCTTCTTCTTGGCCCCAATGTTCTATTCGAGTAAAAATTTCTTGAATTGACTCAAAGTCCAAAGGTTTCAAGTCTTTCGCTTCTTGAACTTTAATCAGCTCTAGGTATCCAGCTTTGATTCGTTCATATGGAGAAGTATGTGTTTTGCCAGCAGCGCGAACAACCATCAACACTGCCAATCGTTCTAGTTTCCACCATGGTGCAAAGAGCAACTGCACCAGGTCTCCATTTTCTTGTCCTTGTCGCACGTCTAGAGTTGTTCGTAACAGTAGAAAAAATTGTTGAATTGGATGACTTTCAAAAATGTCTTTACTCGTGTCAATGGATGTTGGAATGTTGGCTTTGTTAAATGCTTCAGAGAGTTCCCAACCATCTGCATTATTGCGATATAAAATGCTGATTTCAGTAGGTAACACTCCTTGTGCTAGCAGTTTCTGGACACGTTCCATCACAAAAATTTGCTCGTGATATTGAGTAGGTAACTTCACTACTTGAATAGGCTGTTTGATCTCTGTTTTTTTTTGAGCAACTAAAGTTGCTTGCAGTCCCTGATGCAACTTTTGTAAAGAGTCTTTAGGAACTTTCGCTATACTGACTGCATCTTCTAACTGCGGGTTATGACTGATGACCGCTGCAGCCGCATCGTAGATAGGTTGAGGGCTTCGGTATCCTTGTTCCAAGGTAATCACCTCGGCATTCGGATATCGATCAAGAAATCCCAACGTATTCTCCAATGACGCACCTTGAAAACGATAGATCGATTGGTGTGGGTCACCAACCACACAAATATTTGCTTGCTCACCCCAATAGGATGCTAAAAGATTGACCACTTGGTTTTGTGCTGCATTGGTATCTTGGTACTCATCGACTAAAATGTACAAAAATTTCTCTTGATACTCTGCTAATAATT
>CAZKNL010000017.1:0-17007 GCA_964554155.1 uncultured Pseudomonadales bacterium | reverse complement strand
TTGCATAGCGAGTAAGACGATCCGTTACGATGTCATACCGCCATGCCTATTTCAGATGATATATCTGTACTTGTTAAAGACCACAAAACAGCACGATCTGTTGATCGCTGTTTCTTGAGTTGTTTTTGTGTAGACGTAGTCTACAGGTTTTGGAAGAACAGTTTTCCGCGGGTGCGGAACTTGTTTTCACGAGAGTTGTATGATAACAAGTTTTTGAGATGTGTCAAATAGGACATAAGGATGGATGATGGTGTAATGGACAACTTTTGATTTTTATTGTAATTACTACAATTACGATAACTATGGTAAAAGTCAAAATCATCCAAAATTAGGGTTCTGTGCTGATGAAGTGAGGGATTTTAACTCATAAGTGACCAAGATCTGTTTTTTTTGGTTTCACTAAACTACAGCTGTTTCCGTTCCGCAAAAATTAATAATCTCTTCTGCGTTGTCCCCGGTGGCCAACATGTTTGCAAGACAATGGTTGGCAGTTGATAAGAACGGTTAAGGAAACTGACGTCATCGGGATTGGTTACTACTTTCTCCACGACTACATATTCATACTTCTTTTTTTCGAACCAGATATTAACAGTATCGCCTTTTTCCAGTTTGCCGACTAAGTAAAACACAGCGTTGTATTGATTGCGTAGTTCTGGGCTAGAAGAGTGGGCAAAGTAGTATCCCAAACCATCATATGGTGGCAGATCTGTGCCGGCTGCGTGGGCAATGCCCTTTTTAAGTGCAGCTTTATATTCATCGGGGTTATTCGGGTCAACGTTAAAGACAATCGGCTCATCTAAGTACAACTTAGGAATCTGCATTCCAAATTCTTGGTTGGTAACGCCAATCCAGTCAGTATTAATGGTCGGTAAAATTAATGAACGGAGGTCTTTAGCGTGAAAGACTTCCGCCAACACTTTATGATATTGGTAGTTGGTTTCCACGATCAAAATTGGTCCGTAGGTCAATACGATTGCCACCATGAAAATAATCAAACACAAAATGGAAAGAACAGTAAGTGTAAGACGATGAGTAAGAAAACGTCGCATGACTGCTTGTTTCCTAGTCTATGCTTTTAAGCGGCGTTTAGCTATTTGGAGTGTAAGACCAATAATTCCGCTGCCAAAACCAATAACTGGAAGTGCAGTAGGTGTGCCTGTCGAAGGTTGCCGAGTCAGTGGGATTGTTGAACCAATAGTCATTATGCGACGGCAGTTATCAGTTCCGCCAACCCACTCACTATTACTGTCTTTGACGTACGCTTTTACTTCATACGTTCCTGAACGATCATAGATTTGTTCAAGGGTTCGACCATCACTGTCTTTGGTGATGCCGTTGCCAAAATCTAGGCGATAACTTTGGATGTTTCCTTTATTGTCAAAACCAGTGACAGTAAATTGTACAAGGCTAGGTGCCTTACTGCCATTATTCGCTGTGATAAATACATCAGAGCAGCCGGATTTGTGTGACTCTACGTTTGATGACTTGACCCGAACTTCAGTTTGACACGCTGAACTGTTTTTGTAGTTTCCCATTGAGTCTCGCACTTCAACTCTGACGAGAAAGTTCCCAGAAATTGTGTAGTCATGCGTTGTTTCTTGGTTGGTTGTTTCGATCTGGCTACCGTCGCCAAAAAAGAAACGATACGATTGAATGTTACCTCTGTTATCAGAGCCACTTGCTCGCACGGTTACTCTGGCAGGTACTAAACCATCGTTCCCTCCTACTACACTCAAACTGTCACAACTACTGACTTGTGGTGAAGGTGTGGGAATCGGTGTTGGAGTGGGTGTAGGTGTGGGTTGAGTGACAACTGCATTAAAACTATCACTATCCCCGCAATTTTGAATGGTCGTAGAGCTACAACTAAAGCGATAGTTACCAGTTGTAGGGAGAGTATAGTTTCGTAGTTCAGGACTATTATTGATTCGATAAGTTTGTCCGTTCGGAAGTGTTACATCAATTACTCCACCCTCTAAAAGTGCAGTCCCAGTTTGCGCAAAACAGTTGACGTCTACCTGTTGACCAACTTTGACTGTCCGAGCAGTCATATCATTACCATTTATCCACGGTCCATTGCCACTGAAACGAAACTGAGTATTCACGTGTTGTTGGTTTTCACAGGTATTCACTGGAGGTGGAGTTTGGCAGTCTACACCAAAGTCGTATACCCAGCCACCAATTGCTCCGTCAATTCCTACCACTCCTTGGTCATATTGAAGGCGACCGCAGTTACCGTATGGCAAACTAAAGTTGTGAGTAATTGATGAAGTGCTTTGGTTGAGCTGAGGCACTGTTAATTGGTTGTGCCATGTGTTGACTAAAGTAGCATCAAAGTCATGTTCAGTTGAACAGGCTGCAGGGCCACTGGATTTACATTGAAAAAGGTATGAATCTACAGTCACACTATTGCCCGGAGTTAGATTGCCATTTCCAGTATTTTCGGAACGAAATGAGTAATAGCCAGAATTTGCATTAACTCCCCCATAGGTTCTGACAGGTACAGCGAATGCCGGCTGAACTGCTCCAAACCAACATAACGTACTTAACAAAATGGGAAAAAGCTGCTTTTTGAGCATATTTTTGATCTACTTAAGAATACTTTGACATATTATACACTTTATTTATTGAAATTTGATTCTTTAATTATGGCTCCCCCCAGACAGATTTCTGCAGATTTTTGTTGTGAGTTTGGTAAGGAAAGCGACCATTCCTTTGGTAAGCTCTTGGTTGATAGATAAAAAACTGCTGATTGGCCCTCAGCAATTCCTTGAGTTGGTTCAACGAGGGTGACTATTTTAGTCTGCGGGTTAAAGTCAGCGCGATGAAGTTGACCAATGTGACGAATTCGGACAAGAAGGGGCCATGCTTTTTCCCAGGTTGAGGTGAGTTGTTCCATTAACTTTGGAGAAATCCAATCGGGTTCACTCACTTTGAATGTGTGCTGGTAGGTCTCTTCGCCAAATCCTACAATCAGCTGGTTATGTTCTGCGTCTTTGCTGATGACATAGAATGGTGGAATGTTGTGATGATCAATTGCTTCCCCAGCGTCAGAAGTGGTTGCGGTTTTAGGATAAATGCTAAAACCATGCCTTTGACCAACAGTGTAGAACCACAAACCTTTGTGTTCGCCAATCACTCGTCCTTTCCGATCGATCACCTGTCCGGGATTTTCACCCAAACGTTCTCGTAGAAATTCGTGAACATTGATGTCACCGATGAAACAGATTCCCACGGAGTCTTTTTTATGTGCGACAGCTAAGTGCGCGTTGGTTGCCATTTGCCGAACTTCTTTTTTTGATAAGTGACCGATGGGGAAAAGGGTGTGTGCGAGTTGCTCATCGGTTAAACGATATAAAAAATAGGTTTGATCTTTCCAACTGTCTTGGCTGGAGATTAAACTGAGAGCAGATTTAGTAGTGTTCTTATTTTCGATTATTCCAACTTGTGCATAGTGGCCTGTGGCGATTGCATCAAAACCATTATCCATTGCCCATTCATAAAATAAACCAAACTTAATCTCTTTATTACACATGACATCGGGATTAGGAGTTCGCCCAGCTTGATATTCTTGAAAGAAGTACTCCACTACTCTTTGACGATACGCGTCCTTAAAATCCAAAACTGTAAAAGGAATATTTAGGCTGAGCGCAACTTGGAGTGCATCCTTACGATCCTGATCAGTCCGACAACCAGGGGCACTCCAACATTCTAGGTAAACGCCGGTGACATCATAACCTTGATCTACTAATAACTTGGCTGCGAGTGAGGAGTCTACGCCACCGGACATGCCAAGGGCCACTTTGTGTTTTTTTGATGAGCTCATCAGCTCATTTTATCAGTCTGCCAATTCATATGGAATTTTTTACGAATAGTGACTCAAATGTTGCAAACCGTTCTTGTTCAAAAAAATGTGTTCCCCATGTGGTTAGGTATGCGGCGGAAGGTGAGATAATAGGCTTCATGAACATTAATTACCATGACTTGCCGAAACTTAGTTACACCCGCTTTACCCCTGGAGGACTGGTGGAAACCAAAGCTGTTGATACTGAGGTCCAGCTAGTCGCCTACGAAGCTGAGCTAGCCGGCATACGTTGGGAAGCCATTCCTGACTCCGAGCTGGTCAAATTTAGTTACCGTGGTCACGACGAATACTTGCTAGGGCATATCCAACCAACTATGGGTGTCAACGGCAGCCGTTTGTGCATGGATAAAGATTTTACTCGTTCGGTGTTGGCGTATGCCAATGTGCTAGTGACTAAAGGTTTTTCACTCTTACCCACTGACACGGAATCACATTGGGAAGCTGTCTTTAATGTTCTGTCACAACCGGTGGTTGTCAAACAAACTCGCGGCACCCATGGTGACGGGGTTTTTCTAAATATTTCGGATTTAGAAGATTTTAAAGTTAAAGTTCGTCAAGTTTTTGCTGAATTTGAACTCGGACCTAAAGGTAAGGTGTTAGTGGAAGAAATGCTCCAAGGCAAAGAATATCGAATCATCGCTACCCGCAAAAAAATGTTAGCCGTCATATATCGCCGGCCAGCTTCGGTGACTGGCGATGGCAGCCACACTATTAAAGAATTAATTGACATTAAAAACCAAGAGCCGATTCGCAACGTTAGCCAAGATGTCTATCCACATATTTCCATAGACGAAGCTATGGTTGGGTATCTACACACCCAAGGTTTGATCTTAGAATCAGTCCCAGCCCAAGACGAAACCGTCCAGTTACGGATTCAATCAAATATTATGGCCGGTGGTGACGCGTTTGATATGACTGATGAGATTCATCCGTCGGTGGCGGAGTTAGCCATAGCTGCAGTTAGAGCTATTCCCAATTTACCATTTGGTGGCATCGATTTTATGACAACGGATATCACTGCTGACCAACGTCAACAGCAACACGCCGTCATCGAAGTTAACTCTGCGCCTGAATTTGCCATGCATGATTTGCCTATGTACGGTACAACTCGAGGCGTAGCTCGAGCCTTTTTGCAGCAAATGTTTCCAGAATTAACAAGTAGAGAATTCGGATCTCATTACGGCTTGGTGGGAAACTGACGATCCGGAGCGTACCAATCTTTAACCATATTGTTGGTTTTCTTGCGGGATTTGATTGGAGTTATTCCACAGGAACATCGAAGCGTTCCACAGCTGTAACTGTCTTTCTAATTTGTTTGGCAGCAATGACCATATCGAGGATCAACCCTGCAATATTTTTTGGTGTTCCTTGAATTGGGTAGTGATGCATCCGTAATCCGGGAGATGAGTTCACTTCGATCACTCCAGCTTGGGCCTGTTCTATTAATGGAGTTGATAGATTTCGACACATCACATCTATTCCAATTACATTTAGATCACAGACTCGAGCGATTTTTTCAAAAAGCAAACGGTTTTCTGGACAGACCTGATCAGTTACATCCCACGCTTCTCCACCAGTTGAGAGATTTGCTGTTTTTCTGAGGATGACTTCACGTCTTGTTTCAGGGATACTTTCAATAGTAAGGTGTTGCTCTTCAAGTAATTTTTTAACTAATTCGTCAACTTCGATAAAACTTAAGTTATTCCTATGACCTTTACCACGCCAAGGATGTTTGTTTTTTCCTGCTATTAACTCAGTGATAGTATGAACTCCATCTCCAACAACATGAGCGGGTTTTCTGAATGCTGCAGCAGTAAACTGGAAATTGACACACACAACTCGAAACTCAACTCCTTTTAATAGCTCTTCAAAAAGAACAGGTTGTTTATATGCAAGAAAGCGCTTTTTTGCTTCATCTATACTTTCAATTCCGACAATTACTCCTTTTCCATGCTCACCATGTTTTGGTTTCATCACGACTGGGAACTGCAACTCAGTAAGTTGCGAGAGTTCTTCTTCATTTTTAACTTCAACTGCTTTTGCAGTTGGCAGTTGGTAGTGAGTCAGGATTCTTTTTGCCAAAGCTTTATTGTCTGCAATTGTAAATCCAACTGAAGATTGTAAAGAGGTCCGTGAGCCACGTGTGTACCAACTTAGATTTTTATCTTCCATTAAAATAGTCTCGTTGTCACCAAAAGTAGTGCACTTAATTCCTCGTTTTTGAGCTTCTTCAAATATAATCCGAGAGCTTGCATTTAATTGTGGTTCGGGAGAATCTGTCATGGTGGAACCTCCTTAAGCAACTCTGGAAAATTATTGACCTGTCCAATCTCAGCAATTTTATTTCGATAGCTATCTATATCATCAAAAAAGCTAGGATATCTTAATTGGTTCTTATCAATATCAATATGTGTTCGGAATTTTTCTATATCAGCTAAACTCAATCGACCAATATATAAATCTCTGGCGTCATTATGTTGATTGACAATCCAATTCCATACTTGTAGTGCCCCTTCTAAATACACAACGTCTTTTGTAAAAGCTGTTTTCTGTGATGTATCAGTAATGCCACGTTTATTACGGACTGAAATGTTCCATGATCGTTGGGTTGAACAACCTAAGGATCTTAGTTTTTGATACATCTCACTAAAAGAGTAGTGAAGGGACAAATACACACCGATATAGGAAAGATATGTTCGAAGTAATACTTTATCTTGAGAATCCAAGTAAGTGTGGAGAGTTGCCAGGCCTTCTTCTGTAAGTTGGAAGCCTGACTTCTCTTCATCACTGATTTTATTTTCTGGCCAGTTTAGAGTTTTATGATTGAGACGACGAAGAATGTGAGTTTCAAGCTCGTGACGACAAAGATAGGCAAAAGTTTCTTTGGTGTACTGAATTGGTAGTTGAAAATCAATACGACGTAAAGATACTGCGCAGCGAGAAACTAAATGGGTGGAAAAGGTCACTTGTAAAGGTTCTGAGAGGTGTTGCTTTTGATTAAATTCCGTAATTTTTTTACTAATGTATTCTTCGTTAATATAGTTTTCTGTTGATACAGAACTAAAACTTTCTGGATGAAGCAATTGGGCAAATGAGTGACTTACTATTGTTGGGTTTGGTACTCCCCATTTGGTTAATTCTTCTTCAGAGAACTGTTTAGTATATTGAAATTGGGGATTATACGTTTGATCCTGAAAGAATTTTTCTCTCTCTTCAATTAAGTTTACTGGAGTTAAGTTAGACATGTAACTCATTACTCCACCTCCCCTACCAAAAACCCACCCAAATCATTTCGTCCAAGTTCAAGTTGGTGTTTAGTCTTATTCAATTTTTTGGTGACGATCATGGCAGTTGTTCGTTTGCGATTTTTCAATTTGTAGGTAATCTCAACCACGGGGACTCTGCCTTCTTCTTTTTCTTGTTGAAACCATAATAAATCATCTACGTCAATTGCATTCAGTTGCTTTGCTAAGTTACTAGAAATCGCACTACGGAAACGGCCAGTATTCACTAAGGCCAATTTCTCTTCCTTATGTTTTTTAGCTCTAAACAGAGTTACCGTTTCAAACGGAGAAATAATAGTCAAACCGTCTTCGGCTTTAATTTTGTCAGAAAAGTTTTCTGCAAATAATGACTGCCCAATCTTGACGCCGTGTTCAGGATTCAGCACATTCAAGTCAGTCACTCGTTCTAGACGGCGACGTAATCCTGATCGATTTGCCAGTTGAATCGAAAGACCAGGATTCGCATTCAGTTCAACAACCAGTGGCCCTTTTTCTTCGTGAACAAACAGATCAACTCCACAAAAAACCAGTTCACCAGCGTCTGATGCAGTGACAGCAACAGTCAGTAGTTGAGTCCAGTTGGGGATCTTGATTCCATGGACTTTCCGCTTATTATCTGGTAGGACCAAAATGGAATCACCTTTGCCAACGATTCCATAGGTGGTAACTCCAGAAAACATATCAATACCCACCCCAATTGCTCCTTGGTAAAGATTAGCTCGACCTTCTGATTGGGCGGTTGGCAAACGGAGCATCGCCATGATCGGAATGTGATTAAAAACAATCACTCGGATATCAGGAGTTCCTTTATAGGCGTATTTTTGTAGTTTGGTGTGAATTGGTACGCGTTCTTCGATAATCACGTATGGGTTTGTTCCATAGGTACTGTACTGCCCCTCCAAAATGTCTGAACAGTGAAGCAGAATTTCTTCTAAACTAATTTTGTGCCCAAACGTGTCAAACCAATGTTTTTTATCTGGGTCCTGACGTTTGAGAATTAAAATTCCTTTGCCAGCATTCCCATTTGAAGGTTTGATTACTAAGTTTTTTTCCATGGTCTCCCACGGAAAATCTTGAATGTCTTCTTTGGTGCCTAAAATGCCAAACATCTTGGCAGTTGGAATACCCTTGTTTTCAAGCAAGACTTTAGTGGCGTATTTAGAAGTCCCAAAACGTTTGGCTTGTGATGAGTTGAGCGACGTATACAGCTGGTTACGGGCATTCATGCCGAGGATGTCACTCGCTTTTGGCATAAAAGTATTAGGTAGTGATGATCGTTCTGAAGCGTAGCCACTCTAGTAAACGGAGACCAGTATAACGGCCAACAACCATATTCAATCCTGCTACTGATAATAAAGTGAGTTCGGGTTGTAACAGCACAAACTTTTGAATTGGTTCTATACCAATAAATGCAGAGCAAACAATGGCAATGATCAATGTTTCAATAGTAAGTCGTCGTGCTTCTGACTGGCTGCCGGTTAGTTGAGACTCCAAAAAGTTCTCAGTTAATAACATGATAATTAATAATGGAAAAATTCTGATTGATAGAACATCCGAGATCCTCACAAAAGAGAGTCCAATCAAGCACAGTAAAGTAATAACTGAAACTCCCCACAACAACATGGCGGTTCGCGGTAAGTATTGAAGTTGTAACCGTCTGAGTATTTTCTTCATCAGGTTTGAAGCTGAGAGCGTGACTAAGAAGATTAAGATTCCGTTAAAAATTCCAGTTGATAGGAATGCCACAGAAAGTACCGCGGGAGTATAAATACCAAAACCTTTGAGACCAATAGCATGTCGAGATAGTGAAATAATTGCCGTAATGACTGGGAACAATAAAATTAAAACAAGGACGTTCGCTGACACACCATTTGCGACCGCTTTCCGGATGCCGTACTCAAGCGGGTTGTACCAACTCAATGATGGCATGGGCTGTTGGTTGAGAAACTCAACAAGTTTATCTTGAGCTTGGCTGGAAGTTTCGGTGATATCTTGCTGGGGTTGAGCTGGTGATTGGGCAAAAACTGGGGAGGCTACACTCAAAATCAAACTCACACTGAGTAAAAGAGTCCAACAGAATCTAGTAATTTTTAACACGGCGATATTATACATCTCAACCAGGCTAAATAACTAGATCGATCAAGCGCTGGAGGACTGTAATAAAGAAAGAAATCAGAATGAGACTAAGTAGCAGTCCTACTTGATTGCCAAGGAGCGTCAATGGATGGACTGAGAGACCTGGTATAAGCAAAAGGGCTACTCCAAGAACCACTCCGTTAATCAACCAGCCAAAAATTCCTAAAGTGATGATATTCATTGGTAAAAAAAGCAGTTGAAGGATTGGTTTGAGAGTCGCATTTAATAGAGATAAGACGATGCTACCAAGGAGTAAAGTCACCCAACTTGAGTAACCAATGACTGGCACGATCCAGTTTAAAATCAGAATTGAAGTAAAGTTTAACAGGACAGATTTAAACATAGTACTCACTCTAACATTTGCTTTTGACGAAGTCGAGTGTGCTGTTTTTTAGAAAAGCAATGGGCCTCATCACGGATTTGTTGAACGAGTTTGAGAGCAGGGTGGTCTAATGAAAGTGTCACCTCTTCATACTTTAATCCAACTAGGTTTTTATTCTCACTTTTTTGCTCAGCTGACAGAAATGGGAAAAGTAACCGATCAGGTTTTTTGGCAATGCTGATCACTGGAACGTTCCACTGCCAGGCTTTCAAAGCAGCTCGCAGCTGACCCTTTCCCCCATCAATTACAATTAAGTTAGGGACTCCCCACTCTGAATGATTCTGTCGACGTAACAACGCTTCCTGAAGCATGGCGTAGTCATTAGGTGTTTGAAGAGTTCGGATATTAAACAATCGATACTGTTCTTTAGTAGCTTGACCGTTGATGAAGGTGACGAGTGCCACCGTCGCGTTGGTGCCCTGAATGTTGCTGACGTCATAACCTTCGATCCTGGTGAGTGGATATGTTTTTGGATAGTTCATATACTGGGAAAGAAAACGGCGGAGGTAGACGAGTCCTTCTGCCCGCAGTGATTCTTGCAGACGAGGTAAATGAACTTCTGGTTTGAGTTGGTGAGTTCTCTCTGTGACATCTCGAATGGCATTCACTCGATCTCTCAACTTAGCAGCCAACTCGTAGTTCTCATGTTGAGCTGCTTGTTTCATTTGCTGTTTAATAGTTTGGACGACATCTTTTTTTTTGCCTTTTAAAAATAAAATCAGTTGGTGAAGAGTATCTCGATACTCTTCTTGAATCACTAAACCAATACACACTCCCGGACATTGATCTAAGTGATAGTGGAAACAGGCAGTATTTTGAGGTGTGCCGTAGAGAGGTGTCCGTGGTCCATTACAGTAAGGAAAAATTTTCCGGCCAATACTCAGCACTTCTTTGACTTTATAAGCACTGGGAAATGGACCTAAAATTGTTCCTTGTAAATGTTTTTTATCAACGTCTTTTTTGCGGACTGTCAAAACTCGCGGGAACTCTTCATCAGTAACTTGTACATAAAGAGGTGTCTTATCATCTTTTAATAGAATATTAAATTGAGGCTGGTGAGTTCGGATTAGTTCTGCTTCAACTAAAAGTGCTTCGAGCTCACTTTCCAAAACTTGGTGCTTCAATTGGGTTGCCGCAAACACCATCCGTTGGGTTTTTCCTTGAACAGTTTGCCATTGTTTATAGGAAGCAATCCGGTTTTTGAGATTCTTTGCTTTACCAACGTATAAAACATTATCGCTTGCGTCTAAAAACCAATAGACCGCCGGTGACGAGGGCAATGATGACCAGACCGATGCCCAAACCAAGTGGGTTGATTGGGATACTTTTGATGGTTTCAAGGATTTTGAGACCTGTCCGGACTTCATGAGTTGATGATATGCCGTGAAGAGAAAGTGTCAAGGTAACTGGACGACGACGTAACCAGTCAGCCCCTTTGAGTTGGAGAGGTAGCTTAATTGTTTGATACGGCAATAGGACGGGAAGAGTGTTTGGTAGTTGAGCAACCTGAACTGTAGCGAGATCAGCTTGAGCTATGAGGGGTAAGTTGTACCAAGCCACTCCAGTTTCATTAGTCAGTGTAACTTCATACTCATTTTTAAATGGTGCTAGCCAAAATGATTTCTGTGTCAATTTATAGGTGACAGTTAATGGAGGTAATGCTTCCTCTTTGCTAAAATTCACTTCAACGTCTTTAGTTTTTTGGTTGACTCTTTTGTATGATCCGGCTGGATACGGTAAGCTATCTGAAACACCGTTAATTGCAAAAGCAACATGGTTAAAATCTAACTGAGAAAAATAATCTAAACCACCAGTAGTATTCCCCCAGGTTGGGTCAACAGCGATCCAGTGTCCAGCTTGTTGATCGTAGTACTCTGGCCAAGCGTGCAAAACATCATCAACTAAACTGAGTGGCCGCAGCCGACTGTTTTCGGTATAGGCATATCCAGTAACTCGTCTGGCTGGAATTCCAGCTGCCCGTGCCATTGTGATAAATAAATCAGTGAATTCTTGACAAGCTGCTTGAAGCGGTTGTGCCAACGCTTCAGTTGCACCTAACCGAGTAACTGGTCCATTTACTTTAGCGAAGTTGTACGTCAACGTAGTCACGACATAGTCGTAAATTTGCCGAGGAGTATTGTGCTGTTGAACAAGACTGGTAATCTGCAGATTACCAACTGGCCAAAATTTTTGTGCAGCTGTTAGGCTACTGGTTGGGCTAATCTCAGGAAAATCAGCTTGTGGTATTAAGAATACAGTGACTTTGCCACTCAGGAGTACTTCAGTTTCTTTGCCAGCGTTGACTTCATAAGTGGCGATCCAGTTCCCATCGGCATCTCGTTCCAGTTGACGCGGTCGCGGATCGATGTTTAAATACTGAACCTTTTGATAGGCAGTATCAGGAGGTAAAGCAATTTGCGCAAGACCAATGCTAGCTGTAGAGTTTTCTAAATGGTATCGAAGTGTAAAATCATAAAATTGTTTCTCACCAAATAAAGCAGTAATACCATGGTCACCTAAGTTACTGAACTCCAACACCGTGTACCCATTTTGAGTAGTGATTTTGTCTGCCTGTGGGTTCATTCGGGCAGGTTCACCAAAACGCTGTGGAACTTTGACCTCAACTTTATAGCTATCGTATCGAGCAAGATCACTAAAACGAGGAATGTACACTTCAACTACATTACCGCTGGTGATGGCAATGTCAGGACTTTCAAACTGAACGGTGAACTGTCGTTTCTTTCCTTCGCCAACAATGACATCTTCAAAACTAATTGCGATGCTGGTTTTTTTGTCAGTATTAATGATGTTGGCGGGAATTGGTCCATTTTTGTCAAAAACTTTGACATTTTGAATTTTGTTCGAACCCACCTCAATTGCATACTGACTGGCGTAGAGAGTGGGAGTTTTATTTGTGAGAGTAAACTGTTGTTCGATAGTAGCCGAACCGTTGTTTTGAATTGTGTAACTGGAAACTAAAGAAATATTAAAGTTCTCGTCCGCTGAAACAGGTGCCCAAGCAGAAGTAGAAAAAAAGAGAACAATGCTTAGGAATAATCCCCGCAGCAATTGAGTAAGATGTAGTCGCTGGATTTCTCTGAATACACGCATTATTTAATTGTACGTTGTTACGATCGCTTGTGTAAATCAAACTCCTCTTTGAGGAAATGACCGGTGTACGAACGAGTGCTCTGAGCAACTCGTTCGGGTGTTCCAACAGCAATCACTTCTCCCCCTCTTTCCCCACCCTCAGGACCGAGATCAATGATCCAGTCAGAATTCTTGATGATATCTAAGTTATGCTCAATCAAGATTACCGTATTATTTTGGGCAACTAACTGTTCCAAAACTTGAAGCAGTTTTTGGATGTCTTCAAAGTGCAGACCTGTGGTGGGTTCGTCAAGCAGGTAGACGCAGTGGTCGCTGGTGCGGACAGATAACTCACGAGCAAGTTTGACCCGCTGAGCTTCTCCACCACTTAGCGTTGGAGCAGGTTGACCAATCTCAATATATCCGAGTCCAACTTCTTGAAGAGTTTTGAGTTTGTTACGCAGAGTGGTGTGGCCGGAAAAGAAATCAAGTGCTTCATCCACTGTCATGTGAAGGACTTCAGCAATATTTTTGTCTTTGTATCTCACTGCTAAGGTTTCTTCATTGTATCTGGCTCCTTTACACACTTCGCACGTTACATACACATCTGGCAAAAACTGCATTTCAATTTTAAGTTGACCATCACCTTGACAAGTTTCACAACGACCGCCTTTGACGTTGAAACTAAACCGACCAGCGTTAAAGCCATGGGTGTGTGCATCTTTAGTGTTCGCAAAGACAGTCCGAATGTAGTCAAAAACCTTAGTATAGGTTCCAGGATTTGAACGTGGGGTTTTACCAATTGGGCTTTGATCAATTAAAGTGATTCTTTTAACTTCATCGGGGACCATGATTTCGGCAATATACCCAGGTTGTTGGTCAGTAGTTTTGCCTAGCATTTTGGCCACATTTGCATACAAAGTGTCGTGCAAAAGGGTAGATTTCCCAGAACCAGAGATACCAGTAATGCAAGTTAGTGTACGAAGTGGAAACTCAACATCAATGCTCTTTAAGTTGTGGTGGTTTGCGCCACGAATACTAATCTTTGGTTGAGTCGTAATTGCTTCTGCCACAGCATCTGGACTGAGGTACTTTCTTTTCTCTGTTTCAGCTGTTTGGTTGCGTTGGAAAGTTGAACCAGTCTCAACTTGTCTAGTAATTTCTTTTTTGCGGGCGAGGTACTTACCAGTAATTGAGTGTTTATTGGTGATGATTTGCTGCGGTGTTCCTTCAGCAACGATTTCACCACCATCTTTACCGGCCTTTGGTCCGAAGTCAAAGATGTAGTCAGCAGCTAACATCAAGTCACGATCGTGCTCAACCACCACAACGGAGTTGCCTTTATCGCGTAGGTTCTTCAACGTTTCGATCAGTTGGTGATTGTCACGTTGATGTAAGCCAATCGTTGGTTCGTCTAAAACGTAAAGTACGCCAGTCAGTCCGGTGCCGATTTGCGAGGCCAGCCGAATACGTTGAGCTTCGCCACCTGCCAAAGTGGCTGCCTCTCGGCCAAGGGTGAGATAATCCAGTCCGACGGCAATCAGAAACTGTAAGCGGCTAGCGATCTCTTTTAAGATTGACTCACCGATCGTGAACTCTTTGGTTGATAAAATTGTTTCACGGTCAATATCATTTTTTGGTTTTTTGTTAATTTTGGCAATCCATTCGGCAGATTTGAGAATCGAAATACTCGTCACTTCTGAAATGTTTTGTTGGTCCATCGTAACTGCCAGGGCTTCTGGTTTAAGGCGGTTTCCATGACACTTTTCACAGATCCTTCTTTCCATAAACTGTTCAATTTCTTTACGGATAAACTCAGAGTCAGTTTCGTTATAACGACGTTCTAAGTTATTGACGAAGCCTTCAAACTTTTCTTCGATCATGGTGGAACGTCCAAAGCGATTTTCGCCTTCAACTTGGTAAATCTTGTCAGATCCGTAAAGAAGCCGGTGACGAGTTTCTTCCCGCATATCGTGAAAACTAGTTCGCCGAAAGTCATACCCTTCTTCCTCTACAACTGTTTGGACCAATCGCGCCCACCAGGTATCACTACTCAACATTCGTGCGAAAGGAATGATGGCGCCTTCACTTAAAGTCAAGCTGGGAGCTAACATTTTATCAATATCAATCTTCAAGAGACTGCCCAAGCCAGTACAGACTTCGCAGGCACCATGGGGTGAGTTGAATGAAAACAGGCGGGGTTCCAGTTCAGATAATGAAATTCCGCAGTAACTACAGGCGTACTTTTCACTGAATAATTGGTTAGTGAATGACTTGGGATTCGTTGGAAAGTCTAGAGAGTGGTCTTCGATATAGGCGATCACCACAAATCCTTCAGCTAGCTTTAAGGCTTCTTCAATAGACTGAGATAAACGACTACGGAAGGTTTTGCGCATCTCTGGATGAGCCAACTCTTTGTGAAACGTGGAAAGCCGGTCAATCACTGCCTCAATAGTATGTTTGTTTGTTTTAATCAATGAAAAGTCTTCATTTAAGTCGTAGAGCTTGCCATCAATTCGAACTCGCTGATAGCCTTTTTTCTGCAAGTTTTCGAACAAAGCTGAGAACTCCCCTTTCCGATCTCGAACTACTGGAGACATCACCATTAATCGAGCCGGACTTTTTGTGGCGCGGTTTTCCAGTTCGGTCATTACCTGAGTCACAATTTGATCAAGACTCTGCGAAGCAATTTCACGGCCACAGTTTGGACAGTGCTGATGACCCACCCGAGCGAACAGCAAGCGCAGGTAGTCGTAAATTTCAGTAATCGTTCCGACCGTTGAGCGTGGATTATGCGAAGTGGTTTTTTGGTCGATCGAAATTGCTGGCGATAAACCCTCAATGTGGTCTACCTCTGGTTTCGCCATTACCCCTAAGAATTGTCGAGCGTAGGAGCTCAGGCTTTCAACGTAACGGCGCTGACCTTCTGCATACAAGGTATCAAAGGCCAAAGAACTTTTGCCACTGCCTGACATTCCCGTTAGAACAACAAGCTTGTTCTTAGGGATACTCATACTGATGTTTTTGAGATTGTGCTGACGGGCACCAGTAATCCGAATCAAATCTGGACCAGTAGTGGGCATAGTTGGCATACCAAAACTCCAACAAAAAATCTTGATTAATCGCTGGCAAACCAGCATAAAAGCCGCTGCAGCGAGATTGACCAGTATAGCGAAGAAAAGGTGAAAGGTCTAGGGTGGGATGACTCAAGTTCTTGTTGATTACTGATCTCAGTTATGGACTTCTCTTTCTGGTACGAGCAGATTGTGATAGATTAGTTATCAAACTTTATTTGAATTAGAGGTTTATCTATGTCAGATCGCAATGAGGGACTTCCACATTATGATGAGGTAAAGCAACGGGTTCAGGCAGAGGCTCGGCTTAATTTGAAACAAAGTGAGATTTATCAGGAAGTAGATGGACATGATGTGACCAAACCTCCTAGAAAAGAGTGGGAAAAAGGACTGGGATTAGCTCGGGATGTAGACGTACATGCATTAGCAAAGGCAGAAGATCAAAGACGGGAAGACTTGGGTTGGGCTCGGTTAAGGGATGGAGCAAAAGAACTCCAACGAATAATTACTGCGTTAGAACAGGGACACGCTCAGCCAACAACCTCAACAGAAGGAGAATTGACAACCCTCAAATTGGCCTTACAAGAAGTTAATAAGGTTTTACAAGAAATCAATTCCCTCATGGAGCAAACGCATTCTGCTACCCAAGACGTTGCACTTGAGGGCCAAGTTGAAACTGAAGCTCATGATCGCTTTATGCTCCAAGAGGCAAGAAACATGTGGTTGAAGGAATTACCTGGAATACAAGAAAAATTCAAAACTGACTTGGACATTAGTCAACTGGAGCCAGAAGAGCAAGCTATTTGGCAAAAACTCATGATAGAAGTCAACTCAGCATATGAAGTGCCCCTGCGTGTTTTCTTAAGTAGTGAAGAGATGACTGATAAAGACTTGCACGATCTATTTAATAAACTGTGGAAGAGATATGTCAGCGAAGGTGCTTTAGCCTCTCCTGACTCAACCTTTGCGATCAAGCTAAATGGTAAAGATATAAAAACTCCTAAAGAATTATGTAGCGCTCTCTTTAAGGAGAATATCAATCCAAATCTTCTCATTACTATTGGTCCCCCAAACTTGCAATGTAAATTTGCGCCTATGTTGAATTTTTCCCCCGCTCAGCGAGCTCGTCTGAGCCTTATGGCTATTGTGGGGAATCCGACATGGCAACAGGTATAC
>CAZKNL010000016.1:10373-17303 GCA_964554155.1 uncultured Pseudomonadales bacterium | reverse complement strand
AAGCATCACAAGAAATACGTGATGAGTTAACGAAACTCTTGGAAGAAGCTGAGGACCAAATTTGGCAACATCACGTTGCTGATGATGATGAAACGAACGAAGAATCGTTGTCGTGATTTATCACCCACCTTCGAGAAATAGCTGTTGGGTATCCAAATAAAACAGTTCTTATAGTCAGTCACGCCAATGTCATCCGGAACCTCTTAGTTCATCTTGGTTTTGCAAGACATTCTGAGTTGAGAAGTGGGTCTATAGCTAACACAGGATACGTCAAACTCAAATGTGATGGTGTTGATTTTTTCATTGAAGAAACTTGGGGGGTGAATAAGCAATAAGCGCTACCTTCGCATCTCGCAACGCACCTCTCAGCCTCTGTTACAATTGAAGAATGATCCTTGATCTCTCCAAGTTAGATTTTGATTTCTCCAAAAAGCCACTTGTCATTGGTGGTAAAGCTATGGAGTACTACGGTTTGCGAAAAACTGGTGATGATATTGATTTGGTTGTTGCTCAAGAAGATTTAGCAAGATTGGTCAAAATGTATCCCACTCATCTTAAAGATTTGTGGGGAGATTTAGGCGTAGCAGTAGGTGGTTTTGAGGTGTGGAAATCAGTGAATTACTTTGATTATGACTATTTGTCTCAGGGTGCTGTAGAAGAAAGTAACTTTCTGGTTATTTCTTTAGAAAAATTGCTGTTGCAAAAAGCACTCACCATGCAAGAGCCGAAGTACTCTAAAGACTTAGAATTGGTAGTCAAAAAAATTACGGCTAATCAATCAAGCCGATTTGAAGAAATGAAGCAACAAAATCAAAAGATGATTGCAGGGTTGAGTAATATTAAGTTTATTAAAAAAATTGGTCCGGAGATAACTGACGAGAGCTTGTTCTGATGACAATAAGTTGATATGGCTGATCCACACGAAATACATACCAATTTAGGAATCAAAGCTGACTTCATTCAAGCCAACATTTCCTCGCTTCCTGAAATGCTCACGCTTCCGCCGTATTCCTCTTGGAGTCAAGTTATTGAACAACAAAATGGTATCTGTAGATTTGCTATTGTGAATGCAACGACTGGTGAAGAAGAGTCTCAATTTCATGGCGCTTCAACCTATCTGCATATTCCAGGTAAAAATGATCTGCTTGATATTTACTTTGTTTTGGGGACTCATTTAGAGCGTGATGCTGACGCTTTTTATAGTGGTAGGCATAACTATATGATGATCCAGGAACCAACCTGGCGACGGATTGCTGACGGAAGTTTAGCGAAGTTTCAAGCAGAGATAGATGCGTGGCAGGGTACTAGTAAATGGATAGATCTGCTGAAACAACAAAGCAACGGAACGTTGGAAGCTTACTTGGTTTTTAGTTTTCAAACAGTATTGTTGCACGAAATTGCTCACCGTTTGCACTATACCTTAGATCCGGAAATTCAAGTGGACCTTCATTCGCGATTTATTCTAGCAGCTGAACAGGAAGTGGGATTCCGGCAAGCGATCAACGACTTTATCAGAGCTCTCTATCATCAAAATATCTACTACAATTCTCATCGGGAGCAGGCGAAGAATCCGTTAGTACGATACGAAGATGCGTATTGGCGCACCACTGGCATCTATGATCCGCGCGTTTTTTCATTCACCAAAGATGGGATGGCAACGAAAGTTGCGGTAGCGAGTTTGATTACGGAGGCTTTAGCGTATAGCAGTGGAAATGTATTACTGGATGCGATGTTACAACATCAACAACCTCAAGCAAAAGAACTGAAAGCGTTGATGACCAATGCTCCTCCCGATGGACTACCTGATCGCGTTATAGCCAGCCGTCGGTTGTATCAAGCTATCACGAAGAGTTCTGTTTTTTCATTGGAAAACTTATCACAGGTGTTTCCTGGTTTAGTAGTGATGGAAGTAATCAATGGCATTGATACTCAGAGGAATACAGCATGGTATTTGTCGGAAAAAGCTAAGGACATCGCTGAAGAGGAGAAATGGCAAGGTTCTCATCTTAGAGTATAGTCATAACGATCTCTGAAACATCTGTATTTGTACAAATTCAGTTGTTATGGTATAACATATTTATGAAGATACAGAGGTTGCAGTTGTCAAAGCTTGAGAAGAGTGTTGAACCAGGTAAAGTCACGGTGGTTTATGGACCTCGTCGAGCTGGGAAAACGACGTTGATCAAAGAATTTCTGAGTTCTTATATAGGGAAATATCTCTTTTTAAACGCCGATGAACTGGCAAATAGGGAATTACTTGAAAGTCAAAGCGCCCAAAAGTTTGCTGAGCTAGTTAATAATCAAAAATTATTAGTTATTGATGAAGCACAACGGGTCAAAGAAATAGGCTTAAATTTAAAGATTTTAGTGGATACTTTCCCAAATCTTGCTATAGTTGCCACGGGGTCAGCATCATTCGATTTAGCAAATAAAATCAATGAGCCGTTGACCGGAAGAAAAACAATCTTAACACTTTATCCAATTAATTTTGAAGAATTGAGTACCACGCTAACAACTTTTGAGGCAAAGAAGCAGTTAGAACGTTGGATGATTTGGGGTGGATATCCACAAAGTGTAACAACTGAGTCTATTGAAAAGCGTACTCCGATATTAGAAGAGTTGGTTGAGTCATATTTATACAAAGATATTTTAGAGCTTAATGATGTTAAAAGAACGGATAAAATTGTTGATCTGCTTCGTTTAATTGCGTTTCAAATAGGTAAGGAAGTCTCGTTGGCAGAACTAGCGAGTAATTTAGCATTGAATCGTGAAACTATAGAAAGATATCTCGATTTATTAGAAAAAGTCTTTGTGATTTTTCGGGTCAATGGTTTCTCTCGGAATTTACGTAAAGAAATAGTCAAAAATCACCGATATTATTTTTTTGACAATGGCGTTCGTAATACACTTATTCAAAATTTCAATCCATTACATTTGCGCGATGATGTCGGTCAACTTTGGGAAAACTATCTGGTAAGTGAGCGAATAAAAGCAAATCATTATCATGGAAAAACAGTAAACAGTTATTTTTGGCGCACATATGATCAAAAAGAAATTGACCTAATAGAAGAAACAGGTGGGAAACTATTTGGCTATGAGTTCAAGTGGCAAGAATCACAATTAAATAAAAGTACTGTGAGAGAATTTACGACTGCGTATTCAAATTCTTCGGTTGAAAGTATAACAAAAGAAAATTTTGATAAATTTTTGTTGTTAAAGTAAAATGGAACAGCAAACAGTAGAACTACCAAAATTCAAAATAATAGGAATAGAAGTAAGAACCACTAACGAAAATGAGCAATCGCGCTCTGATATTTCCAATCTTTGGAAAAGATTTTATAAAGACGATATCAAAAACAAAATTCCTCACAAAATAGATGAAGATATCATTGGCTTATATACTGACTATGAAAGTGATTTTACTAAACCTCATACGATGATCATTGGGTGTAGGGTGAGTAGTTTAGAAGGAATTCCGAAAGAAATGGTAGGAAAGGTTATTCCTGCTACTAAGTATTCAGTATTTAAAGTCAAAGGCAAACTCCCAGATGAATTGATGGATACTTGGAAAAAAATTTGGTCTAGTGATCTACATCGAGCCTACAGTGCTGACTTCGAAGTCTATGGTGAGAAATCTTTGGATCGAGAAAATGCTGAGATGGAAATCTATCTTTCTGTGAAGTAGCTGATAAATTAATCAGTCTGTTATGCAAATTGACTCTATAAATACGTTCAAATTGATAAATCAGTTTAAGTCAAAACTCTGGTTACCTCTTCTATTCGTCGTTCTCTGTGTTCTTGCAGTTGTTGGCAACAGCAACTTCTGGAATATTTTCCGACTTCCTAAATCTTTCATCTCATCAAATCCTTCTTCTCCTTCACCCGCACCCACTAATGATCAAGGTAACAACGAATGTCAAAACCTTAAGTACACCAACAAAACATCGCTTGATTTGTCCAGAACAACTACAGTCGATGCAGAAACAAAGCAAGAAATACTGTTAAGTTTCCACGACGAGGATTTTGTCAAACAACTGATTGGATCTCCGATTGACTTGCGAGATATACAGTATTCACCAAAAACACAGAAACTTGCTTACCTTAAAGGAGCTGATATCGAGCAGGGTGAGCGTGGACCGATCGCAGTTCATTTCTATGATCTAAAGACGAAACAAGATAAAGTGATACATACCTATCAAACGAAAAAGCTTGAACATCAAAAGTTGGGTCTCGACTATGATGCACTACGCGATGTTGTGTTTTCGCCAGACGGTAGTCAATTAGTTATTGTTAGTAATAGCCAAGTTTGGATCTATACCATTGCAACTGACAAACTCCAGCTCGTTTACTCAAATCAGCAAAATACCAGCAACTCTGCTTTTGCTGACCCCATCGTTTCTGAAGACAACTCAAAAGTTATTCTCAGAGTAGGTTTTTATGAAGGATCCAGTTTTGATTTATTAGATTTAAAAAATGGCAGGTTGGCTCATTTACCGTATAGTGGTTATGGTGGGGGTTCCTACGTAATTGGGTGGAAAGGTCAACATCTCTTAATTTATAAATACGGAACGCAATCTGATATCTGTATTACAACTACAACTGGCAAAGAGGTGAAGTGTTTTAAAGATCTGCCATTTGATTTCGGCGACTTACCTGCCATCTTTGGTGATCGACTTTTAAAAATCAATCAAGTCGACGAACCAAGCGGTCAATATGTTTGTAACAATATTGGCCGACGTTATGAAGTGAGTACGCAGTATGGAGATGTGAGCGAATTTAATTTAAAAATAGGAAGGTTCAGAATTCTTTTTAGAGTAGATAGTACAGACTCCTCAGGAGTAGAGCAGGAGTATGAAGTCCAGGGTTATGCCATCGTCACTATCCATGGGGCACCTACTCTCGTCATCAAACTCAACGATCATGGTCAGACCAAGTATGTCATTCCTTATTCAGATCAATTAAATGATGTGAGTGTGGTTAAGTTTGAGTAACTCATCAGTGGTCGAACACCTTGGTCTATATCAACCCCTTTCCCTAAATGCTATAGTAAAGCTGTGAGTGTATTCCCGCACCATTTCAAAAAATACACATCGAGAGATATCGTCATTATTGTGGTTCTGGCCCTGTTGTACTTTATTGCCGGTAAGTTGGGGTTACGACTGGCTTTTTTTAATCCAAGTGCTACGCCGATCTGGGCACCAACTGGTATTGCAATTGCCTCTTTTCTTCTTTTGGGTTCAAGATTTTGGCCGGCAGTTTTTATTGGTGCATTCTTCGTCAACTTGACCACTGCCGGGAATGTAGCTACCTCTCTAGGTATTGCCTTGGGAAATACACTCGAAGGTGTGGTGGGAGCTTTTTTAGTACGCCGCTTCATGAAGAAAGACAGCCTTTTTTCCAAACCCAGTGATGTATTTGTCTACACGATTCTCGCTGGTGTACTTGCTACTGCTGTCAGCGCAACTGTCGGAGTGACCACATTGCTGAGTGCAGGACTAGTGCATCTCCCAGATTATTTTCAGGTCTGGTTCACCTGGTGGCTGGGCGACATGGGCGGAGCACTTTTAGTTGCTCCAGTTGTCATTCTGTGGGTGAAAGATCATCAATTCTCTCGAAATGTCTCGCGTATCATCGAAACATGTTTGGTATTTATTCTTTTTTTGGGAGTCAACCAACTCGTATTTGGGACACCCAACCCTGAGATGTTCTTGAACTACCCACTCGCTTTCCTGACCATTCCTTTCTTAGTATGGATTGCCTTTCGGTTTGGTCCTAGAGAAACTTCCGCAGCACTTTTAATACTCTATGTAATGGCCGCATTTGGAACATTGCACGGCAGTGGTCCTTTTGTCAGAAGTGATCCGAATCAATCACTCCTGATTCTGCAAATGTTCATGGGAATTATGTTTTTAGGGAAAATGCCGCTCGCTGCTGCATCTTTCCAACTCAAAAAATCTGAAGACAAGTACAGAAAGTTGATTGAAACTTCGCCGGACGCCATCCTTGTTACTGACCTCCAAGGAAATATTCGAGTTGTTGATAACCAAACGATGCAACTCTACGGTTTCACTGATCAAAATGAAATAATCGGGAAGAGTGGATTTAGCTTCATTGCGAAAGAAGATGTAGCAAAAATGCAAGAAGGCTTAAAAAAAGTTCTTCAAGAAGGTAAGGTGACGAATGTTGAGTATATATCAATTAGAAAAGATGGCAGCCGTTTCAATGCATCGGCCAATGCCTCACTGCTTGTAGATGCTCATGATAAACCAGAAGGAATTATGGTAGTTGCTCGTGACGTGACCAAAGAAAAGGAAGTAGAAAAGGCAAAGTCGGAATTTTTTGCACTCGCGGCTCACCAACTCCGGGCTCCTTTAAGTGCAATGAGTTGGAATATTGAACTGCTGATATCTGACAAAGCAAAGACACACATTGCTGCACCAATAAAGAAAAAACTCGACTCAATGTATAGTAGCACTCAAGAATTAATTACTTTAGTCAACAACTTTTTGGATATTTCCCGAATTGAACAAGGGGCAATGAAAAATGAACCTGTAAAGATAGATGTTACGCAGATTATTCAAAGTGTGATTGACGAGATGAAGTCAATCGCTGATAAAAAATCTGTTGGTATAGTCTTTGAAAAAGAAGCAACTATTGGAGAGGTCTTGATTGATCCAAAACTCTTTCGCGAAACAGTTTTGAATCTAGTTTCGAATGCAGTCAAGTTTAACAAAAAGAAAGGTGAAGTGCGGATCTCGATTGCCCAAGTAGACACGAATCTTCTCTTGACAGTTGCTGATACAGGGATGGGCATCCCTGCAGAAGAAAAAGATAAAATTTTCCGGAAGTTCTATAGGACTGCTCAAGCTAAAAATCTTGGTCAAGAAGGTACAGGACTAGGTCTGTTCATGATTAAGTCGTATATGGAAA
>CAZKNL010000016.1:5871-10273 GCA_964554155.1 uncultured Pseudomonadales bacterium | reverse complement strand
ACTGATAATTCTCAGCAGTGTGGGACTATGGTATGGGTCTCATGTTCCTCAACAAATCGTACAAGAGCACCTTGAATCCCCTGAGAAACAGTCTGTACAGGCTACAGAATTTGGCACAACTGCTCCTTCAACTCAGACAACTCCAAAGCTCACCATAGCTAAAAACTACGGATCGTGTTTGAACGTACCGATTTTAATGTACCATCATGTCGAAGATTTGAGTAAAGCGAAACAAGAAGGTCATGCACAGTTCACTATCGGGACACCTTTCTTTCGCAAAGACATGGAGTACTTGCAAAAACATGGATATCACGTCATTCCTTTTGCGCAGTTGATTGACGCTTTTGATAAAGGGACTAAATTGCCGACTAAGCCAATCATCCTCACGTTTGATGATGCATATGAAGACTTTCGGACTGATGCATATCCAATTTTAAAAGAGTTTGGTTTCCAAGCAACATTATTTGTTCCAACTGGGTTGGTTGATAATCCAGGATACTTAACTTGGCAACAACTTGACAGCATGAATGCAGACAAATTAGTAACTTTTTCTAACCATACTTGGTCGCATCACAATATGGAAACTTCATTAGCCACAATCACAAAAGAAGTTGACACAGCAAAAGAACAGTTAGCAAACCATCAAATGGACCAACCGATGGTATTTGCGTATCCATATGGATTAACCAGTCCGTTAGCTGAGAAATATTTAAAGAATGTTGGGTATCTTTTAGCAGTGACTACCCAAAAAGGGACTTTTCAATGCCAAGCAAAACGGTTGGAGTTACCACGACTGCGAATTGGCAATGCGTCGCTCCAAAGATATGGTATATAGGAATATAAACTAAATCCATGAAAGAAATCATCGGTGTAGTGACAGTTATTTTAACCATCATTGGTCACGCTCCCTATATTATTGATACTTATCAAAAAAAGACCAAACCCCACATTTTTACTTGGATGATCTGGTCATTCGTGGTTTCACTCGCTTTTTTAGGACAATGGGTAAAGGGTGCTGGTGCTGGTTCTTGGTCGACGGGCGTGACGGGTGTACTTGTGATTATTATTACCCTATTAGCTCTCAGAAACAAAAAAAAAGATATTACTCTTTTAGATAAAGTATTTTTTGGAGCTGCATTGATAGCAGTGATTCCATGGTACCTCACTAAAGACCCAACGCTATCAGTTATTATTGCCACAGTTATCGATGCCTGCGCCTTTTTACCAACTATCAGAAAAACGCTCAAAGACCCAAAGAGTGAAACCCTTGCAACGTATGCGCTGAATATACTGCGGCACGGTTTGTCACTTCTTGCTTTAAACAGTTACAACTTAGCGACTGTTCTATACCCAACCTACTTATTGTGTATGAACAGTATTGTGACTTTTATCATTGTGGATGGTAAAAAGAGAATTAGAAGAAATTGAGTTAATCCAATTTTTTTTGACTCTGGTGTCTTTCTGTCCAACCGTGAGGGTCTTCAAACCATTCATCAATTACTCGTCGATCTTCAGGACTGAGTTCTTTTCCCCGTACCAATACATCTAAAATATAAGAAAATTTTGTTAAAGTGTGTAAAGCTACTCCAGCAGCAACAAAAGCAGCATCAGCTTCTGCAAATCCATACGTAGTAATAGCTAAACAATCATCAGCAGTTCCACCTTCTTCTTTTAAAGCATTAATACAGTCAAGACTTGAGATTGATGTTGTGACGTGGTCTTCAATTAACAACACTTTTTTCTTTTTAATGTCGCCACCTTCAACCCTTTTTTTAAGGCCATGATCTTTTGCTTGTTTCCTGATAAATACAGAAGGTTGTTTTAAGAAAAAAGCTAGTGCTGCGCTATGGGGAATACCAGCTGCTTCTACGCCTGCAATAACGTCAAACGTCAAACGTCAAACGTCAAACTTAGTTCATTAATGAGTGCGCTAAAACCTTTAATAATGACTTTCCATTCCTGTGGATGAAAAGGGACTTGACGGTTATCAATATAAACAGGCGAAAGAATGCCTGATTTAAAAAGAGTTGGATGGTGAACATCTGTTCCAACTGCTCTAATTTTCACTAGAGCCTCTGCGACAGTTTTAGCGGTTTCGATTTGACTCATAACTTTTCCTCAACTGACTTCCAGATTATACTCCCGTCACTTGCCCTAGGAGAAAATTAATTCTCAGCCACACAAATCTAATTAACGCTGCAAAAGAAATTCCTGCAAATACAATCGGAGCCACCAAAAATGCCCAGAGTGGGATAAGCCGATAGGGTTTTGTTGTCTTCATTCCTCTGGGTTTATTCTCAACAATCACGGGCCGAATACAGTTTCTGTAGGTATCACTCATTTCACCAGATGGTGCTTGAAAGTAGTGAAAGCCAAAATCAGGAGAGTGACAACCTTGAACCGCAGTAGTTTGAAAAGACCCTTTCAGGTTGGTCGCATTATCTACTGTAATAGCCCCATCATTATTTTGCCCCTGAGTCAGCCAAAAGTAAGCGGTGTTAATATGTCCCAACGCTGTAGCTGAACCAAACCCACCGATCAAATAGTACGGGACAGCTGAGTTGTGGTGGGGATATTTTTGATTAAATTTACGAATAAATTTTTCGTCGCAAACCTGTTGTGCTGCAACTTGGGTGGGACGTTTTTTAAAATCTATCAGTAACGACAAGAAGAGACGAACATAGCTCGTCCCTTGATGCGGAGTAGCGATCATGAAAACTTTAGAAACAAGTTGTTTTTTCGTTTTTGAAACTTGGCGACGATACAGTTTGCCATCTATATATGAACGAGCAATAAATCCACCGAGACTGAAACAAATAATAATCACATCACCAGTCGGTGATTTTTTAGCTAATGAGTATATTTGTTCACCCAGCCACCCTCCCAGTTCTTCAATGCCGGGAGTTGCGTTACAAGAATTTTGATACTCAGCCAGAAAAACCGTGAAACCATCATCATTGAGCCACTTTGGTAGATCAAACATAACAGTTTGATCGTGTCGATGAAGCTGTCTCAGTCGAGGGGTATCACAACCGTTTTGCAGACGCTGGGTTACTGTTCTGGTTCGATGACCAGGTACCAAAACAACAAATGGCTTTTTCATCGTAGGTGGCTATTTTCCCATATTCGACTGTACAATACGATATAGTTATATGCTGCAGATTGGTACTGACATTGTTTTTCACAAAACGTTTAACGAAACACTGCAAACTGGTGGAGAGAGTTTATTGAAAAAACTTTTTACCCCACAAGAAATAGAACAACATAAAACGCTGGAATCTTTGGCAGGTATCTATGCAGCCAAAGAAGCAATAATTAAAGCCTTACCAGATCAGGCAGTCCCGTATAGCTCTATAACGATCACCAAAAATGCTCAGGGCAAACCTGTTGTATTGATGGCCGACGAAAATAAACGATACAACATCTGCATATCAATCAGTCACGACGGAGACTACTCAATCGCAATGGTAGTTATTACGGATTAAAGAATGTTCAACGCATGAACTCACTTCATCAAAAACTCCACAACGATCTTTCTACAGCAAATAAGACGATCTTGTTTACTATCAAAAGAGGTTTGAAAAGACAGAAATGGACAGGTGGTCAAGTCATTCAACAACGAAATAACTTTGCGGAGTTTTTACAGGCTGAAGGATACCAACCTGGAGATACGTACTTGGTTTGGGGACCAAATATGCCAGAGTGGGGAATTGCCCTCTTAGCTGGGATTCAAAATAAATACGTTGTTGTGCCGGTTGACGCCCGTTCACATTGGGAAACTATTCAAGCATATATTCAAAAAACTCAACCACGTTTTGCAATCGTTAGTGACTGGTTACGACCTTTTTTTAAAGACCAATCTTTGCCGGTCTATTCATTAGAAAAAATGAGTTCATATCGTGCTGACAAAAACATCTCAGCCACCAAAAAAATTCGTGCTGAACAAAAGATTGCCAAAAAAATCACGGATCAATCTGGCAAAAACCCAACTGTAGCGATTATGTTTACTTCTGGTTCGAGTGGTGACCCCAAAGGTGTCGTCATTACTCAACAAAATATTTTATGTCAAATTGAACAGGCAATTAGTGTACTCCCATCGTTAGATCGGTTTGAAACTGTCTCAATTCTACCGCTCAGTCATATTTATGAACAAATGTATGGTTTCTTTCTGCCAATTGCCAAAGCTGGCACGATTCACTATCTCGAAAGAGTCAATCCTTTTACCATCAAAAAAGAACTCCGGCGTTCTCGTGCTACATACTTACTCACTGTGCCTCAAATGCTGCGGGTGATGTATGAAGGAATTCTGCGCAAAGCTGAACAAAATGGGCAAAAAGAATTATTTAAAAAAATGCTTCGTCTAAGTAGGCATCTCCCTTTTTGGTTGAGAAAAAAACTTTTC
>CAZKNL010000016.1:0-5771 GCA_964554155.1 uncultured Pseudomonadales bacterium | reverse complement strand
ATTACTGGTCGGGTCAGCTCACGCTTGATCCTTGCTGATGGGACAAAGGTCTATCCAGAAGATATTGAAAGACAACTGAATAATCAACCGGAAATTAAGGACAGTTGTGTGACTGCTCGCCAATCTGATGGTCAGACAGTTGTTCATGCCTGGGTATTACTTCAAGATGAAAAAAAAGATACGCTCGATGAAGTCATATCTCGGGTCAATGCACTGCTCGAGTCTAAACAACAAATTTTTTCTTATCAAAAATGGTCTACCAAAGATTTCCCCAGACTAAGAACTCGTAAAGTGGATCGCGCGGCGGTGAACCGGATCAATTCACCCATGCAAAGTACTTCTCAAAAAGAACAAATGGGTCAAGAAAATTTGACAAATCTCAGCTCAATTTTGCGGTCGCTTGCTGCCAAAAAAACGATCAAAGACAATGATGCGTTAGGGGAAGATCTGAAACTTGACTCTTTACGCAGAATCCAGTTAGTGGCGATGATCGAACAGTATATTGGTATCCCGTTTAACGAACTCAATATTACTGCTCAAACCACGGTGAAAGATCTCCAGCAGATGTTGAGTCAACAGCCAAGTACTTCTCCAACCAGTAGTCATACAGTCCACACTGTAGAAGAAATCACTGAACACTGGAAGTTTTCACCATTGGTCAGAAAGCTAAGAGTTTTTCTCCAGAATTGTTTGCTTTTTCCGATCCACTCTCACTTTGTCAAACTTAATGTCCAAGGGAATTTGTCACCATTATCTACACATAAACAGTTCATCTTTATTGTCAATCATCCTGGTATTTTTGATCTTGTTTGTGCAATGCGATTGATGCCCCACAATGTCAGAGAAAAAATGGCCTTAATGGCAACTGAAGAACGTTGGGAAGATGGTAATACCTTTATTCAGTTGTTAATTGAGGTGGTTATGGGTGGCTACCCAATTGGTCGCAAAGGTGCTTGGATGAATGTTGGTTTAGAAGCAACTGGTGAGTTGGTGGACCAGGGCTACTCAATTCTGATGGCACCAGAAGGTGAGATGGAAAGAACTGGCAAACCAAGAACGTTTTTAGTTGGTCTTGGATATATGGCGAAGGAACTGGATTTACCAATCTATATGTTCAAAATTAATATCGATCAATACCAACGAATCTGGCCCGCTCCTAAACCCGACGAACAAGCCACTGATTCTGGATATTATTGGCCAAGAGATAAAGGTACGGTTGATCTGAAAATTGGCCAAGCGACGGTTGCTTCTTCGTTGAATACAGACGAGTTAACCAAAGACATTGAAAAACAATTCTGGAATTTATAAATACGAAATGAACACTGATACATTTTTGAAACTGATTACAAAACGAAAAAAACAGAAAAATGTGTTAATCTTTGCTCATCGCGGTCTGTCCAGTTTAGCGCCTGATAATAGTGTCAAGGCACTGACACTGGCTTTTCAGTCTGCAGATGTCGATGGGGTTGAGTTTGATCTGCAAAAAACAGCTGATGGAGTGATTATTGTCAGACACAATTTATCTTTAAAAACTAAAAAAGGCCAACCGTGGATTCGAGAATTAACGCTCAAAGAGATCAGAGAATATGTTTCACCAACCGACGCACCGACATTTAAAGAAGTTCTCAAAATTGCTCAGCCAAACAAAAAAATACTTGATATAGAGGTTAAAAGTAAAGGGATAGTCAAAGAAGTCATCCATTTGCTCAAAAAAAACAAACTGTTCGAGAAAACTATTTTTACGACGATTTATAAAGAAGTCTACGACGAGATCCGAAGTATTGATCAACAGGTAGCGATCATGTACGGCTATCCTCGCGAACGAGGCAAAGACTTAGGACAGCAAAGATGGGCGCAACCATTCGTTAAACTCATCGTTCAGTACATGAAATATAAGACACCGCGTCAAATGGAAGAATTTGCGAAAACGATTGAAACTCCATTTTATAGCCTTTACCACAAAGTGATTTCACAAAAAGCTGTAACCACCATCCATCAACTAGGGAAGCTATGCATTGGTTGTACGATCAACCTGCATAATGATACCGGCAAAAGGGCATCGTTTACAGCCATGCAAGTGATGATTGATAATGGCGTAGATATGATTAAAACAGACTATCCCCAGCTTAAACAGAAGTTGAAAATGTCAGAGGTAAAGCTGATATAATCCTCAGATATGCAGTTCGTCATTTTCCATGGATCACTTGGCTCAAAAGATGGAAACTGGTTCCCCGATTTGTCTAAAAAACTAACTGACATGGGTCAAGAGGTTTTCTGTCCCCAGTATCCTGTCGACGACTACGGTACGATTCAAAAAAGTAGTCAAACAAAACAAAGTTTAACTTCTTGGATGGACACCTTTGAAAAAGAAGTTTTGCCGCACTTGGATCTAAAGAAAAAAATTTGTTTTGTAGGGCACTCACTGGGAAATGTATTCATCCTGCACGTGCTTGCCAAGCACAAAATTCAACTAGACTGTGCCATCTTTGTTTCGCCCTGTTTAGATAAACTGGGTTTGGTGCCTTGGCAATATGACTTGGTCAATACCTCTTTTTATAAAACGGACTTCGACTTTGAAGAACTGGTGAAGTTAACCCCCACTTCATATGTTTTGTACTCTGATAATGATCCCTATATAGAGCCACGGAGAGCTCTTCATTTTGCCAAAGTGATGGAGAGTTCACCTATTTTCGTTAAAAAAGCTGGCCATCTCAATGCAGAAGTAAATCTGAATGAGTTCCCCTTGGTCTTTGAGTTGTGTGTGACACGACTAGATTTAAACCTTTATCAACGATATGCCTTAAGTAGAACCAAAGACTCAATTGCCCAAAACATTATTCACTCAACCCAAAAATATTTAACCATTAGTCCAGATGAGGGAAGAGACGAGGGGCGATTCCACTTCATGAACATTGCTAAACATGGATTTGCTACCTTTGTGTCTAACTCAGAAGAATGGAACCCAGAAGATGAGTACTTTATTGATGGCAGAAAAGCCAGTAAGCGTGGAGTTCATTTTTCCAGAGTCTTTATTATCAAAGACATAAAAGATTTGGACAGAAAAGTGCTGCAAAAACAAATTGAGTTGGATATGGAAGCAGGCATTCACGTCTTGTTTGTTCCTTTCGCTGTGTATCAAGAAATTGGCGCGGAGGAAGACTTTGGGATTTGGGATGATAACTATGTTTGCATTATTAGAAGGGATAAAAAAGGCAAACAAATAGAGTTATTCCTTGATGCGCGAGCCGAATCAATTGCCCAAGCACAAAAATGGAGAGAAAAAATCCTTAGCAAAGCAGTCGAGATGAAGTCAATGGAAGAAGTGGAAAAGTGGCGAGCATGAAACTCGGCACCTACCGTCACTACAAAGGCAAGTACTATCAAGTGATTGGTGTTGCCAAACACAGTGAAACGCTGGAAGACTTGGTTACCTATTACTGTCTTTATCCCAACACAACTAGTCAGCTGTGGGTCAGACCATTGGCGATGTTTCAAGAAAAAGTGATGGTTGTTGGTAAAAATGTACCTCGGTTTGAGTATATTCCAAACTAAAAATTATTTATGGATGAAATATTAAAATGGTAGCTCAGAATATCAGCAAGAGTACATAGACCAACACAAGGGATTTAAAAAATGCATAGATGAATGTATAAAAAAAAATATACTGCCTACTATTACGGATATTGAACGTGATCCGATATTAAGATTTTATAGCAGACTTGGTTTTGAACCAGTTGATCTAATTCCTAATTTTATACCTAAAGATAATCCAAGTGGAGGTCATAGGATTATTTTACACATTAAACACTTAACTAATTGAAAAACCAGTAGTTCACTATTCCATAAGACACAATCAGAGTAATAACTACAGAGGTAGCAAATATTCCTATTTGTCCTGCCTTTTTCCACGCTTGCCATCCCGAGTATAACCAAAATATCTGTGAAGCAAGATTCACGATCAAACCGAGTTCTGGTTTTTTCAATGCGGTTAAAGCAAACGCAGTGATTGTTAACCCGGGCAGTAGTACTTGGGTAACTTGATCAAATAATCTGCTTTTCCCCTTTTTCATAAATTTACTCGCATCCACTAAAACATATTAAACGTTGCAAGAAAGTTATAGTAACCTATTTGTCTATATCCATACAAGATAACAAAGTTTCCTTTTGATATACTTCCACCGATGAAACACTACAAAGCGATTGTCTCGGATTTCGATGGTACGTTAGCTGATCATACTCGTCAGCTAACTCCTACTGCCAAAGCCGCCATAAAAAAATATGTACAGGTAGGTGGAATCTTTTCAATAGCGACAGGGAGAGCTTATCAAGGGGTAGTAGAAAATGTCTGCAAAGAACTTGGTCTTTCAGATCTAGTTATCGTCAGAGGTGGCTCAGAAATCATCTCCTCCGCAACTAATCAAGTTGTTTGGGGAAGGTATATTCGTCCATCAACAGTGAGTGAATTAATAACTTTTTTGAGAAAAGAAAAGAAAAAAGGAGAGGAAGAAGAATTGTTTTTTGCGGCAGAACGAGGAGCTGATATTTACTCTAGGGACGGAAAGAGCCAGACAGAGTTCGGTCATATAGCTCCATTTAAAAATATTGATCAAATGCCTGTAGATACTGTTCCTAAAATCATTGTTCCTCCCATTTTCCCAATTCAAACAATTGAGCCATTATTAGAAAAACTTTTACATACATTCAAAGACCTCCATATTGTTAAAACCACCAGTAAATATGGTGTTGGCATAGATATTAATGATGGTGGAGCAGGAAAACATATTGCTCTGCTGGAATATGCGAAGTTGATGCGCCTAGATCCAAGCGAAATAATTGGGGTTGGTGATAGTTACAATGATTATCCACTTTTGACAGCCTGCGGTTTAAAAGTTGCGATGGGCAATGCTCCTCCAGAATTGAAAGAAATTGCCGATAAAATTGTTGCTTCTCAAGAGAATGATGGGATTATTGAAGTGCTTGAATTGATGGACTCATTGATCTAGTCTCATTAGTAATGGTAATCATGAAAAAGAAAGCTCTAATTCTACATTGTTGGTATGGAGATCCAAAATCTTATTGGTATCCGTGGTTGAAAAGTGAACTCACCCAAAAAGATTACGATGTTCTTATCCCTGAGTTACCTACCATGAAAACAGATTTACCAGATATGGAGCTGCAGTTAAAGACGGTAAAAGATCTCCATTGGGTTGATAAAGGGACTGTTGTAGTAGGACATAGTCTTGGGTGTTTACTCGCTTTAAGAATGGCTGAAAGATACAAGGTGGGCAAACTAATTCTAGTGTCTGGGTGGGATTTTAATGATCTAAGTTCTGAACATCGTCTATTTTGGAAGGATCCAATTGGTCATCAGCTCATCAAGAAAAATGTCAAACAAATTGTCTGTGTAACATCCGATAATGATCCATACTTCACGGCCTTTCAAGTTGGGGAAATGAACAAACGATTAGGTGGAAAGCTGATCGTAGTAAAAGGGGCTGGTCACTTTACAGATAAATATAGCATCACAAAAATCTCTCAAATTTTAGAGGAGTTTTAAAGATTAGGGAGAGCAGTGTTGCAACTGTGGTGACGAAATGTAAATTGGGTGATCATTTGTTAGAATAATGGAATGTTTGTCTTTAATAAAAGATTTTTGTTTTTTCTCACTTTCATATTTTCAGCATCTCTATTATTCATTTTAGATTTCTTTGGAGTAATTTGGCATAATGCACCTTTTGCCGTGTTCTATCCGATAAAAGGCCTTGATGTTT
>CAZKNL010000015.1:14098-17551 GCA_964554155.1 uncultured Pseudomonadales bacterium | reverse complement strand
TTGAAATTAGCAGACAAAGAGATAGAATGCTAAAGCTATGATAGATCAGCCCATAAATTCAGATCAACCAGAGCAGAATACACCTACCACTCCGGTAACTCCGCTAGAAAACAAAACCGCTGAGAAACTCACATTGCCAGTGGTCCCAATTCGGGAAGGTGTTTTATTTCCTAGTACAGAATCAGTACTCACTTTTGGCCGCGTCATTTCAGTGGAAGCTGTTCATGAAGCCAAGCGGACTCAAAATTTAGTAGTACTTCTTTCCCAACGTGAATCAAATATCGACATTCCCACCCAAGAACAAATGTACGCCGTCGGTACTTTAGCTGTGGTTGAACGAACGCTCAGCACCGAAGGTCAACTAAACGCTCTTGTTCGCGGTATTGGCCGAGTCAAAGTATTAAAGTTTGTCAGTAGTCGACCATTTATTATGGCCAACGTTGAAAAATTACAGGATATTCCCTCACCCTTAGATGACGAGGAAACTAAAGCTCTCAGTACCCATTTACAGAAAGAGTTCAAACGCGCTGTCCAAATGGGTAAACCAGTCGAATTTTTAAACTTTATGAAGTTAATGAGTGGCATGAATGATGGAGAATTGGTTGACCAAATTGCGAGTACTCTCAACCTAGAAACTCCAGATAAACAAGCTATTTTAGAAACATTGGAAATTAAAGCACGTCTCAAAAAAGTAATTGACCACCTGGCTAAAGAGATGAAGATCTTAGAAATCGAAAAGGATGTTGCCAGTAAAACTCAACAAAAATTCGACAAAAGCATGCGTGAAAACGTGCTTCGTGAACGCGTTAAAGTTATCCAAAAAGAACTTGGTGAAATTGAAGATGAAGAAGAAATCATCACTGAGTATGAACAAAAACTTAAAAAATTGAAGCTCTCGCCAGAAGCGAAGCAAAAAGTTGTCAAAGAAATGCGACGACTTCGCCAGATGTCAGTCAATAACCCAGAAGCAGGGTATCTGCGAACTTGGTTAGATGTCGTTCTAGAACTACCATGGGGAAAGTTTAGTAAGGGCAACATTGACTTAGATAAAGCTCAGAAAGTCCTTGATAAAAATCACTATGGTCTGAAAGAAGTCAAAGATCGTATTTTAGAGTACATTGCAGTCCTCAAGTTGAAGCAGAAGATGATTAAGGAAACAAACTTACCAACTATCCTCTGTTTTGTTGGTGCACCTGGTGTTGGTAAAACCAGCATTGGTAAGTCGATTGCTGAAGCTCTCGGCCGTAAGTTTGTCAAAGTTTCCCTTGGTGGCATTCGTGATGAAGCAGAAATTCGTGGTCACCGACGAACGTACGTGGGTGCTATGCCAGGCAAAATTATTACTGGAATGAAACAGGCAAAGTACATGAACCCTGTCTTTATGCTCGATGAAATCGATAAATTAAGTTTTGATTACCGCGGGGATCCATCTTCAGCATTACTTGAAGCACTTGATCCTGAGCAAAATCGTGGCTTTGAAGATCATTACTTAGATATGGCATTTGATTTGTCCGATGTGATTTTTATTACCACTGCAAATACTTTGGAAACCATTCCTCCAGCTTTGCGTGACCGCTTAGAAATCATTCGTTATTCTGGCTACACCGAAGAAGAGAAGTTCTTTATTGCCAAACAACACTTATTGGACAAAGTTCGCAAAGGGAACGGCTTGAAACCAACTCAAGTAAGTTTAGGTGATCAAGAAATTAAGATGATCATTAGCCGTTATACTCGAGAAGCTGGCGTACGAAATCTTGAGCGAGAACTGAACAAAATTATGCGTAAAGTAGCGCGTAATATTGCTGAAGGAAAGAAACATCAAGTGAAGATTGATCAAAAGTTGATTCAAGAGTACTTAGGTCCTGAGCAGTTCGACCCCAACTTAGCAGAGAAAAAAGATGAAGTTGGTTTAGCTACTGGATTAGCCTGGACCTCAGTTGGTGGAGAAGTCCTTTTTGTTGAAGTTGCTTTAACAAAAGGTAAAGGTGAAGTTAAGTTAACCGGTAAACTTGGTGATGTGATGAAAGAGTCTGCCCAAGCTGCTTTAACCTACGTTCATGCCCATGCCCAAGAGCTTGGCATTAAACAGGAAACTCTTGAAAAAACTAATGTTCACGTCCACGTACCAGAAGGGGCTGTCCCCAAAGATGGACCCTCTGCCGGTATTACAATTACTACAGCAATAGTGTCTGCGTATACGAATCGACCAGTTCGCAAAGATATTGCAATGACTGGAGAAGTAACTCTTCGTGGGAAAGTGATGCGCATCGGTGGATTGAAAGAGAAGTCGATTGCGGCCCACCAGGCTGGAGTAACCACTGTACTTATTCCTGAAGAAAACGAGCGCGATTTGGTAGAAGTTCCAGATTCAGTCAAACAAAATATTACATTTAAACCCGTCTCAACGGTTGATCAAGTTCTGGCTTTAGCTTTGCGTCCTAAATTGGTACACTAGCCATATGAAGATGATCAGAATGTGGAGCCACGCCATTCTTGGTGTTGGCGTAGTTTTTTTTACTAGTTTTTTCTTTAGCGGATGCACCACCAGAAGTAAGTCTGGTCTCCAAGTTCTCTCAGGTGATACTCCTTCTTCGGTATATCTTGACGGCAAGTTCATGGAGAAAACTCCATATATTAGTAAAGAACTTAAGCCAGCCGACTATAGCTTAGAAATCCGGCCCGACGACTCTAGTTTTGTGCCATATCAGACTAAAGTTTCGCTGAAAGGTGGCATGTTAACAGTAGTCAACTGGAAACCTGGGAAACGACCAGAAACAAGTGGCGGAGTTGTTTTTGAGACAGAGCCCCTGCGAGACAAAAGGGCGACTGAGTTACTCATTACCACGATTCCTGACGGAGGAATTATTTATGTTGATGGAGAAGCCAAAGGATTTGCCCCCGTTACAGTCCAAAATCTTGCCAAGGGCGAACATCAATTTGAAGTGAAGCTTCCCAGCTATAGTTCTCAGTCTCATCCGATTAATGTGTTGGAAGGATATCGGATTATCGTGACTGCTACCTTAGGCAAACAGGATTACCAAATTCCAGCTACAGATCAACCGGCAGCAAACCTTTCATCAAGTCCCAGCGCAGTCACCTCACCTTCAGTCAGTCCATTAATCTCACCCAAAGCAACTTCTCCCAGTCCTCCCTCTAATCCTAGCCCGAGCCCAAAGACAACAGTTCTTCCACCACCCAAAGTGACAATCCAACACACTGGTTTTATCCAAAATGGCAAAGAGGTTCTTCGCGTTAGATCAGCCCCAAGCTCAACTGGAACAGAAATCGGATTTGCACCAGTGGGGAGTGAGTATGTGTATTTGAAAGAAAGTACTAGTGGTTGGGCAAAAATTCAATTTGGCGCTCAAGTGGGTTGGGTCAGTCGACAATTCGCAACTGTTATTGAATAACGTATGTCCAAGAAACTTCTCTTCGTTTCTTCACAGATACTTT
>CAZKNL010000015.1:12386-13998 GCA_964554155.1 uncultured Pseudomonadales bacterium | reverse complement strand
CATCTTTCAAAATGGTGGGGAGCAGTAGGGATTGGGGCACTGACTTTTGCAGGATGGCACACTCTTGCGTCACGATGGGCGACACCTCCTGCAATTGTGCCATTTTTTAATTTGTTGGTATTAGACATGTGTTTGCAGTTCACCGTGAGTGATGATAACAACGTCTTATCTAGAAAAGAAAGTTGGCTTACCGCAGTAAAACTTGGAATTGCGGGGGCTTTACTTGTTTACACCTATCAAACGCAAAAAGTATTTGTCCCACTTTTTTTAGTTGGATTCTTTGGATTGTTATGGTGGAAGAAACCACAGTTAAGAAAAATGATTGTGATCGCTGGAACAGTATTCAGTGTCGTAATTAGTCCGATGATGTGGCTGACTATTTCTCAACCTGATGTATACAATGTACGATTTCAACTGGACTCTATTTTCAACAAAGTAAACCCGGCAGTTGAATTTGTCTCTCAGTATAACCGTTATTTCTCTTACCAGTTTTTGTTCGGTAAAGGGGATCCGTGGATCCTACATCAGGTTCCCAGAGCACCAACGTTTCCTTTGGTAATGCTTATTCCGATGTTGGTTGGAGTTTATGTGTGCCTGCAGAGCTTTGTTGCTCTCTTCCGACAGAAACACACAGATCATAAGCAGATCAATGACCATTTACATCTGACATTTCTACTTTGGTGGATTATCATCAGTCCTCTTCCAGGTTCTTTAACTGACGATCCATATCACTTGAATAGAATTATTCATCTTTTGCCAATTTTAACGATTGTAAATGTGATAGGGCTGTCTAAAATCGCTGCATTCATCGGAAAGTACTTTCACAAAAAAGTAGTCTGTGGTGTTTTGGCTATTATTTTTTTGGCAACTATCATTCACTATATTGCTTTTTCAATAAAGTATTGGGGAATATATCAATCACGAATTGAATTCTCTTTCCCTAATGGTTTAGCAGAAGCTTTCACAATCCTTAGAAGTCAGTCTTGCCATGTTTGGAAAATCGATTCAAACTATAATCAAGCCTATATCTACTACTTATTTTATTCTAAAATCGTTCCGGATCAGTCTCTTTATAAAGATATTCAACGGAGAAAAGAAGGTGGATTCTGGGCAACTGTTCCACAAATCGGCCAGGTTATATTTGGACCAATCAGTACTCAGGATCTAGCCTTTACTAAAAAAATAGAAAGCTCAGAACTTCTTCAAACAGGCAATCAAGTTTTTATTGCACCGTTGAAACAGCAATGTCTTCTCAAAAGAATTTAAAAACTATCTCTAAGAGTTCATCATTTCTGCACCAACTCGTGAAAAGGCATACTGGAACTTTGTTGTTTTTATTTTTTACTTGGTTTATTTACTTCGCAGTTATGTTTTCTGGCATGTTGCAATGGAGACCAGACGGTTTGTGGGCAGGTCATGTGCATGTTTGGGGTGATTGGTCACTTCATATTGCAATGGCAAATATATTTGCTTATAAAAACCCAAGTGATTGGTTTGCGTATCACCCATACTACTCTGGTGGGAAGTTTACCTACGGATTTTTGACGAACTTAATTACAGGCCTGTTAATTCGTGGGGGATTTCCCTATACAGCTTCTTTTTTGATCCCGTC
>CAZKNL010000015.1:6410-12286 GCA_964554155.1 uncultured Pseudomonadales bacterium | reverse complement strand
AACTTTGTCAACGCAATGCTTCTGCCACAACGTGCGTTTTTACTCGGTATGACAATCACAATTTGGGTAATGGTAGGAGTATTGTGGGTACTTTTACATAAACAAGTCCAACCTAAAAAAATCATTGCACTCACACCTTTTCAAAAAATTATTTTGGTATTGTGTGGTTTAGGAGCGGGAATTTTGCCGATCACTCACATGCATAGTTTCATTGTGCTGGTTATTTTGAGCGGATGCTGGGCAATTTTAAATATCCGTTGGTGGAAACACTTACTTTGGTATGTAATCCCTGCTGGAGCTTTATCGATAATTTTATACGCTATTTTTATCAAAGGTGGAATCGAAAATCCCCGATTCATGCAGGTCATGATTGGCTGGACAGCTCCACATGGTAAAAATGAGGTTGAACATTTTTTCTACTGGTTGAAGATGTGGTGGGAAATTTGGGGAATTACTTTACCAATTGCAGTTATCGGAATCCCTATAGCATGGTTGAAACTTCCTCGTTTAGAACGAGTGACGCTTTATGTTGGCTTTGTCATCTTTTTGTTGGGGAATATTATTCTTTTTCAACCAATCCAATGGGACAACTCCAAACTATTTTTGTGGGCATATCTCAGTTTTTCCGGGTTGGCAACGTTAGTTCTCCAACAGCTTTGGCACAAACAAATTGGAGGGAAAATACTGACAATTTTATTTTTTATTCTTTTAACCGCAACGGGTATGCTTGAACTTGCAAAGTTACTTCAATTTAGTAAACAATCGTATCGAATCTCTAGTAACGAGGAGATCGAGCTTGGTCAACTCATCCGAGAAAAGACTCATCCAAGATCTGTCTTTTTAGTTGCACCAACTCATAATCACCCAGCTCTGCAATGGGGAGTTCGATCAATTGTCTTAGGATATCCTGCCTGGGCATGGAACTTTGGTTTTCTCTATCAGGAAAGAGAAAACGATATTACTGTGTTATATAAAGGTGGACCACTCACTAACAAGCTGCTCAAAAAGTACAACATTAGCTATGTCGCTTTTGGTCCTGAAGAGTTGAACAGGTTACAAGGAAATGAAAGTTATTATCAACAACGGTTCCCACTATTCGCAAAAACTGCTGATATTCATATTTACGATGTGCGCTCAGTAACGGGGGGACCATAATGAGTCAAACTTTGTGTGTAGATAAACTTTCAAGGCTTCTACACCTGCCTTAATAACTACTTTCGGATGGTTACCAGTTGGCGTACCAAATTGGCGAGGGTAGTGATCAACTGGCAGCTGTCGAAAACGATACCCTAGTTTTTTTAACCGATATAAAAACTCAGCACTGGTGAATGCTCCCGTTGATTGCAAAGACAGAACTTGAATAACTTCTCGTTTGAGCAGTTTGAACGCACAGTCAATGTCTTTAACATCCAAACGAAAGAGTAGATCAATATAAATTTTGAAGAGATGTGCATTAAGCGCCCGCATATTCCCTTCAGCTCGACGTTTTCGATAACCGATAATCACATCATGAGTTTTAGTATATGGAATAAATTGAAGGAGTTGAGAAACATCAAACTGCATATCTCCATCTGTGAAAAAAATCCAATCATATTTAGCCTTACGGAAACCAGTTCGTAAAGATGCCCCGTATCCGAGATTCCGTGGGTGATTAACTACTCGAATATGTGCGTTTCGCTTTCTGAGTTGCTGAGCAACTGCTTCAGTTTGATCACAACTTCCATCATTAATAACCAGGATTTCGTACTTCTTGGCAACTTTCGGTAACACACGTTGGAACTGCTCAACCATCAGCTGGACATTCGCTTCTTCGTTATAACAAGGAAAAAAAACGGTCAGAGAAGTGAGTTTCATGCCTTTTGGTTCGTGAGTGCTGCATGGGCATGGCGCACTAAGTCAATAAATTGGAGTGAGTCTAAACTGGCTGCACCAGGAACCACACCATCAAGAGCTGGATGGGCGATATACGCTGCCACATTTTTTTCGGAAACAGATCCTCCGTACAAAACAGCTTTCATCTCAAATTGACTACGGATTTCAGCAACTGCTTTGATTACTTGATCGAGATCCGCTGCTTTCTCATCACCCATTATACTAATCGCTTCAGGAGGTTCATACATAATGATACAGTTTTTCAGTTCATCAGCATTGAATACACTCAGTTGCCGTAACCAAGTTTGGTGATCAACTGCAATAATTGGGGTAAGTTGGGCATCTAAGGCTTGACGTGTTTGTTGGGCAATGATTTGCTCTGTTTCGTTAAAATAACGACGTCGCTCCACATGTCCAAGGATAGTGTACTGTGCATATTGAGAAACTTGAAGTGCGGAGATAGCACCGGTATACGCTCCGTTTGGGTAGTTGGAAACTGCTTGAGCCCCCAACTGTAGACCCTTCACTCTGCTAACAAGTTGGCGGAGATAGAGAAAAGAAGGACAGAGCACAACTACTAATTCTGGTGACTGCTCAACTACCTTTGACTCAGCAAGATCAGTAACCCACTGTTCGGCTTCGACTTCGTTTTTATTACACTTCCAGTTGGCAATAATGTACTTTGGCATCAAGCTGAGTATACCTTAAGGAAATTATTGGTACAGCTTCTAGTTCCGCTTGGCGTACCGTTCCCGCGACACATTTAAAACTTTTTCGCGATTCTGGTTTCGTGAAGAAGCAAGGGAGAGCGTATAGGCAGGAAAGGGGTGACTGACTTGACCGTCAATCATCAATTTATTAATGATTTGATAGCGGCCTAATGATACTAAATCCTCTGGTGAGTACTTGCCCCCAAACTCTTTTTGCATATATTCGGCGTCACCTGCACCCAGAATAAAACTGAGCATGCTTCCGGCATTACCGAAAATTGCATCTTTAACCTCCTCGGGAATTTGCGCCATGTATTGGTTGGCCAAAATCAGGTCTAAACGATATTTACGCGCTTCCGATAGAATCTTAATAAAACTGGTTGTCGCAAAGTTTTGGAACTCGTCGATGTATAAGTAAAAATCGCGTCTGTTTTCTTCAGCCATGTAGACACGATTCATGGCAGCTAACTGGATTTTGGTAATGATCATTGCCCCCAATAACGCACTGTTATCTTCACCTAATTTTCCTTGGGAGACATTGACCAGCAGAATTTTGCCTTCATTCATGATCGTCTCAATATCAAAAGAACTGGTAGTGGTGTTGACGACGTTCCTAATTAACGGCGAAGTCACAAATTGACCAACTTTATTCAAGATTGGCGAGATTGCTTCAGTCCGCAGACGCTCCTGCATAGTATTAAACTCAGCTTCCCAGAAATTTTTCAAAACAGGATCATCAAGAGTTTCCACAACTCGTTCACGATATTTACTATCCGTCAAAATCCGTAAAACATCTTCGAGCTTGGCGTTTCTTGAAAGGAGTGTGAGCAGTGCATTCCGCAAAATATACTCTAATCGTGGTCCCCAGGAGTTGGCATACATTTTCTGGAAAATTGCCACAATTCCAGAAGCAATCAACTCACGATGAACTAGCGATCCACCTTCAAATAAGTTCAGTTTGACAACAGAATGGGTATCAGCTGGATCCATCACAATCACATCATTAATACGATGACGGGGAATATAGTTCAGAACCGTTTCAATCAAGTCTCCATGCGGATCAACTACAGCCAGACCTTCATTGTGTTTCAGATCATTAATGATCATATTAGCGAGCAACGTCGATTTTCCGGTTCCACTTTTCCCAATCACATACATGTGTCGGCGACGATCAATCTTACGAATACCATAGATGTGTTCCTGATTTTTAAACTCAGTTCGACCAAATAAATTGACATTCACTCGCTCTTCTTCAGGAAGGTGTGCATACGTCGGTAAATTTTCTGGTGGCTCACCCAATAAGTTCTTCCCCCAAGCAATGTTTCTAATCGTAGAAAGCTGCTTATTTGGCAGGTGCCAGAGCGTCGCTAACTCATCAACAGAGAAGTACTGCCATTTTTCAAAACCCGGAATCAGACCAGAGTTCTCTCTTTGTAGGATGTCGCGAAATAAACGTTTTTTACCGAGAAATGGTGTTCGATATAAAAGACTATTTGTTTCGGATTGCAAACCAGTCAAGGACGTCGCTAAACCATGAATAATTTGATCAGCTCGTTCTTGAGTTTGCGCTTGAGCGAGAAAGCGGAAGCTGACTTGAAATGAAGTTAAAGCAAGTTTTTTGCTGACCGCTGCTTGATGACTTGCCGGAGCTTGAGGAGGATTCGCTGGGTCTGAACTCGTTGAGGTCTGATGAGCTTTCCGTTTCCACCCTTCGCGTGCTTTTCGCAAATGCAGCTGGACCAAAGCTGTTTCGCCTTCCGCTAGCTTGGCAAGTGAGGATAACACAACTGCTAAAGGATCAAGCTCCCCAGTCTCACGAAATGTTTTAACCGGATACCAAGCTGGGGCGGTGAATACCACTTCGCCCCATTGTTTAGGAAGTGGATGGTGAAATTCATCTAAAGGATTATGTTCGAGTTTTTTAATCAAAACTTCAGGGTAACTAGCAGTCAACTGGCTACTTAGATACTCTGTTAAGTACTCAGGAAGAGTAATTAATTCATAAATAGTTTGACCTTGATTTAAAAATTCAAAGGTAAACGGAACTGCCTTTTTCCAAGCCTGCAAAATTCCATGAGGTGGGTTAGGAAGTGCAGCAAAGAGTTGAACAGCAGCCTCAGGAGTCTGTAGACTTTCTCGGGCAGTCCGAACTTCTAGTGTTACTCGGGGAAGAGACGGCATAATTTAACCAAAGTATATCAGGAAAGTGTGTTAGGATGAACTGCCTATGCCAGACTTACTTCTGGAACTTCTGAATAAGCAACAGCAACAGGCAGTTCTACACCCCAATGGACCTGCAATTGTTTTAGCCGGTGCTGGCTCTGGTAAAACAAGGGTACTGACGACGCGAGCTGCGTGGTTGATTGCTGAACAACATGTTCCCGCTACTTCCATTCTACTGGTAACATTCACCAATAAAGCTGCACAGGAAATTGGTGAACGAATGTTCAAAATCACTGGTCAGCAGCTACCTTTTGCTGGCACTTTTCACCGAATTTGCGCTAAGATTTTGCGAAAAGAAGGATACTTGATTGGGTTACCACCACATTTTTTAATTCTTGATAGTGATGATCAACTTGATCTTTTAAAACAAATTTACAAAACGCATTCATTTTCTGAAAAAGAGTTTCACCCTAAAGCGGTTAAAGCCAGCATTTCATCAGCCAAAAATGAGATGGTTGATGTCGAAGCGTATACCCAAGCTGCCAAAGGCAAGTATCAGGAATTTGTGGCACGTGCCTACAAGCTTTACCAACATGAACTGCACAAAAATTATTCTGTTGATTTTGATGATTTATTATTGAAGGTGATTGAACTATTTAGTTTGCATCCTGGCGTTTTAGCGTCCTATCAAGAGTTACTCTCTCACGTTTTAATTGATGAGTACCAAGACACCAATAAAGCACAATATGTTTTAAGCAAAATGCTCAGCATGCCACAACAAAATTTGTATGTTGTTGGTGATTTTTCGCAGTCCATTTATGCGTGGCGCGGAGCAGATTATCGCAACATGTTGAACTTAAAAACTGACTTTCCGCAGATCGTTGAGTATCGCTTAGAACAGAACTATCGTTCTACTCAAACCATTCTTGACGCAGCCACACAGGTGATTTCTCAAAATACTTCCCATCCAATTTTGCAGTTGTGGACAGAAAGTACAGAACAAGATCCAATCGTGATGTATGAAGCAGACAGTGGAGAAGATGAAGCACGCAAAGTTGTTCAGTATATTCAAACAAAAAATTTATCCAATAAATATGCTGACCAAGTCATTTTATATCGCACGAATGCGCA
>CAZKNL010000015.1:0-6310 GCA_964554155.1 uncultured Pseudomonadales bacterium | reverse complement strand
GAAACGTCTCCCAGCCAAATCCAACCTCTCGCAACCTTGCAAAAAATTCTAGAAGTTACTCAATATACTGATCGTTATGATCCCAAAGATCCTGATGACTTGAGTCGTTTGGAAAACGTTCAAGAGTTACTTTCAGTAGCCAGTCAGTTTCATGATATTGATACTTTTTTAGAAAATATTTCTTTAATCCAAGATGATGCCATGGCAGATGTTACTACTGAAAGAAAAGAAGATGTTGTTACTCTCATGAGTATTCATTCAGCCAAAGGTTTGGAGTTTGCAGTTGTGTACATGGTGGGAATGGAAGAGGGCCTATTCCCACATTCACGTTCATTGTTAGACAAAGAGCAAATGGAAGAAGAACGACGATTAGCTTACGTTGGAATTACTCGTGCTAAACAAAAATTGTACATGACGTATGCACGGAAACGTTTTGTCTATGGAAGCATAACTGCTGCAATGCCAAGCCGATTCATCCACGACATTCCTGAGCATTTAGTTGAACAAGAAATGGCTCACTACAGTCGACCATCGACTTTCGGAACATTTGGCCAGTATGCAGACGACTACAACCGAAAACCAACTGGGCGAGAACAATTTAACGATGATGTCAGTTTAGATGATGTGCTTAGTGGTAACTTGGATGTGGAAACTTTTTTGAAAAAGTAGTGTAGATCTGAGCATCAGTATTCACATCACTTCCTTCCTATTTTGTTGTTATAATTCTACCGTATGCTACTCAGACCTATTCGCGAAGAAGAACGCTCAGTGTTTGATAGCACTGTTCAACATCCTCTTCAGTCATGGGCTTGGGGAGAGTTTCGCAAGAAAACTGGTGTCGAAGTTGAACGTGTTGGTTTTTTTGATGGTAAAAAACTTGTTTCTGGCGTGCAGATTTTTTTCCATAAACTGCCTGTTTTTGGTGGTACGGCTGGATACTTTCCAAAAGGTCCAATGCCTGAAGAAGAACAGTTAAGTGCTTTGCTTCAATTGGGGAAGCGTCATAATGCTCTCTTCGTCAAAATGGAACCCAATGTTGCTCTACCAATTGGTAGCATATCTGGATTCGACGAAGTTAAAAAGTTCTTGGTTTCTCAAAATGCACAACCAGGTCGACCACTTTTTACAAAGTATACCTTCCAACTCGATTTGACTCCTTCAGAAGAGGAACTGTTTAGCCAATTAGCAAGTAAGACTCGTTACAATGTTAATTTGGCGTTTAAAAAAGGCGTCCAGATTTTTGAGAATACGACTGAACAGGGAATTGAGAATCATTTAGCAATTTTGGCTGAAACAACCAAACGTCAGGGTTTTTACGCCCATTCACCAGACTATTTTAGAAAGATGTGGCAGACAGTTGGAAAATCAGGCATGATGCGCATTTTTGAAGCTATCTACCAAGAGCAAGTACTCGTTTCTTGGATCATGTTTATGTTTAATGGCGTGTTGTACTATCCCTATGGCGCTTCCCGTGATATTCATCGTGATGTGATGGCAAGTAATCTTATGATGTGGGAGATGATTAAGTTTGGCCAAGCGAATAATTGTCGGATGTTTGATATGTGGGGATCGTTGGGACCAGAACCAAAAGAAAAAGATCCATGGTTTGGATTTCATCGATTTAAAAAAGGATTTGGTGGACAATTAGTTGAATTCATCGGAACCTATGATCTGGTAGTCAACCCACCAATTTACCCTTTCTTCCGATTCGCGGAAGAGTTGCGGTGGAAGTTCTTACGTGTACAAGCAAAGTTCAGAAAGTAAATTCTGAATTGAAGGAAGAGGAGAAAGTATGTCAAACACTCGTTTTAAACGAATTATGCTTAAGGTGGGTGGTGAATCATTAATCGGGGAACGGGAGTATGGAATAGATCCAAAAGCAGCGATGAGTGTCGCTGAACAAATTAAAGGTGTTTATGATCTTGGCGTTCAAATTGGAGTGGTAATTGGTGGGGGAAACATCTTCCGTGGTATGTCAGGTTCGAAAAATGGAATTGACCGAGCTACTGCTGACTACATTGGGATGCTGGCAACAGTAATGAATGCACTAGCACTGCAAGACGCCTTAGAGAAAGTCGGTGTACCTACTCGTGTGCAAACTGCTCTGGAAATGCCAGCTGTCGCAGAACGTTTTGTTCGCCGTCGCGCTATTCGTCATATGGAAAAAGGTCGCGTTGTGATCTTAGCAGCAGGTACAGGCGTGCCATATGTGACTACTGACACTGGCGCTTCACTGCATGCACTGGAACTTCACTGTGATGTGTTGATGAAAGCAACAAAAGTAGATGGCATCTACGATAAAGATCCACTCAAACATCCAAATGCCAAGCGTTTTAAGACACTCAACTTTGACGATGCAATTTCAATGCCAGGTGTAGAAGTAATGGATACTGCAGCCCTTGCCATGAGTAGTGATAACCATATGCCAGTGATGGTCTTCGAACTTTTTGAGAAAGATAATTTACAAAAAGCAATCAAAGGTGAAGAGATCGGGACATACGTCAGTAATGACGTCCCGACTGAGTTTGCGAGTTAAAGAAGAGTATGCAATTTTTGCGCGATACTGAAGTACAGGGTAAATCAGTTCTGGTCCGGTTGGATTTGGATTTACCCCAAAACAGCGATGGTCTTTTTGATACTACTCGGATGGAAGACGGCTTCGAAACACTGATTAACCTTTGGCAACGAAAAACCAAAGATGTGACAGTGATTGCCCACCGCGGTCACCATCCTCAAAACAGCCCTGAGTTTTCTCTGCTACCAGTTACTGAGTTGCTTTACCACAATCTTCTTGAGCAACCGACGATGCGCGAGTTTAATGAAAATGAAGTTCGTTCATGGTTAACTGTGAATGAAAACCTGCGTTTTGATTCACGTGAAGAAGAAAACAATCTGCAGTTCGCTCAAGAACTGGCAGTTGGTCATGATCTTTTTGTAAATGACGCGTTCGCAACTTCACATCGAGAACACACTTCAATCGTGATGATTCCGAAAGTACTTCCGACTGTTTTTGGTTTTCAATTTGAGCAAGAAATCCACACTTTGCGAAGAGTTTTAGAGAAGCCCGATCATCCTTTTGTGTTTGTTTTAGGTGGGGCGAAACTAGAAACGAAGTTACCTTTATTAGAAAAGATGGCTGCAATTGCAGATGTAATTTTAGTAGGTGGAAAACTGGCAGTAGAAGCGCATCAATCACAACTCACCTACAGTGAAACCCTGCAACAAAAAATGAAAATTGCAGATATTACCGAAGATACTTTCGACATTTCTGAAACTTCAGCAGCGCGATTTGGTGAGATCATTCAACAAGCAAAAACAATTGTCTGGAATGGTCCGATGGGCAAGTTCGAAGATGGCACCCACGCTGCTGGGACATTGGTTGTCGGGACAGCTGTTTCGCTAGCAACTCAAAGTGGTGCTTTTAGTTTAATTGGTGGTGGAGATACTGAAGCAGCTGTAGATATTTTAGAGCTCGAACAAGCTGGAAACTTTAGTCACATTTGCCCTGGTGGGGGAGCAATGATCTATTACTTGGCTCATGGTACGTTACCGGCTATTGAAGCAGCCGTCAGCAATTAATGTTAGAGTAACTATACTGAAAGAATATCAAGAAAACTGAAGAGAAGTGAAGGAGATCTATGCAGACGTTTGGAATCAATGGTTTTGGCAGAATTGGTCGCACCGCATTTCGAATTTGGTGGGTATATCATTGTGATCGAATTGATTTAAAAGTAATCAACACTTCAGGATCAATGCCAGTCAGAGATTGGGTGCACTTGATCAAGTATGACTCCAACTATGGTCTTTTCAACGAACAAATCACCTTCACTGAAACACAGTCTCCTAAAGAGGCAACTGATGAAAATCCAGTGATTGGGACGATTTCCCTGGGTGGACGCACTATCACGGTCACTGCTCAACGCGATCCAGCGAAAATTCCTTGGGGAGCTCAAGGAGTTGAGGTTGTGATTGAGTCAACTGGAATCTTCACTTCCGCAGACAAAGCTGGTGCTCACCTTACAGCTGGAGCCAAAAAAGTGATTATCACTGCCCCAGCCAAAGGTGGAGTCGTCACTAATGTAATTGGGGTGAGTGAACAACCTTCCAGTGCAGCAATTATCTCCAACGCCTCCTGCACTACCAACTGTATCTCGCCCGTTGCTGCAGTCATGCACAGTGTTTTTGGTATTGCCAAAGCAACGTTGACGACTATTCACTCGTATACCGATGATCAGAATCTGCATGACAACTCTCACCGAGATTTGCGACGCGCCAGGGCAGCTGCTCTGAACATTGTTCCAACTACAACTGGCGCAGCCATTGCGACTACCGAAGTCATTCCTGAATTGAAGGGCTTATTTGATGGTCTATCAATGCGCGTTCCTACTCCAGTGGGATCACTTTCAGATATGGTTTTTGTCCTGAAAAGAAAAACAACTGTCGAAGAAGTTAATCAAGCTTTCCGTGAGGCAACCCAACACCCTCGTTGGCAAGGGATACTTGCTGTTACTGATGAACCTCTAGTTTCTCACGATATTATTGGCCGAAAAGAAAGTGCTATTGTCGACCTGGCTTTAACTCAGGTGATTGACGGCGATTTAGTGAAAGTTATCGCTTGGTATGACAATGAGTTCGGCTACTGCAATCGACTAATCGAGCAAGTTGGGCGGTAATTTTTCTACAGTTCGTGTCATTTTCAGTAGGTATATTCTTCGTGCATGGTCACTCGAACGTACTCTGCTGCCAGTATTGGATTAGAGGTATATCCTGTTGAAGTTGAAGTGGATGGCAAGCAAGGCATTCCTCAGTTTATTTTAATCGGACTTGCTTCCCGAGCTGTAGAAGAGGCCAAAGAACGAATTACTTCTGCGTTGCAAAACTGTGGTATTCGGATCCGCAGTAAGCGGACTATTGTCAACTTAGCTCCGGCAGCTGTCCCAAAAACTGGGACAAACTTTGACTTAGCCATCGCAGTTGGTCTGCTCAAAATGTATGGCGAGCTCCAGCTACAAACAGAAAAGATTATTTTCTTTGGTGAGCTTGCTCTGGATGGACAAATTAAACCAATTACTGGGGCACTCGCTTTAGTTCTCGGAGCCCAAAGACTGGGGTTTACCAAAGTCGTACTTCCTCAAGGGAACTGCGAGGAAGTCAGTACACTCAGTGGAGTAGAGGTCTTTCCGATCCAACACTTAAAAGAAGTGCTACAGTTTCCGGAGAGCAAAGAACTTCGTTTACGGCAGTTGTCTCCCAAACAGTTTCTTTCTAAAAACCTCTACCCCAATGACCTTCAGCTTTTCGATCATATTGTTGGTCAAGAGTATCCTAAAAAAGCCCTTATTGTTGCTGCGGCTGGCGGACACCATCTCCTTCTTTCAGGACCACCCGGAGCAGGGAAGAGCCACTTAGCCACAGCAATCCAAGAGCTTTTACCCCATTTGAATGAAACAGAGAGCATTCAAGTGACAGCTGTTCATTCTTTAGTCAGTACATCCTCACCTGGCCTGATCACTCGACGACCTTTTCGGGCACCTCATCACTCAATTTCTCGAACAGGACTTTTAGGTGGAGGGAACCCCTTAAAACCCGGTGAGATTTCTTTAGCTCACCAAGGAGTTCTTTTTCTTGATGAGTTCTTGGAATTTCCTGGACCACTCCTTGATATGTTAAGACAACCCATAGAGAATCGGCAAATCACTCTTTCTTTCGCGACTGGCAAAACAACTTTTCCAGCGAACATCTGCCTGCTAGCAGCTACCAATCCTTGTCCATGTGGCTATTTTGGTTCACTGACTAAAACATGCACCTGCTCACCAGGGAGTATTGAACGATATCGACAAAAACTCTCTGGGCCGCTACTTGATCGTTTTGATTTATATGTAGAAGTTCGTCAAGAAAGGAAAATTTTTAATCAAAAAGAGGCACAACCACCACAGCTTCTGATGGCAAGGAAACAGGTTCAGCAATGCCGAGAAAGACAATCCTTGCGTTATAAACAGTTTGCAGCCTCAACAGTGAGTCAACTCAACTCTGTTCAGTTGAAAACGATTACCAATCTCTCAACACAGACCAAACAACAGCTAAACCGGCTAGCCCTTAAACTTAACCTAACTACCAGAAGATACTGGTCAACAATTAAAGTCGCCCAAACACTTGCTGACCTGGAAGAAAACCCCATTATTGAACCATCACATATCACCGAGGCACTTCAACTCCGACTGCCTCAGACAGATAGGGAATTTCCCTGATCAGTGAAGTAACCAGGGTAGAAGTGAGTAAAACAATCATAATGCCTAAGAGTAATCCAAAA
>CAZKNL010000014.1:2015-17650 GCA_964554155.1 uncultured Pseudomonadales bacterium | reverse complement strand
GCTTCGGGGATGTCATGGACGTACCACCCTAAGTGTTTGCGCATTGGCAGGAAGTTATATTTTTCATTTTTTTGGTAGGTTTGTTCGTAGAGCTGGGCGTGTTCTAGCGCGACTTGGAAACGGGTCATTTCATCCGGCTGTTCATTTGGTTGAAACACCCACGGGTTGCCCATGGTAGCGCGACCGAGCAGGACGCCGTCAGTTTTGTAAGTTTGAATTTTTTGGTAAGCGTCCACTAAATCTTTGATGTCACCATTACCGAGTAAAAGGGTCGCTGTTTTGTTAGTCAACTCTGCCGCTTGGCCGATCAGCTCCCAGCTTGCTAAACCACTGTACTGTTGTTTGAGTGTCCGACCATGGAGAGCAATTGCAGCGATATCCATTTCTAATAAACTGGGGATCCAATCTGCAATCACGGGCTGTTCGTAGCCAACACGTGTTTTGACCGAAACCGGAATATCTCTGGGTTGCTGATAAGCTGGGGGAAGTTGAAACTGTCTTTGTTTCACTTCAGCCACAATTTCTGGAGTGATATCTGCGCAGTCATCAACTGTCGCTCCGTTCCGCCACTCAGCAATTCCTTGTTTAGTCGCGCGGATAATGTGTTGAGCCAGTTTAGGATTGTTGATTAAAGCAGCACCCGCTCCCGAATGAGCCACGTTTTTAGCTGGGCAACCCATATTAATATCAATCCCATCAAAACCAAGTTGGCAAAGAATAATCGCACATTGGCGGAAAAAGTCTGGCGTAGTGCCGTAAACTTGGCCAATGACGGGTCGTTGTAACTCATCATATAAAAAGTCTTTTAAGAGTTGCGTGGCACCGTGGCAGACACCTTCGGTACTGGTGAACTCTGTGTAGACGACTGCTGGGTTTCCATATTTTTTAGTAATGTGACGAAACGCAAAGTCTGTCACCCCATCCATGGGTGACAGACCGATCAGTGGTTGCGTCAGGCTTTGCCAAAAATGCATCGCCAGATTATATCAAGATCTGGAGTTACTCGCCTTGCTGCTGAGTTTGTACTTTCAAGCTTTCGAGTTCTTGCCAAAGTAATTGGTATGCCTCTTTTTTGATGAAGGGTTTGTAACCGCGCAGCAAGTACTCGCTTAGAGAGACATACCGTCGTTGATGTGAGCGGGGAGCTCTGTCCGCCACTTTAGCGATGTACTCTAAGTACGCAGTCAGCAGTGAGCGAACGACTTTACGCAGCTGGATTAACCGCGCCAACTCTTGGCGAAAAATTGCCCAAGTGACTGTACTCTCCGAACTTTCTGGTTGAGGTTGAGTGACTTCCTCTTTTTGGTACTTCACGGGAATCGTTTTCCCTTCGGGTCCAACCACCCCAGTTTTCTGAGCAACTTTAACATTGCCAGCTATGTCGTAGCTATAAATACCTAACTGGTAGCTTTTTGCCTCACTCTGTTTGATCGTCAAGCTGTACGTATCACTTTCCGGTTTGGCAATCAGAATCTGTTGCAAAACTGGACTTTTTTCCGCGCCTTTGTGATCATCTTCAAAAGCCTGAAGGTACTCGGTAGTTGGTTGTGTTTGGACAACTTCGCCCTTGGAGTTTTTTACCTCAATGTTTGCCCCTTCTGGGAAGGTGATAAAAAGATAACTCAAGTCAGTGTGACTCGGCTGGAAACGGCGGATTGAATCAACTTCATCATGATTTTGTTGGTGTTGGCTCAACAAGGTGTACGTATATGCAGGGTCTTTAATCATTAAAGTTTTGGCTACAGCATTGATCCCATCTGCCACGAAGAAGTGCCCAGGAATGTGCAAAATGACGGGTTTCTCTGCCAGGATTTCTTTTTTAGCAAGATCAACCATCTGTGTTTGAGAACCGTCGGCACGAGTGAACTCCAACTTCGGTGTGTTCAACACTCCACTCATTAGTCTGGTCAAACGGGTCACGGCTAACCAGTTCACCGATCCGTTAATATATCCATCAGCCTGTTCTCTCAACCAGTTGTTGAGCTTTTCAGGTGTAGTAGGTTGGCCATCAGGAAGTTGGCTGATACCGTAGTGTTTCAGAATCATTGCCATTGATGTCACAGCACAGCCCCAACGGTTCATGGTTGAATCACTTGCCCACAAATGGCCATGATCATATTCATCAGTTCTCCAAATTGGGTCAGTTTGTTTGAAGAGTGGCACGTTCAAAGAAGTAGAAGTTTCAGTGGGGACATCAGCGCTGACAATCACATCATCAAATATACTGATTGATTGCGGAACTGCTCCAACACCACCGCGAAGCGCCACAGTTTCTGGAGCAGTTGGCTGAATAAAAGGTGCTTGTTCGCCAATATCTAAAATCACTTGACCTTCAACTGTGACTTTAATTCGTTGCTGGGGAACAACCAAGATACTAAACTGGTATTCACGATTTGGTTGAACAGGAAAGTGAGCCAGCGAGTTTGGCAGTTGGTAGACTTGACCGTTGACCACTTTTTGGACTTGAAAACTGTTGCCATACATTTTCAAGTCATACCAGTTATTTGGGTTCTGCCACAGAAAAACAAATGAGCGATCCATATCAATTGAACCTGCAAGGTTGAGCTTAAAATCAACCGTGTACTCAGAAAGTCCGCGCAAATCTAAATTGGTTGGTGCAAAATCAGTCACGCACGGTGGACTATCTAGCTGGATTTTGGCTTTGCCTTGGGTAACTGTCCACTCTGCAGGAGTGGTCCGATACATACAGGGCTTTTGTGGGTCGGACCATTGTTTGTTCTGGACAACTTGCCAATTCTGTAAAGGAGAAGCCGTAAAATCCTCTGTGTATATTTTGGTTTGTGCTGCTTTCACCATCTGTGTTTGTGACTGACCAAAAAAGAGAATCAGTCCGATGATGAGAGTTCCTTTCAACCAGCTCTGATTGGTAATTCGTGGGTGTTTCATGTATCCTCCTTCAAGTGAGTTTGTTCCGACAAACTCTATTGAAAAGCAGTCTAACGAACCAAACTTACAAGAACCTTGCATGCACGTTGTTTTTTTAAGCAAAAGATATTGGCCAGCTATAGGTGGAGTAGAGAAACATCTCGTATCACTCTGTGATGCGTTGCTACAGTTGCGTCCAGATGTGCAAATTACAGTAGTTACTGAGCGGTATGATCGAGCGCTTCCAGTTTTTGAAGAACACCGTAATATAAAAATTCACCGCATTCCGCTCACCCCGTCTCCAGAAAATCCTGACCTCAAAAAAAGTATGTGGAGTTGGGTCAAAGCACATCAATCGCTTTTTGCAGCAGCAGATATAGTTCACGTTCATGATGTCTTTTTTTGGTTATTGCCGTTATTAACCAGTTGGTCACTGCCCAAAATATATACGACGTTTCATGGCTACGAACCACCTGGACCACCAAACTGGAGACAGCAAAGTTGGCATCAGTTGGCTGAAGTGTTGAGCGATGGAAATATGTGTGTGGGAGAGTTTCATCAAAAGTGGTATGGAGTTCAGCCAACCATCACTACCTTTGGGGCAGTTGATCAGAGTTACATTGCTGTGGAAAAACAGTCAAACGCAAAACCTGGGACGTTTGTATTTGTTGGCCGATTAGACGAAGACACTGGTATTTGGCAGTATTTAGAAGTTTTGGCGCAGTTAGATGGAGAACTGAATGGTAAAAGTAAAACCTATCAAGGTTACCACCTAGATATCGTCGGTGATGGACCACTTCGTCAACAACTCGAATGGTTCGTTGAACAGGCAGGATTGTCAGTACGTTTTTTAGGTGCACAAGTCACACAGCCAACTCTCTATCAAAAATACTCCTGCAGTTTAGTTTCTGGCTACCTAACAATTTTGGAATCACTGGCGGCAGGAGTGCCGGTGGTTGCAGCCTATGCAACAGCTTTGAAAAAAGATTATCTAGAAATGACTCCATTTGCTCCGTGGATCTTGATTGCTCAACCGGGTTCTGAACTTGTTGCAGCGATCAAAGAAGTCCCGCTAATCTCCGAAGCTGCGCGCAGTTGGGCACGTCATCAAACTTGGAGTCAGCTCGCCCAATCCTACCTACAACTCTGGGGTCAAGGATAAGATGGCAAGATCGAAGTTCCGTCAGCTGACTTTTATTTGTCAAACATTCGGGATTGGTGGGGCAGAAACAGTTAACCGAGATCTCTTGATGGCTCTTCAAGATAGTGGTGTCAAAGTTTTTGCATATGTCACTTTTCGACCGTTCCAAAAAATGCTGGCAAAAGCAAACATCCCAACCAAAAAAATTCCAATTGAAATTGACGTGATTGGAGACTGGAAAGGTTTGATTAAAGCAGCAATACTATGGCCACTGGCTGCGCTCCAATATGGATGGATAGTTATTCAATCTCGTCAGACAGACTTGATTTTGATGTCGGGTTTTATGGAAAAAATTCTTGTGACGCCGCTGGCTCGTTTGTCTGGAATTCCAGTGGTTTGGGTTGAGTTTGCCCCGTTAACAACGGTGTTCAACAAGTTCGGTGGTTTGCCGAGATTGTTGTATTGGTTGGTTCAATCTTTACCTAGTCAAATCATCGTCCCAACTCCCTACACTCAAAAATATTTAGTAAAACAGCTTCACGTTGTACCAAGTAAAATCAGTGTTCTACCATGTGCACGATATGGATTATCAGCATCCAAGTATCATCTTTCAAATAACTTCAGCCAACCCACCCTAGTCTGTGTGTCGCGGATGGAGCCGCACAAAGGACAAGATATTTTAGTCAAAGCATTTGCTCACGTGGTCAAAAAATTCCCAAACGCTCAGCTGATTTTTGTTGGCGATGGCGGATTTGAGACAACAGTCAACCGAGTTGTCAAAGAGTATCGACTAGAAAAATACGTTCATTTCTTAGGATGGGTGAAAGACCCCTTAGAGGTTATGGCTAAAGCAACCATCTGTGTTTTTCCATCTGTTTGGGCACTCGAAGGATTTGGAATGGTCACGATTGAAGCAATGGCATTGGCCAAACCAATTGTGGCATTTCATTGTGGGCCAACACCTGAAATTATTGAAGATGGGCAAACTGGCTTGCTAGCCAAAAAAGGTGAGATCAACGATCTTGCCGCGAAAATACTCTATCTGTTAGAACATCCACAGCAGGCAAAGAAAATAGGTGAGCGAGCACAGAAAGTATTTATGCAGAACTATCAATTTGAAAAAATTACCAACAGCTATATCAATGTTTTTGAGAAAGTGATGAATGCCAAAAACTAAACTTAAAGCTAAATCTCGGCTGGCTCTGCCAGTTTCGGTGATAGTAACTGTTCGCAATGAAGAAGCTACGATTGGGGCATTACTCACATCGTTGCTCAAACAAACACTTCCACCAGCCGAAGTTGTCATTACTGATGGCGCTTCGAACGATCAAACGCTCCAAAACATTAAAAAGTTTGGCAAACGCCATCCTCAACTAAAAATTATGAGCAAGTCTTTTCCTTCCAATCGCAGCCAAGGCAGAAACGAGGCAATTCGCTTAGCAAAAAACGACTTGATCGCCATCACTGATGCAGGATGTTTTCCAGATAAACAGTGGTTGGCAGAGTTGGTCAAAACGTTTGTAGAAAGTCAGAAAAATCAAAAGAGTCAACACTACCCAGTCATCGCTGGATATGCAATCGGTCAACCACAAACGAGCTTCCAACGTGCAGTTATTCCGTATTTTTTAGTAATGCCAGATCGAGTAAATCCCGCAACGTACCTTCCAGCAACTCGTTCTATGCTGATTCATAAAAAAACCTGGCAAAAAATGGGCGGTTTTGATCCAAACCTATCAACCAGTGAAGATTTTGTACTTGCTAAGAAATTAGTTACCAACAACGTGCCAATTATTTTTTGTCCGACGGCTACAGTGTTATGGTCACCACCAACTTCCTTTCTGCAAACTACTAAAATGTTTACCCGGTTTGCACAGTCAGATGTTCAGGGGAAAGTGTTGCGGCCAAAAGCACTCCTAGTTTTTGGAAGATATATTCTGGGAAATTTTTTGTTTGGGCTGATTCTCGGATCTCTAGGTGCAACAGCAGCCCTCATCTTTCTCGTCACGGCACTACTTGGATATGCAGCATGGGCAATGGTGAAGAACAAAAAATATGTAGGAAACGCCTGGTATTGGTTACCTCTGCTTCAGGTTGCGGCAGACATTGGAGTGATGATGGGCACATTGTGCGGAGCTTCTTCGACAACGGAATCTGGGTCAGCGTGATCTTGATATTGAATGGTTAATCCCTCAAATGTTTTGACTTGATACTTTCGGTTTCCAAGATCCTCTAACTCTTTGACTTCAACTTTACCAAATCCACCTGGTAGATCCAGCATGTACCGTGGTAAGTTTTCGCTCGAAATATGATCGTCTAAAGAAGCAAAAATCTGCTTCCCTTTTTCAATCGAGACGCGAAAATGATGAGAACCAACAACTTGGTCTAAGTGATGGAGTTGGTAGGGAGTAACACCCGCTGCATGTAAATTGGTAAAGAGCTCTGCTAATATTTGAGTGTCTGTATTTATTTTTTTGAGTAGCACTGTTTGTGACAGTACCTCACAACCCGCATCTTTGAAGTTTTTAACGAGCCCTATAAACTCGGGAGTAATCTCTCGCGGGTGATTAATGTGAATAATGATCCTCACCTTTTTGTGATACGTAGAACGAAGTGTATGCAGTTGCTCTATCCATTCCGCAGAAACTGCCAATGGATTGACCACCGGCACACGACTATGGAATCTCCATTTTTGGATATGCTCCAACGGAGCCAAATGTTGAATCACACTCTCTAAAAAACCAATCGGGAAGGTAAATGGATCACCACCAGAAAAAATAATTTCTGAAACTTCGTGATGATCAGTTAAGTACGCTTGAATTTTTTGGAACTGCACAGGTCGAACTTTGCCAACGGTTTCTCGTCGGAAACAGAAGCGGCAATGAACCAAGCAATAAGAAGTTAGGAGAAGCAAACAGCGGTCTGGATAACGATGGAGCAAGCCAGGCACAACTTCTCGTGCTCGATCTCCAATTGGGTCAGTTAACTCATAGTCCTTCGTATTTTTTTCGCGAGGATCTGGAATAACCATCAATTTAAGTGGATCGGATGGATTAGTCCAGTTAATTAAATTTGCATAGTAGATCGGAATATTGACCCGAAATGTTTCCCGAAACAAACTTGGATTTGGCAGGTGAGCATCAGTCCAGGTTATCCCTTTGGTTGCTAAGTATTTTTCTAGATCCTCAGCAGTGCGAAGGTTGGGCAAGAGAGAGTCAGTGGAGTGTGAAGTCACCTTGAGATTATAGCCCGAAACTTGAGCTATAATGATTCCAGAGCAACATTTCTATATTATGCAGTCGAGATCGATTACTACTTTGAAAACTCCAACAACAAAATCTTATCTTGATTGGAAAAACGATGAACTGTTTCGATGGGGGCCGATCCCTGGTTATCCATTTTATATTATTGACTATGTAGAAGCAGCTTGCCTACTTCCGAAGCTCACTGATACTCTCTATTTTCCAGTCACCTTGCTCTTGTTTCACCAAGATCAAATGGTCTGGTTGTGCCGTATGGAGGAGATGACAGACTTTACTGTTTCGATGTTTGAACAGGAAGTTTTAGATAAACAAAAGTTAATGGATTGTAAACGGAAATATAAATCAGCTCTCAAAGTACTTACTGCGTTTGAGAAGAATCTACTACTTCGGTTGCCTTTAATGAAATCGAAAACAGAATTTATCAGTATGTTGGAGAAATATCAGCAACTTTTAATTAACTTTTGGTTACCTACTATTCCAGCAGAAATTGGTAACTATGGTGCAGAAACAGTTCTTAAGTCAAAATTAAAAAGGTTTGTTGTGAAAGATACGAAGATAGCAAAAGTATTACAGATACTCACTACTCCTGAACAATTAACATACAACCAAAAAGAAGAGGTTGAGTTAGCGAAGGCCACATCTTTAGAAAGACATCAACAAAAGTATTATTTTCTGCAAAATAACTATAGTGGTAGTAAAGTTTTGGATGTAAAGCTCTTTCAGCAAAGAAAAAAGAAGCTTGTGCCTAATATTCAAGAAATGCTCAGGACACAACTGGCCGAGTTAAAAAAACAAAAACAACAACTTATCACTCAATATAAACTCGATGCAGAGATCCAAAACATAATGCAGACAGTGTGGCAAAATGCGCTGTGGCAAGATGAAAGAAAATTTTATTCACTACAAAGTTTTCATGTAAAGACTGTACTACTCGAAAGGATTGGAGAATTACTTGGTATTTCATTCGAAAACCTACGAATGTACTTATTTGGAGAGATCACAAAGTTGCTACAAACTGGCCAAGAGCAAACAGTTGAGACATCTTGTGGGTTCTCTTTTCCAAATCCATTCGCACGACTTTCTCAAACTGAGTCATCAGAAGCTTGGAAGAACTTCGCCAATCAAAAATCTAGTAACTCATTGGTGAAAAAACTCTCTGGTTTAGTAGCATGTAAAGGAAAAAATCTAAAAGTTACCCAACAAGTTACCATTGTATTTAACCCACACACAATTACTGAATTTCCAGAGGGCAATATTTTAGTGGCCCCTATGACCAGTCCAGATTATGTTTTTCTGATGCGGCAGGCTTCTGCAGTAATCACTGATACTGGTGGATTGACTTCTCATGCTGCCATTCTTTGTCGGGAGATGAACAAACCCTGTATTGTAGGGACTAAGTTTGCCACCCAACTTTTTAAGGATGGGGATTTATTAGAGGTTGATGTTAATAAAGGAGTGATTAAGTTAATTAAGAAAACTTCACTATGACCAAAAAGCTTGAACGCTTGGGTGTGCATCACTTCTGTTAAAAATCCGTATTAATCCTGTTTGCTGTCTAAGTTTCTTTAAATCTAAATTACTGCAACAAAATTGCGTTTGTGTTGCAGTTTTTACTTTCTACAGTTCTTGAAAGGTTTGCCCTGTATTCTTCGGGAGAGTGGGGTCGCTGTATGGTACAGGGCGAGAACTGAGAAATCTTGCTTGGGGGTTCGACTCCCCTCGGCTCCACAATCTTATTTTTAGTAATTGTTTTTGCTAAACTTTATGAGAGGATAAAAACATCTCAGTTCTCGCTAAAACTGTACCAACAGTAAGCAAGTCAAAAACCACCATCTAGAGGTGGTTTTTTGTTTCAGAAAAGAAACTTAATTAAAAATGTGCAACTGAACGTTCTTGTTCCAAATCTGGAGCAGCTCCCCAGGCTGAGTGTAATCAAGCTGATATTCTTGACTAAAAGTACCCTCCAGTAAAAAATGTTTGATGCCGGCGATGACTGCCCCATGTGTGCAGATGACGATGGAAACAGGTACATCATCAGCAAGATGAGCTTTATAGCGGTCACCTCTTTCAATCACATCATTCAGAAAACCCTCAACTCGATCAGCGAACTGAACAAATGGTTCTTGATGATACTCATTCAAACGAGCATCGAACTGAAACTTTTTACCAGTAATTTTCTGCACAATCTCGGCAGTTTGTCGACACCGGGGGACTTCTGAAGAAAAATGAAAATCAGTGGGCATCTCTTTCAAAAACTGTCCCAACCGTTCAACTGCCGGGACACCTTCAGGAAGAAGAGCGGCCGATAAAATCTGTTCACCATAACCTGAAGTACTCAACGTCGCTAACCCATGGCGAAATATAAAAAACTGATGTGAGGTGTTTGCAGTTATGTCAGACATGCTCTATAGACCTCAGCGACTTGCTCTGCCACATTCTTCCAGTCTAAAGTATGCACCTTTTTTTTGACTTCTGCACTAATTTGAGCATGCGTTTTGGGATGAGTCAAAAGGTACCCAATCTGTGAAGCAAGTAAAAGAGGATTGTTCACTGAAGTGAGCAAGGCTTTTTTTCGTTCGTCAATCAAGCTAGAAATCCCGGCCACGTTGGTGGTAATCACTGGTACTCCACAAGTCATTGCTTCCAGCGCTGCCATCCCAAAAGATTCATAGTGCGAAGGCATCACCACAATGTCAGCAGCGTTGTAGAAATAGGCGAGTTGATGTTGAGGTTTCTGGCCTACAAAGTGGACGATATCTGGAATGTGCAGCAACTTACGGAGTTTCTCCAGTTTTTGTAACTCAGCAGACCACATTGATGTGTTCTGGGAAACGTCGCCACCCACAATATATAACTTTAATGGCCAGTCTGGATGATCGTGTTTAACAATCTTGAACGCATAAATCAACATGTCGATCCCTTTTAATGGTTCGATGCGGCCAACAAACATCACAACTTTTTCTTGTAAATCAGCACCCACAAACTGCCGTGCTTCAGTTTTTTTGATCGGGTGAAAAATTTCAGTATCAACGCCAGGAGGGATGACCACAATAGAGTTTGCTTGCGCTTCATATAAATACTCAAGATAACTGGCATCACTTTCACTTGGTGCAATAATCGCCGCTGAGGACTTGACGAGTTCTAGTTCTGCGTCAACTCGATGCATATCTTCAGTCTCAAGTTCACCACGAGCGACTAAGTTTTTCATCAACGCGAGTGTGTGAAAGGTAGAAATAATTGGCAACGGATTCTTCAAAGAGGGAAGAGAAGCTGGGAGTTCCTTCTGTAAGGACAAAGCCGCTAATCCAGACATGTAGTAATGTGAGTGGATCAGGTCATACCTTGGTTGGTCAACACGACAAAAATCAAGAATATTCTCCACAAACTCTGGAACAAACTCCACCAATGATTTTTTAGGCAGACTGTGTTGAGGACCGGCCACAATGTGCATCAAACGCAAACCATCCGCGACTTGGACAATTGGCAAGTTTTGCGGATCCTGACTTCGGGTAAAAATATCAACCGAATGTCCCAGTATAGCCAACTGTTTTGCCAACTCAAGCACATAGACATTCATCCCACCTGTTTCTTTGCCTTCTTCTGAAGCAAGCGGACAGGTGTGATACGACACCATACAAATACGAAGTTTTGACATAAAAAGGCAAAACAAGATTATACGCTCAACTCATGGTTGATTTTCATCCACATATTTTTACAATCATCTGTTACTCTAACCGTCCATGATTGCTACTCCATCCTTATTGGATCATCAACTTGAAACTGCGTTGTGGTATGAACAACACCGGAAAGAGTTAATTGCTGCCAAAAATACCAAAGCAGCGCTGCAGACGTACCGTACTCAGCGAGATTTTTTCCCTGATCACAATACCGGTAAATTCTGGGATCAAAAATTTACCCAGCCAGGATTTGATTATCCAATGGAGCAGTGGCGGTTTAAAGAAGTTCAGCATTACATTCATGGCAAACAAAAACTGTTGAATATCGGAGTTGGCAGAGGGAAGTTGGAAGAAGTTCTCGCGAAGCGCTTTCCTAAACTCGCATATACAGGCACAGACATTACCAAAAAAACGCTTCGTCAACTTCAAAAAAAATACCCTCATTGGAAGTTCCAGTATGCAGAACTCACTCAACTACCTTTTCCAGCAGACAGCTTTGACCAAGTGGTCTGTTTAGAAGTTCTCGAGCATATTCGGCCAATTGAGACGTTCTCAGTCTTAAAAGAACTGGTTAGGGTGCTCAAGAAAGAAGGGCGGGCAGTCATCAGTGTGTCAGTGAATGCAGGTCTAGAAAAGGTTTTGCCAGAAAATCCCAATGCCCAGATGCGGTTGTATTCAGTCCCATTATTTTGTTTTGAGTTGGAACAGGTTGGGCTGCGAATTGAAAAACTATTGACGGCATCTGCTTTTGCCAAAGGATTCGGTTGGAAAAATGCACTCAATCGACTCCTTCGCTTTCGCCAACCAAATGGAGTTATTGCGATATGTCAGAAAGATGGTGAGTAGTGGCGAGTTGCTGAAACTGACGGAACACTGCTTTACGAATTTCTTCCACGAACAGTACCACTGAGCTCATTGCAATTGCCACCATCCAGACTTCAAACTTGACTGGTACAGTATGCAAAAACAGTTGAAAAAATGGGTGATACACGGCCAGGACTAATAAAATAACTTCAAACACCACTGCAGTAATCACTGCTTTGTTAGTAAAAACCCCAATTTCTGCAATTGATTGTGTTTCATGACGAGAGTTAAAAGCATGGAACCATTGGAATAATACTAAGACAATCAAGGCAGCGGTCCGAGCATATGCCAAGCCGTTCACAAGCTGAGTCATAAAAATCACAACTGTGCCGACTGACATGACTGTTCCTAAAAGAACAATTCTCAGCAACAAAAGTTTATCGATAATTGGACCTTTGTAACGAAGATGATTTTTTTTCATGATGTTTAATTCAATTGGTTCAGTAGAGATACTAATGTCGAGCAGTCCATCCGTAATCAAGTTCATCCACAACACTTGTGTAGCAAGTAAGGGTAAGGGAAAACCAAGAATCAGGGCAATGAAGATCACACCGATTTCTCCATATGATGTAGTAAATAAGTAACTAATCACTTTGCGGATGTTCTCAAAGATGCCACGGGCGACACTTATTCCATCAACAATAGTCGAAAAAGCATCGTCAACTAACACCATATCTGCCGCTTCACGAGCTGCATCACTGCCTGATTTTCCCATGGCAATGCCAATGTCAGCCCGAACTAAAGCTGGCGCATCGTTCACCCCATCACCGGTCATTGCTACCAACTTTTGCTCAGCTTTGAGGTGATCGATTAAAGTGGTCTTATCAAATGGAGTTGCTCTGGCTACCACAGTCAGATTTTCTAGAGAATGGGTGAAGTCATGAAGCCGTTCACCTAAAATTGCTGTATCAGATTTTTGGTCTAAACCAAGTTGGTGAGCGACTGAGAGTGCTGTGTTTAGGTGATCTCCAGTGACCATAATCACTTGGATGCCAGCGTCGTGACATCGTTTGATCGCTTCAACTGCATCAGGGCGCAGTTGATCAGAGAACACCAACAGTCCTTCAAAAGTCAGATCTTTGACATCGGAATAACTTCCCAGTTGTAAATATTTACTTTTACGTTGGGCAATTGCTAAAACTCGCAAGCCTTGACGTGTGAGATGATGAACTCGTTCTTCAATTATTATTTTTGATCTGTTATTTAGGTGAGTACTTCGTGATAGCACGAAATCAGGAGCACCTTTGACAATTAATAACCTCTCTTTATCGAGTTGGTGTAAGGTGGCCTGCCAGCGTTGTTGACTTTCAAAAGGCATCTCAGCAACTCTCGGTGCTTCACTCCGAATTTGTTCAGTACTCAAACCTTGATTTACCGCTGCTCGTAATAAAGAGATATCTAATAAATCTCCAATGTCCTGATTCCCAAGATGCGCGTCATTGCAAAGAACAGCTAACTGGAGCAGTTCCTTTGAGCGAGTTTGACTAAAACTACCCGCTGAAAATCTCAGCAATTTATCCAAAACAATTTTCCCTGCTGTTAATGTTCCGGTTTTGTCAGTACAGATAACATCAATACCAGCGAGGGTAGACACGGAAGGGAGATTTCGCAGAATTGCTTTTTTTTGACTCATCCTCAGTGCACCAACTGCCAAAGTGACAGTCACCACAATTGGAAGACCCTCTGGAATGGCGGAAACAGCTAAAGAAACAATTGTTTTAAACAATGCCTCAAGTGGAATTTTTTCAACTATACCAATCAGAAAAAGCAGACCACAAGCACTTAAAACAATAATCAATACACCTCGGAGTACACCAGCCAGTTGTTTTTCCAACGGAGTTGGTTCGCTCATATAGTCTGCAACATTCTTGGAGATTTGCCCAAGCGCAGTTGCTTCACCAATCTTTTCCACTTTCATCACACCTCTACCCGAGGCAACCAAAGTGCCCATCGCAATATCGGTTTGATCATGACTATTTTTTTCAACGGGGTATGCTTCTCCTGTGAGTTGTGCTTGATTAACAGTCATATTCTGAGCTTCTAAAAAAGAACCATCAGCCGGCACACGGTCTCCAGCTTCAAGGGAAACAATATCTCCAGGGACTAACTCTGCTGCATCTAAAACAACTAACTGCCCATCTCGATAAACTTTTGTTTTGGGGGTCAACAGCTCTTTCAACGATTGTAGAGAATGGAGGGCTTTAAATTCTTGGAACGTGCCAATGCAGGCATTAAAGACAATCACCAAAAGAATCACCACAGTGTCACTCAACTCTCTCATGAATAAAGTGATGACACTCACAACCACAAGAACAAAAACTAACGGGCTGGTAAATTGAGAGAGAAACAGGCCAACAATAGTTTGTTGATGCTGCCGTGGAAGAACATTCCAGCCCCGTTCTGCACGCAGTATTTCTACTTGAGAGGTTGTCAAACCTTGGTGGGCGATCATGGCTACGTTCCAAGGCAGAGAAAGTTTATGGGTCTGGAATAAACTTCAATGCTTCTGAGTTGATGCAGTAACGAAGTCCAGTTGGCTCAGGCCCATCATCAAAAAGATGCCCTAAATGGCTGTTACACGTTTTCTCGATCACTTCAACTCTTTTTATGCCCAGGCTCCTGTCTTCTCGTAAAATGAGCACATCTTCGTTCAACGGTGCTGTAAAGCTTGGCCAACCTGTTCCTGAATCAAACTTTTGTTCTGAGCGAAAAACAGGGACACCGCAATCAGCAGTTACATAGGTCCCAGGACGCTTTTCATGAACATACTTGCCGGTAAAAGGTACCTCAGTTCCACCTTCTCGTAGCACATTATATTGAGCAGGGGAGAGAATCTGTTTCCATTCAGGATTAGTAATTAAAGCGAAGTTCCTCGAATGCAATTTTTCTTCAAGTGATAGGACGGGAACTTGTGGTCGTTGAGTCAGTTGCCATGATTGAAGCGAAAACAAACCAAGTCCACCGACAAACATCAAGATAAAACCAATTACTAAAAGACGAGGTGAGCTCAAAAAAGGGGAAAAAGACGGACCGGTCTTTGTATGTGAGCGAGGCATGTATTCATGGTAGCACATTCTCAAGCGCAATAATATTTTGATACGCAAAAAGTTCGTGGGTCACTGGGCGATAGTTTGCCAAATCAAAAAGACCATATGGCATCAGACGATAAAAATGATAGCCAGGCAGTAGTTGCATAAAGTCACGGAGGAACACCCTACTAAATACATTCATTTCGTTGAACTCAAACTGAATGATCTTGATCTTTTTCTGAGCAATTAATTTCTTTGCGCCCATGAGAACTTGATACTCAAAGCCTTCAGTGTCGATTTTTAACAGATCTATCTGGGAGATCTTCTGTTTTTTGGCAAACTCATCAAGCGCGGTCAGCTGTACCACAAAAGATTTGGCAGGTTGTTGATGGAGGGACTCGATGACTTCACGATGCAGTGAAGAGAGCTGAGAGGTCAGTTGTAAGTGTTTCTTTGCTGCATGATCAGCGTAGTCCCAGAGCTGTGCTTTCCCACTTTTATCACTCAGGCCAAGATTAAAACATCGCACATTTTTATTTTTTGGATTGGCAACTAATTTTTTGAATGTTTCTGGGTGTGGTTCTAAAGCAAAAATGGTCGCGTCAGGAAAGTAATTAACGCCATATGCTTCTGTGTTGGCGCCGACATCTACGATCGTATGGATCTTTCCAGATTCTTGAAGCTTCAGTAGAAAATGATCCTCTCCGCTCGCTTGAAAGTCATCAGCATTGAGTACGCCGATCCCACGCAGACTCATCTTAAACAGATGCAAATTTAA
>CAZKNL010000014.1:0-1915 GCA_964554155.1 uncultured Pseudomonadales bacterium | reverse complement strand
CTCTCAGTTTCTTGAGCAAGCTGGTATGATGATGTATATGCAGTTCAGCAAACAAAAAAATGGCACCATTACTGTTCAACCTGAAATGTTTGCTGATGAAAGAGGATCATTTGCGCAAGTGTTTTGTTCAAATGAACTAAAGGAGCAGGGAGTCTCATTTACTGTGGTTCAAGTGAATCGTTCTGTCTCAGTAAAAAAGGGGACGGTTCGTGGACTCCATCTACAAAATCCTCCTACCCCTCTGCAAAAAATGGTCCAATGTGTACACGGTTCAATTTTTGATGTGGCAGTTGATGTTCGACCAGAGTCTGAAACATACTTGCAATGGTTCGGAGTGGTCTTAACGCCTGAGAATCAGACGATGTTATATGTGCCAGAAGGTTTTGCCCATGGGTTTCAAACGCTGGAAGAGAATACTATTGTTGAGTACTTCATGAGTAATTTCTATTCGCCAAAAGATGAGGTCGGCTATCGCTGGAATGATCCAAAGTTTGGGATTGAGTGGCCACTTGAGGTGAGTGCGATGTCGGAAAAAGATAAAGTGTGGCCACTGCTATGAAGTTATAACGAATGCTCAAGATTACTGCAATTGTTCCAACGACTGGCAAACAAAACCTGCATGTACTGAGAAAGTCCGTTTTGTCCCTTGTTCGAGCAGCTCAAAAAAAAATTCAGCTCAACATTATCATTAATACTGAGTACCCCATCAAAACACATCCAGGTTTTTCCAGGTATATCTCGCATATCCAAAAAGCTATTCCTCACTCAGGATATGCCCTCCGACATAACCAGGCAATTGAGTTTGCGCTACAAAACTATACGTCGGACTACCTTTTGCTCATAAACGATGATGCTTGGGTAGTGCCCAACTTTTTTACAGAGTTGATCAAAATGAAAAAAAAAGCAGATAAAAATAGACTAGGTAGCAAAACGCTTATGGGTCAACTGGATCTGATTGCCCCCAAAATCATCTCTGGCAATGGTCCTGTCTTAGACTCGTTCGGGGTGGAGTACTTTAAATCGGGCTATGCCAAGAATAATATCTCTTCGCAGACTCCAACCCAGTTAGCTTCGGCAGCCTGTCTGTTGATTCATGTGAACCTCTTGAAAAAGTTGAAAAGGAAGTTCGGTTTTTACTTTAACGAGATACTTGAATGGTACATTGAAGATGTGGAGTTATCTATCCGCGCACGGTCAATTGGGGCAACGATTGCCAAAAATAAAAACATGATGGCTCATCATATCGGCAACTTTACTTCTGGTAAAAAAAGTTTTTTTTGTATTTTCCAAACATATCGGAATCTGATTTGGGTGATCTGGATGACCTGGCCGACGAAAGTCATTCTACGAAACCTGCCGAATATTTTGCTCTTTCAAGTATTGGCAATCGTGTACAGTCTGATTCACTATGGCCCACAGTTGTATCTGAAAATTGTTTACCAAACAGTGCTTCATTTTCTTGAATTACTGCGGCAACGGCAAAAAATTATTTCAGCGTATCCAAAGTCATTCGATTTTTCGACTCTTTTGTCACCAGTTGCTTTTCGGGCGTATCATGGAAAGGTAATCAAGGGAGTATGAGTTTCTGAGAACCGTTATAATAAGATCATGGCACAACAAACTCAAACCTCTTTCCCACAAATTCTCGAGTGGTATCGCGTTTCTTTTCGCTGGTTAATTGAACACATTGAAGTTCTGCGTACTTTTTTACTGATCTTTGTGGTCAGGGTTCTCAGCTTTCTGCCGTCTTGGTTGCAGTATCACGCGACAGCGGGTGAGTTGCTTGGGAAGAAAGAAATGACATTTCCAGGTTTTTTGAATATGTTTACTTTAAGCAATCCTTACAACTTTTTAGGTCTACTACTTCCTTACCAATGGGACTATCTCTTTGCGGGCTTTTTGAGAAGTTTTTTTC
>CAZKNL010000013.1:16114-18649 GCA_964554155.1 uncultured Pseudomonadales bacterium | reverse complement strand
AACGTGATATTGTTGAAGAGTATGTACGACATGACAGAACTAACTGGTGCATTTTCTAATCCGATGATGCAGCAGTATCTACGCGTCAAGGCACAGTATCCCGACTATATCTTGTTGTATCGGTTGGGTGATTTTTACGAAATGTTTCTGGATGACGCCAAAGTAGGTGCCGAAATTCTTGATATTACCCTAACGAGTCGCACTCGTGGGAAAGATGGCCGGATTCCCATGGCAGGAGTGCCATACCATGCTTTAGATAACTATTTATATAAGTTAATCGCTGCGGGCAAAAAAGTAGCCATCTGTGAACAACTCACTGAACCAGGAAAAGGACTGGTTGAAAGAGAAGTCGTCAGAGTTGTCACACCAGGGACGCTTCTCGACGAGAAAAATCTCGAACGAAAAGAACATGTCTATCTCCTGACACTCGCTTTTGGCAAAGAAAGTCTGGTCGCCGCTGCGGCTGACTTAAGTACAGGGCAAGTTTTGATCAGCGAGTTAGCGATAGAATCGTCAGGGTCATCTTTAGTAAATCTGCAGCGCCAGTTGGGAGAGCTCTCTGCGTTGCTTCATCCTTCAGAAGTACTGATTAACTCTCAGCTCAATCAGCCTGCAATCGTGGCACTTTGCCAACAGACTTTTCCTTGCATAACAACTTTTGACAACTGGACGAACGCCACTAAAAACTCAGCACAGAAAATCAAACGCCAGTTCGGGGTGGGCGCGGTCACTCATTTGCTCTTTCAGACGGGTCTTTCTCAACAGGCTGTCTCAGTATTGATCAGTTACCTCGAGTCGACCCAAAAAATGAGCCTACCTCACTTACAGTTTCCACAACCATTAATTGCCCCAAAACACTTAGAAATGGATCAAGCGACAATGGCAAACTTGGAGCTTTTTACCAGCTTAAGAACTGCTCTGGGAGAGAAAAGCCAGCAAGTAAACACACTTATTCAAGTCATTGACCATAGCAAAACAGCAATGGGTGGACGATTACTCCGCGCATGGCTGCGCCAACCGCTGACTGACCAGACACAGATTGAACAACGTCTAGATCGAGTCTCATACTTGATGAAACATCCCGAACTCAGAAACACCCTCCAACAGCAGTTGAGTCAAATAATTGATGTCGAGCGACTGCTTTCCCGGATTGTACTTAACCTCGGTTCTCCCAAAGATCTGAAGAATCTGGCAGAGATGTTCAGTCTTATATGGCAGGTGAGAACTGCTTTAGAAAAAACTACTTTGGCAAAAGAAAAAGAAGGAGAAGGATCGCAACTCCAAGTACTGTTCAGTCCTTATCTTGATCAAATGAGCCAGTCCTTACTCGAACTGCGGGACCACTTGCATCGAACTTTACTTGAAGACCCAGCGTTTGACCCGCGTCAAGGAAATATTGTTCGCGCAGGAGTAAACCAACGATTAGATGACCTACGTTCAACTGTAGCAAATAGCCACAACTGGATTGCTCAACTAGAAATCGACGAAAAGCAAAAAACTGGGATCACCTCATTGAAAGTTCGTTTTAATCAGGTATTTGGTTTTTATATTGAGGTTAGCCGAGCAAACCTTGGATTAGTCCCTGGATATTTTTTGCGCAAGCAGACATTGGTTAATGCCGAGCGGTTCATTACTCCCGAGCTCAAGAAACATGAGGAAATTATCTTGAATGCAAAGACAGAGACTGATCAAATTGAGTACCAGATTTTTTTGGAAGTGGTTGAACACATTCGTCGGCACATCCAGTTGGTGCAACACGCTACAGCAGCAATTGCAGAACTCGATTGTTTGATCAGTTTCGCGGAAGTGGCCGTTGAAAATCAGTACGTTCGACCCGAGTTCGCTGCAGATGGTCAGCTAGATATTCAAGAAGGCCGCCATCCAGTGGTTGAACAGATCTTAAAACATCAGTTCGTTCCCAACAGTGTTCGACTGACCCCTACTCAAAATCAACTCCTCCTCCTGACTGGTCCAAACATGGCTGGCAAATCAGTGTTGATGCGTCAAGTTGCTCTAATTGTGATCATGGCGCATCTAGGCAGTTTTGTCCCTGCCAAAAAAGCAGTACTCAGTTTGACTGACCGAGTTTTCGTCCGTAGCGGTGCGGCAGATATGATCACTGCTGGTCTTTCAACTTTTATGGTAGAGATGGTGGAAACTGCCCAGATTCTGCAACATGCAACTGACCGCAGCTTAGTAGTGATGGACGAAATTGGCCGTGGTACGAGTACTTATGATGGAATGAGTATTGCTTGGGCGGTCGTAGAATCGCTAATTCACCGAAAGAGTGGACCAAAAACTTTATTTGCCACCCATTATCATGAACTGCAAGGACTGGCAGAAGAGTATCCAGACAAGATTCGTAATGCACATATGGCTGTTACAGAACAAGGTGGCCAACCTGTCTTCTTATACACTTTGAAAAACGGTGGAGCTTCACACAGTTATGGTTTGGAAGTTGCCCGCTTAGCAGGTGTCCCACACAAGGTGATCGAACGAGCGAGAGTGCTTTTGAAAGAACTTGAACGCGGACAT
>CAZKNL010000013.1:8933-16014 GCA_964554155.1 uncultured Pseudomonadales bacterium | reverse complement strand
CATAAAGGTGAACACTTGAATGCCTGATCGTCGACCTATCTCTCCCCTATCTGCTGATGTGATTGCAGCAATCGCTGCGGGTGAAGTTATTGAACAACCATCTACCATTGTGAAAGAATTAGTCGAGAATGCGCTCGATGCTGGAGCGACTCAGGTTTTGATTACTCTGCAAAATGGCGGGTTGGATCAGATCATCGTCAGCGATAACGGAGTAGGCATCCCTGCAGAGGAACTCCCTCTAGCAGTTCAACGACATACGACGAATAAGATTTCCGACTTGGAAGATTTTAATCGATTACTCAGTTACGGCTTTCGTGGCGAGGCATTGGCCAGTATCGCTAGTATGAGTACTTTGACTGTTCGGTCGCGGACTACTGGACAGGAAGTAGGCGCGGAGTTACGTATCTACAAAAATAAAGTTGGTCAAACGGTTCTAGTAGGAATGCCAACTGGCACTCAAGTTATAGTCGAAGACATCTTTGCAAGGCTACCAGCTCGCCGCAAATTTCTTGGCACAGCTGCCCAAGAAAGAAAAACCATCTTAGATGTGATGACCCAAATCGCGATCGCCGTTCCCGAAGTAAAGTTTCATGTTAGTGAAAACCGACAGTCACTGTTGTCAGTCTTACCTCAAGCAACGCTGTTCGGACGTTTAGAAGACCTTTTTGGACTTGAGATAACTAAACAGCTGTGGCCATTTCAACATCAGTTAGGAAAAATCTCAGTGATTGGTTTTATCGGCAGCCCACAACTGGCTCGCAGGAATCAACCTCTCCAGTTTATTTCAGTGAATCGTCGACCAGTGCGGCAACCTTCACTGCAGACGCTCATTCGTCAAAGTTATGCCAGCAGCTTAGAACCAAAAACATCACCGGCGTTTGTGGTGTTCATTGAAGTTGCTCCAACTGAGATAGACATTAACGTTCACCCAAGAAAAGAAATGGTCAAGTGGCAAGATGAAGCTACTCTCAACCAAGTGCTCCGCGAAACACTTGCAGAATGTTTACACCAGACGAGTACTACCTATACAACTACTTCTCCACCCACTTCTCTGCTGCATCCCCTTAGCGTGCATGACTCGAGTCCCTTGTCTCCCTACATTCATCGGTCATTACCTGTGCTTCATGGCATCTTAAAAAGTGAATTGCCAACTTGGTACCACGCATTGGCTGCTCGCGAACAAACTATTTTGCAAGTTCAAAACACCTATCTTATTACAGAAACTGCAGACGGGCTCATCATCATTGACCAACATGCTGCGCATGAGCGTGTGCTTTATCAGCAATTTCTGGATCTTTTCCATCAACAAATAGCAGAAAAGAAAAAAGTAGAACTCTCTCCTCCAGTTGTGTTGCACTTGAGTCCTTCTTTTGCAGTGGTACTTGCAGAAAGTATTGACACACTAGCTAAAATTGGTTTTGAGGTTGAAGCTTTTGGAGAAAATACTTTTGTTGTTCGAACCCTGCCGGAACTACTTCGCGAACACCAGCCACAAAAAGTTATTGAAAATGTTTTAGCAGATATTCAAAATGGTGTACCACTTAGTGGCATTGACGAACTTGCTCACCGTACTCTGGCCTACTTGGCTTGCCGAAGTGCAGTCAAAGCTGGCGATCCTTTAACTCAGGATCAAACACAAGTCCTCTTAGGGAAACTTCAAGGTACTCCCCTGGCGTTCAGCTGCCCCCATGGCCGACCAACACTCCAAAAATTTTCTTGGGCCGAGGTCGGGAAATGGTTTCAGAGGAGGTAGGTGCTAGGTTCTAGCTCCTTGCTTCTGCAATAACTCCCTAATTTCCTGCAACTCCTGTTCAATTGAAGCAATTTTTTCGTCAATAGTTTGTTCTGTCTTGGTGCCTTCATTAATGAAGTAAGACACGGGACGCGAAGTGTGTTTACTAATTTCTTTGAGCGTGTCTAAAGGTGGAACTGCCCGATCAACTTCGTATGAACTGACTGCTTTATCGCTTAAACGTAACATTTCACCCAGTTGCTTTTGAGAAAGACCCATCGAACGACGAGCATAACGAATTTTTTGACCGAGTGTAAGTTGGGTTTGCATAATTCTACATAATTATCTATTATTATGAGAAAATATCTCACAAATTTAGATATTCTCTGATTAAAAAATAGTTTCTCTATGTATCATATTGTACTTACCGCCCCAAACCAAGAGGAAATTGAACTCCTTCAGCGAGTAGATAAGGTTTTTGCTTTAAAAAGGTTGTCCTTATCAATTGCCTTTGTCCATGATAGTACGCAACTCCGAACAGCTTTAGAAAAACTGTCAACAGATTATGTTTGCATGAGTTGTACGTTTTCTCCTGCCGAACTTCTAGAACGCGTTACCGTCTTGGCTGAATACACCCGAGAAACTCGACGAGTCATTCCTCTTATTTATCTGATTGATTGGAAGACACTTCTGCCCACCATTCTTGGCACAGCCTGGTCTGGACAAGTAGGGGTTCTTCATTCATATAGCTCGAATACGGAAATTATGTCTTTGTTTGAGCGTTTGGATGGATGGGGCGAAGTTGTTGACCAGTAGCGCTATCAATCACCTCATAGCCGGCTTTGACCAGCTCGTCACGAAGTTGGTCAGCCTTTTGCCAATCCTTGGCATCACGAGCAGCTTGGCGGTGATGAAATGCATCCTGAACAGGCTTCGGCAGTATCGTCATATCAACAATAATTTGGGTCGGAGTCGTAACAGCCTGCAACTGGCGAAAACCTAATCCTAGTACCTCATCAAACTCACAGAGCAAGTCATACTTATCTTGTCCAGGAATGTTTGATTTGGTGACTTCATAAAGAACGCTCAAAGCCTCTGGAGTTTTCAGATCATCTTCCATGTAGTCAAAAAAACGTTGACGGTATTGATCAATTTTTTTCAATTTCTCATCGCTTAAAACAGTTCTCCCTTGTTCAGTTTTACATTCCAGAATCAGTTGAGTAAGTTTGTGCCAGGATTTTTGACTCCCTTCTAAGCTCTCCCAAGTGAAGTTCATCTCTGAACGATAATGAGTGGTTAAAAAAAGTAAACGGAGTGCTTTGGGATCGTAGCCACGTTTTTGAATGTCATCAATGGTAAAAAAATTGTTGAGCGACTTACTCATCTTGACGCCTTCGACTCGCAGATGATTGTGATGCACCCAATAGCGGACAAATGGTTTTTTACCAGTGGCGGCTTCGGCTTGCGCAATTTCATTGGTGTGATGCACCGGAATGTGGTCAATACCACCGGTGTGAATATCAAATTGGGGGCCTAAGTACTTCATCGCCATGGCAGAACATTCAATGTGCCAACCAGGGAAACTTCTCTTCGCCCATGGACTCTCCCAAACCATCGCCCGATTTTCGCCAGGACGTTCAAACTTCCACAAGGCAAAGTCAGTCGGGTTGCGTTTCCCCTCGACTTTCTCTACCCGAGCACCCTCTTGCAGATCTTTAAGTCGCAAACGTGCCAATTTGCCATACTCAGGATCTTTGGCTGTATCAAAGTACACTCCATCTCCTTCAATCACGTAGGTATAGCCTTTTTTCTCTAATTCCAGCACCATGTCTAGCTGTTCGGCAATGTGCTCTGTTGCCCGACAGCTGACATCAGGACGGAGATTGCCCATTACATCCATCGAGCGGAAAAAATAATCTTCAAACTCATGCGCGATTTCCCAAACGGATTTCCCATATTTCTTGGCCCCTTTTTCTAGTTTGTCCTCACCAGTATCAGCATCAGAGGATAAATGACCAACGTCTGTGACGTTTTGGATAAACTTGACGGTGTAGCCTGCGTGCCGCAGGGCGCGAATTAGGACATCATCCATGGTGTACTTGCGTAAGTGACCGAGGTGAGTGTAGTCATAGACCGTGAATCCGCAGGCATAGAGACCAACTGCCGGTGGGGCGATTGGGGTGAAGTCCTCAACAGTACGGGACATGGTGTTGTAGAGTTTCATAGATTTAACGACACCTTTCATCGTACTTTAGCATAATAGTGAGGCAGCTTGGCGAAGATTCCTGCGTGCTGAGGTTCATCTTCAGCTAGGAACTGAGAAGGGTAGAAGGAGTGGAGATAATCGAGCCTAGCTTTTTCTTGTTCTGGAGTCAGCGGAGCAGTATGAGTAGCTCGATGCTGATCATCAGTTAACAACCAAAGTTCAGGCCGTTTTTCTGGTACTGGCTGGAGATCAGGCATCAAACGGGAGATGTTCACTCCCCCAGCTGCCACTTCGGCAACTTGGCCAGTCACATTATGATCAACATGATCAAAATCTTCTAGGAAAATATCTGGAGAAAACGAAAAGAGAGCAGCAAATGAGTGGGCGCGCAGAATGCGTAACACTGCTTTGTCCATTTCTTCTGCTGAGGTGTAACGCAGTTCATAGTCGACAAACGGCAAGATCACATAACTCATTCCCAAGACAGACATTGCACTGATAAATTCTTTTTGGCGCTCTGCAGTAACGCGTTCTTCTGTGAGATCCTGCTGCTTTACTCCTGCTAAATTACCTTTCTGTCCAAGTGTCATCAGAATGACGAAAGCTGGAATATCTGCTTGACGCCAAATCTCGATCACCGACCAAAACAACGACTCGTCATCTGGGTGAGCAATCACCAAAGCAACACCTTTTTCTTTCCAGTGTTCTTGTGTGCTGATCAGTTGTAGTTCTTTTCCGTTTTTTTGATGCATAGTTTCTTTCTTTATAAACAATTTTTTCGAACAAAAAACCCTCCGGGGTACGGAGGGTGTCTGCTTCTTTTCTTTTTTTTCTGGTCAATTCTTATCTACGAACAACACACTCCGCGCATTTGTGCTGGAGTGCAACAACAGAAAGATAATGCTAAGGAAAATCTAATCATATTTGACTACTGTTTAGTATATCACCCATTTTCTCTACCCCGAGCTCTTCATCTTTTTACGGTCATCTTGGAGTTTGTTGATGGTACGCTGCTTATTCGATTGGCCTGTCGCCTTATCACCACGGACTTTTCCTTGTGGCTCTTCCAAAGCTGGTTTCTGTTGAGCTGCTAACTGTTTCTTCTTCATTTCCTCTTCTTGTTCTTTTTGTTTAATAGCCGCATCTGCTTGCAGTTTTTTTTGAACGTACTGTTGATCTTCCGCGTTCAGTTGTTGATAGCGGCGTAACATTGTTTGTTTTTTAGCCGCTTCTTCTGGCGTGTCAGTGGAAGCTGGACCAAGAATATCCTTCAGTGGTCCTGGAAGAAACTCGATAACCCCTTTGGCAATATCTTGAGCTAAATATTTTGCTTCACCTACGGGAGAAGTAATCGAGCGAGCCGGTTGGGGTTTTGCTCCCTGTTTGCCCTGAAGAGCTGACGTAAGTGCGTTGTTAGCTGGGTTGTTTGAACCAGCTGCTGTCGAAGTTTTTTGCCCCTGCGTCCCCACCATATCTTGTATTGCATCCTGCATGTCAGGTGAACCAACCCCAGGTGGTAAAGAACCAGGTGGAGGGGGACGAAAGCCGGACATATGTAGTGGTTAGTTGCTTGTGACTAGCAACTAGAAACTAGTTCTATAGTTTTGTGTGTTGGATCTGCATGATCTGCATGCCATCCATTTCTTGTGAGTGTTCTTCTTGCTGATGTTCGAGTTGCTGTTTCTGTTCCACCATTGCTTGATATTGTGGTGACTGCTTCATGCTTTCAATATTGGCCAATTCTTGTTGCAGCTTTTGTTGATCAAGTTGTCGTTGGCGTTCTTTTTCTTCTGCAATCAACCGAGCTTCTTCTGCTGCTTTATCAGTGGCAGAAGCAGTGGCTTTATCTTGGGCGTCTTTGAGAATTTTATCTAAAACGTCCAGAGGACTTTCCCCAGCTTGCGCTGTGGTCGTTGCCGCAGAAGTGGGTGTAGCGGGTGTCGCAGATTGAACTGAGTCAGTCATACAACTTTATCCTACCACGGAGGTAAGGGATGAGGGTAGGCTCTCTCTTATTCTTACACTGACTATGCAATCGCCCATCTTGAAACACGATGAACTCTTCGTTCCTTAAACTTCCGGAGTTGACGAGCAGCACTGTGGGCAGCTTGAACAATTGCTAAGTAAAGATCTTCCGCACGTTCTTGAACCACAATACTTTTACCAGGAACACCGAGGTAAATTTTGGCAGAAGTTGCAAAAAGATCATTCTTTTTCTTTGGTACAACTTCGAGATAGACGATAACTTGAGAAACCCGGCCACGGCGGCGGAAGAGTCGAGTGAGATGCTTCCCAATGAAAGCGCGAAGCGCCTCTGTGACAGTAAAGGTTTTGGACTGGACAATGACTTGCATTGTCGCCTCCTTCCTCTCTACAGGGGAGTAGAGAACCTTAATACTACAGACCGAGAAGCACTTCTATAGATCAAAATATAACAAAAACCACCTCGAGTGACAAGAATGCAAAACAGCTCAAACTAGAACAATCCAAAAGCGTGGACTTCCACGCTGATACTTAAATTAATCTTCTACCCTCAAGTGCCCGGGCTAAAGTAATCCCATCGGCGTACTCAATGTCTGCTCCAATTGGCAGACCATGACCAATCCGAGTAATTTGTGGTCGATCTACTTGTGCAAGTGATTGGTTGATTAGCTCAGCAATATACAAAGCAGTCGCATCCCCTTCCATAGTGGGGTTAGTAGCCAGAATGACTTCTTTTATTCCATTCAAGCGTTGTAAAAGATCTTGTAGGTAAAGTTGGTCTGGCCCAATATTATTTAATGGAGCGATTGCTCCGTGAAGTACGTGATATTTACCGGCATATTTGCCAGATCGTTCGAGTGCGAGCAGATCTAACGGCTGTTCAACCACACAAAGAAGATCATGTTCGCGGGTGTCGTCACCACAGATTTCACATGGGTCACTTTCGGCCACGTTATGGCAAAGGGAACATAAAACAGTGTTTTGTTTGAGTGCAATTAATTTTTGGGCAAAGTCTTGAAGCTCATGCTCAGGGTTGTGAAGGAGATAGAACACTAAGCGCTGCGCAGATTTCGGTCCGATACCTGGTAAACGTTCAAATTTTTCAATTAAGTGGCGAATCGCTCGAGGAAGTTTTGTCACAGAGGGATATTATCACGGAG
>CAZKNL010000013.1:3745-8833 GCA_964554155.1 uncultured Pseudomonadales bacterium | reverse complement strand
TCGAAGTTCATTTGCTAAATCTGCTATATCCTTTAAATGTCTTCTTGCTAAGACCTCTTGTATTCGTGAGTTCTCCGCTATGATTTTTGCTGGATTAGCTCTGAACTCTTCCGGTAATTGAAAGTATTCTTTGAGCGTCAGCCCCATTGCTTCCGCTAACTCAGCATCTCGACCAACTGACTTTCTTGCTGCTTCTGATTCAGCTTCTGCCATATTTTACTCTCCCACTTCATACCTCATAAATCTATTCACCACAAACTTTTCCCCAATTTTACCACTCAAACCTTTGACCAACTCTTCTATAGTCCCAGTTCCACGAACATACTCTTGAGCCAATAGCTCTTCGACTGAGGAAGGGTTCATTGAGACAACTTGCATTGCCACATTCTTGGCCATGTCTTGGAACTCTGGGTTACGGGCAACGAAGTCAGTTTCGCAAAGGATCTCAACCATGGCTGCCACTTTGTTGTTGTTGTGGACGTACGAAGCAATGTAGCCTTCTTTGGTTTCGCGATCAGCTTTTTTTTCGGCTTTTGCTAATCCTCGCTGCTTAATCCATTCGCGAGCCTTGTCCATCTCGCCTTGTGATTCTTCGAGTGCTTTTTTACAGTCCATCATTCCCGCACCAGTTTCTTCACGTAGATTTTTTACATCAGCAGCAGAAAAATTTGTCATAGTCCTCCTGTTATTTCGCTTTTTTGCCAGCCATGTACCCACCTACCACTGCATTAACGATATATTGAATACTTTTGACCGCATCGTCATTTGCTGGGATTTCGATGTCAACTTTGTCTGGGTTAGTATTACTGTCAATTAAAGCAATCACTGGAATGTTGTTTCGTGATGCTTCCAACACAGCAACTTTTTCTCGACTTGGGTCCACCACAAACAACGCATCTGGTTTTCCCTTGAGTTCACGGATCCCACCAAAAAAGCGCTCTAAACGTTGACGTTCTTTATCAAGTAAAACCCGTTCACGTTTGGTGTAGTGGTCATACTTCCCTTCTTTGAGACCAGTCTCGATTTCGATCATTCGGCGCAATGACTTATTGACCTGTTCCCAGTTGGTCAACAAACCACCCAGCCAACGAGAAGTAATCGTTAAAACTCCTGTCGAGGCCGCAGCTTCTTTAATAATGTCGCGCGCTTGTTTTTTGGTGCCAATCACAATCAATGTCTTACCATTTTTACCTAGATCATAGACATAGTTGTAGGCATGACGAAGTTGTTCAGCAGTTTTGGCTAAATCAAAAATATGGACACCATCTTTCTCAGTGTAAATCCACTTGGCCATCTTGGGATGCCAACGACGAGCTTGATGCCCAAAATGACAGCCAGCTTCAAGTAGCTCGCGCAAGTCATACTCAGGGGCCTGTTGCGGAAGTTTAGCAACGTCAATCATAAAAAACCTTTCCTTTTGTGCCGGTACTTTTATGTCTCTGGACGACATTCTCAAGTAGGTTCGGCTCATATGCAACGGGTCTAAAGTTCAGGAAAGTCCCTAATGGGAAGACACGTGCATGCTATTACAATTTTATACTTGAGGGATTATAACATAGGCATAATCGAGAAGGGACGGAAATGATTGAAAAGACTCAAATTTCCAAAATTGGTATCGGCACTTGGGGAATTGGTGGATTTGATAAAAGAAACCCGCAAAATAATGATGCGCAACAAATTACTGCCTTAACCTACTTATTTGATAAAGGTGTCAATTTTTTCGAGACGACATTTTGGTACTCCCAGGGTTTAGCCGCTGAACTGGTTGCTCAAGCCCTCGAAAATTCCATAAAGAATCGAGATGATATTTTTATTTCTCAAGCCATTTATCCCTATGATGTTGAGAATGTCCAACAGGCAGAAGAAGAAGTGGAAAGGTTCGGAAAGTTATTCAAGACAGACCATGTTGATACGTTGTTATTTACTATGGGAGGCATTCAAAAATATGGTTTTGATGAAACAGTAGGCTTTTTCAAAAAAATGTTGGATGCCGGTAAAACTCGGTATGTCAGTTTGACAAATGTGAACTTAGAAATGCTTCAAAAATTTCATCAAGTGTTTGGCGATAAATGCTTTTCTCATGAGTTGAGTTATTGTTTTGAAGTGCGCGAAAATGAAGATGCGGGCATCATTGGCTATGCAGAGAAAAATGGAATTCTCAATGTGATTTTTCAACCGTTACGTCGAAATAAAACTGCAGCCCATAACTGGGAATTGCTTGTTTCTCTGGCCAAGAAATACCAGAAAACTCAGAACCAAATCTTAATTAATTGGCTGGTCACCCGTAAATTTTTACCACTGATTAAATCAGAAAATATTGAACACATTGATGAAAACTTAGCGGCTTTAGATTTTGTGATCGACCCAGAGGATATTCGACAACTTAATGAGTATCGAATACCTGGCTACACCGCTCCCCCAATTGACTGGGATCGAACCGGCATCGGCGTTCCAGTTCACACCTTGGCGAATATTTTTGATGAGGAGTATCAGAAGCAGGTGAAGAGGTTGGTGTAAATTCGATTCCCGTCAGTTCCACGTCTAAAAAAATGATTAACTCATTCCTTCAACTAACCTCACCGCATTCTCCAACAAACTGACCACTGTTACCGGTCCCACTCCACCCGGTACTGGCGTCAAAAAGCGAGCTACAGGCTCAACACTTTGTTGATCAATGTCTGGTTTTGGCTCGCCAACGTCGACCAAAACCACACCTTTTTTGACCATCCCTCCAGTCACTAAGTGGTAATGACCAGTTGCGGCCACAATTACGTCGGCATCTTTCAATAAACGGCCATCTTCCTGCCGAGCCTGGAGATCTTTTTGGCCCAAAAGTTCTACTTCAAACCCTAAATTTTTCAGTTCATATGACAATGGTCTGCCTAAAATATCGGACTTGCCGATCACGATATATTTTCCTGGAACGAGTAAGTCAGCTGACTGCAAAATACTTAAGACTGCTTTGGCGGTTGCTGGCAGAACTTTCCCCTCTTTTTGCCAGGTACCTTTTTCAATTGCTGCTAAAGTTTCGGGATGTAAACCATCAACATCTTTGGCACGATCAATGTGTGTTACTAATGCCAACCACCATTCGGAAAAGTTCTTCCCAGTAGCGAACCCCTCCATCACCATCTCCCAAGTTTGTCGCCAGGGTTTTTGAATAATAATGCCGGTGATTGTAGGATCAGCATTCAATTCCTTGAGCCGATTAATTACTTTTTCAACTGGGTCATTCATTGAAAATGTGTGGATTTGATACCCAATCCCAACTCGTTGCGCAGCCTGGCTTTTTAAAGTGGTATAGAGTTGGCTCCCCTTATCTTCGGTGAAAAGAATGGCAGCAATTGAGATTTTTTTCCCTTGGGCAGCCAACCGAGCCACTTGCCTTTTGAGCTCGCTCTCTTGTTCCCCAGCAAATGCGTACCCATCGAAAAGAATCATTGTGCTGCCTCATGAACTAACTTTTTCAACCGGTCAATATTTTCTTTATCCGGACCTTGATCTTCAATCCCAGGTACTTCCATGATCAAGGGAATTTCTTTAGTTTCTAGAAGGTTGAGAAAATGTTGCATGTCCTCTTTGGGAATTAATCCATCACCCAGGTTGGCATGGCGATCACGGCCAGCGGCAAAAGGATCGCGGCTGTCGTTGACATGAATGCATTTTAACTTTGACCAGAGATCATAAGCTTCGATTTCTTCGGCAACAGTCCGAGCTATCAATGAACCAGGCGGCTGAGTTTTTCCCAGTCCGTAGCCTGCTGCCCAAGCATGACAGGTATCAAAACACCAGCCTAGTTTGGGACTTCTAATCTCATCGATTAGCCAGCGAATCTCGGCTAAGTTACCACCGATCTTGCCGTTTTGGCCGGCAGCATTTTCAATTAAGAATGTTGCGCCTTCTGGAGCATCTTCAACTAACTTGGCAATGTTTTTGAGCACCTGTTGCTGTACTTTCTCCCAGCCATTCCCTTTGTGACTGCCAACGTGGACCACAACTCCGTTCCCTTTGATGTGAGCATCAAAGCGCAAATCATAGGCTAACGCATCCATCGACTTTTTGACTAACTCGGGGTTGTCTGACGCCAAATTAATTAAATAAAGTGAATGAGTAATGATTGATCCAATGCTTTTTTCTGCTCTTTTCGTAGCAATTTTTTTGGCATCAAACTTTGAGAGCTCTGTTCTCACCCACACCCGAGGACTACCCGAAAATATCTGCATGCAGTTCCCACCAATCGCCACAGCACGATCGATCGCGACTTCAACTCCGCCTGCTGCTGAGACATGACCTCCGAGTTCGCGCATATTACTTGGTCTCCATAAACAGCGGGAACTTACTACACATTTCTGCTACTTCATCCGCAACTTTCAATAAGACTGTATCTTGATCTGCATTGGCACGAAATTCTTGCAGAAATGCGTTCCGACCTTTTTTTTCAACGGGAAGCTCAGCTGTCTGAACATGACGGACAACTTGAGCAATCCATTGACCAATCTGCTTCATTTCCTTTTCTTTCATCCCACGAGTGGTCACCAACGGGGTTCCCAAACGAACCCCAGAAGGATAAAATGGCGAGCTTGGCTCGGTAGGAACGGTGTTACGATTGGCATAAATCCCAGCTACATCCATGGCATAAGAAGCCTGACCTCCTAGTCCAAAACCCAATGAACTCAAGTCCATGATCATCAAATGGTTCTCTGTGCCCCCACCAACCAGAGGGATACCTTCATCAAGTAAACTTTTGGCTAGTGCTTGAGCATTCTTACGAATCTGTTGCGCATACTTTTTGAAACCTGGTTGTGCAGCTTCATCTGCAGCAATTGCAATCGCTGCGGTGGTTGCATTGTGTGGACCACCCTGGAGACCAGGGATAATTGCGCTGTCAATTTTTTTCGCAAGTTCTGGATCTCGCGCTAAACCCCGCTCCGTCAACAAAATCATCGCACCGCGGGGTCCACGAAAGGTCTTGTGGGTAGTACTCATAATGACATCGGCGTAAGGTACGGGAGAGGGGTGCTCTCCCCCAATCACCAATCCAGTCACGTGCGAAATATCTGCCATCAACCAAGCCCCCACTTCGTCAGC
>CAZKNL010000013.1:0-3645 GCA_964554155.1 uncultured Pseudomonadales bacterium | reverse complement strand
AACTGAATCGCTGAGTTGGCTGGTGAGCCAGAGTATGGTTGAACATTGGCATATGGCACACCAAACAATTTTTTAACGCGCTCAACTGCTAAATCCTCAATTTGATCAATTACTTGATTGCCCTCGTAGTAGCGACGGCGAGAGTAACCCTCTGAGTATTTATTGGAAAGGCAAGAAGATAAAACTTCGGAAACAGCTGGCGAGACTGCGTTTTCCGAAGGGATCAGACCAATCTTTTTGCGTTGACGTTCACATTCTTGATCTATTAACTGAAAAACAATATCTGACATGGGACTCCTTTATAGGTGACAATATGCAAGTGTGGTACCACGGAGGCACCACGATAAGAACTATACGACTGATGCTTACTAGGAGCCAGTGGAGAAAGAAAGCTGGAAGCGAAAGGAAGATTTAATCACGATTGACCTCTTGCTTATTGCGAGTTGCGTTTCTGAACGTGCCTGATCAGAGTAGAACATAAACAGCTTCTGCATGCAAGAGGCTACTCCCACTCCATAGTTGCCGGAGGTTTGGTGGTAATATCATAAACCACCCGCGAGACATCAGGCACTTCGTTCACAATCCGGCGGGAGATAGTAGCCAAAACTTCATATGGCAAACGGGCCCATTGGGAGGTCATAATGTCCTTGGACTCGTAGGCACGGACAGCTACGACTTCGGCAAAAGCCCGTTCATCCCCTTTGACCGCAGTGCTGTAGGCACCACTCATGACAGCAAAACACTGGAAAACTTTATCGTATAAACCGGCTTTTTTCATTTCTTCAATCACAATTTCGTCGGCGACAATGACTTGTTGAAGACGTTTTTCTGTCACCTCACCACGGATCCGCACAGCGTAGCCCGGCCCGGGAACTGGTTGTTGCATCACGGTTTCTTCAGGCAGCCCAATCAGACGACCCAACTCACGCACTTCATCTTTATAAAAACTGCGCAGTGGCTCAAGCAGTTGCAGCTTCATGTCTTGAGGCAGACCACCAACATTATGGTGAGACTTGATCTTTGATGCGTACTGGGAACCTTTGGACTCAATCACGTCTGAGTAGATGGTCCCTTGACCCAGGAAGTTGGCGTCTTTGTGCCTGGCCGCTTGTTCTTGGAAAATGTCGACGTAGAGCTTACCAATGATTTTGCGCTTTTGCTCGGGGTCAGTAACACCAGTCAAAGCAGTCATGAAGCGTTGCTTTGCCTCAACAATCACCAGCTCTGCGGGAACCAGTTTGGAAAAAATCTGTTTGACATTCTCAAGATTATGCGGCAGCATCAAGCCGCTGTCGACGTAGACTGGAACTAGTTGCTTGCCGACTGCTTTACCAATTAAGCCAGCGGCAACAGTTGAGTCCACCCCACCAGAGACGGCACAGATGACTTTGTGCTTACCAACTTTAGCGCGAGTCTCGGCGATGATCGGCTCTGGATCTAACACAAAAGGCTGTAGCTTTTCACCACAGATCTGGACTACAAAGTACTGGAGCATTTCCAAACCATACTCAGTGTGATCAACTTCAGGATGAAACTGAACACCGATAAATTTACGTTGTTTGTCCTCTGCCGCGGCGTGCTTAACCCGTTCAGTTGAGGCAACCAGTTCAAACCCCGTTGGTAAGGTCGTTACTGAGTCTCCATGGGACATAAAGACTTGACAAGATTTCTGGGGAACCCCAAACAGGTTCGGCCGAACCATCAATAACTTCTCTGGTCCAAACTCTTTACTGCCCCCATCAATCTTGGCTCCCAGCTGGTGAGCCATCAGCTGCCAGCCATAACAGATGCCGAGAATTGGTACACCCAGCTCGTAGATCTTTTTGTCTACAGTCGGGGCACCTTCGCGGGTAACAAAGTCAGGACCACCAGAGAAAATGATGCCTGCGGGTTTTTTTGCCTGCACTGCTGCCAGAGCATCTTTTGGATGGAGGTACTCAACTTGGACACCCAGCTGGCGCAGCCGCCGCCCAATCAAGTGTGCAGTCTGACCACCAAAGTCAACGATGTAGATCATCTGGCTCCTTTTTTTTACTTATTCGTCTAACTCGCCTAAGACTTTAACTTTACAAATAACTCTTGCCTGCATTGGTCACTAACAAATCATGTGGATGACTCTCAGTCAGGGAAGCTTGGGTAATCTGGATAAAGTGGGCTTCTTGCCAGAGTTGTTGGATCGTTTTAACACCCAAGTAGTACATCCCTGAACGGATGCCCCCGATAGCTTGGTCGAGCAGGTCTTTGACAGTGCCTTTGATGGGCACCAACCCCTCGACACCTTCAGCAACCAGCACTCTCTCTGTGTAGTTCTTACCGTGGAACTCATCTTCGGACTTGATCTTGACTCCTTGTGCCATTGCACCAACTGAACCCATCCCACGGTAGGTTTTGAATAAGTAACTGGTCTGGTTGTCCTTCAATAGGTCTTTGAAACGGGCTGGAATCTGTTCGGGGGAAAGGCTGACTTTTTCGCCGGCTGACTCAGCGGCTGAAGCAAAAAAGCTGCCCATCATCACGCTGGAGGCGCCGGCCGCCAGCGCTTTGACCATGTCACCAATGTGCTTAATCCCACCGTCCGCAATAATTGGCACGCCAGCCTCGCGGCCGGCGCGCGCCGTCTCAAAGATCGCCGTCAGTTGCGGCACACCCATCCCTGACACAATCCGAGTCGTGCAGATCGATCCCGGACCCATCCCGACCCGAACTCCATCAGCTCCAGCCTCGATGATCGCTTGAGCACCCTCATAGGTGGCAACATTGCCCGCAATTACTTGCAAATCTGGATATTTTTGCTTTAAAAATCTGACTGCATTTAAAACAGTAGTCGCAAAGCCATGGGCTGAGTCAACTACCACGACTTCCACTCCGGCTTCTACTAACGCCGCGGCTCTTTCTTCAAATCCTTTACTGGCCCCAATCGCCGCGCCCACCAAATAACCAGTCTGCTGTACTTTTCGTGCCTGCTTGACTTGATCATCTACTGTCAAATTTCTGTGTAAAATGCCAATTCCGCCTTCTTTCGCCAGTGCAATGGCCAACTCTGCCTCAGTTACCGTATCCATCGGCGCCGAGACAAACGGCGCAGCAATACTCAACTCCCGGGTTAGCTGAGTCTTCAGCTCGATCTGCTCCCGACCAAAGTCGCTATACCCAGGCATCAACAAGACATCATCAAAGGTCAGTCCCTGGCTAAAGTGACTAAACTCGATTCTCGGGTGTTGTTTCGTCTGTTGGGTTTGCGGCATCTTTCACTCCATTTTTTTGTATAAAAACTGTATAAAAAAACACCTCGATGATTTCGCTCGACTTGGTTTCCTCTACTATGAGTACAAATTTAAGTACAAAGTAGATTTGTGACTTGGGAGCAAAAGCATTGAGGTGCTCTTGCAACTCTGATGTGTATTACATACAAATTAAATACTTTTCTGGTAAAAAAACAAGAAGAGGTTGTAGGACGAGTATAAAACTTTGTTAAACTATTTTTGCAGGTAAGACACCTAATCCTGTTGGACCACTCATCGAAGTAACAGCCATCACCTCGTCCATTTCTGCCTCTTTCATCCCACGAGCAGCATTCACAACTAACTCTATAACTAATGACGCTGGAACTCCGATGATTTTTGCCAGCAAAAAGAAAGCAGCTAT
>CAZKNL010000012.1:12130-18949 GCA_964554155.1 uncultured Pseudomonadales bacterium | reverse complement strand
AGAGATACTGCCGGTACTCCAGCTTCGAGAAATGCATGAACAACTAACCGATTCAATTGTGCTGCACTGTCTTGAACGATTGCCATTCCTAGTCGGCTATCTTCACTAATAAAACCCTGCATTGTTTTGTACTTCACTGCAGGTGTATGGGCAAAACTTCCTTGGCCATGACCAACGACGAAGAGTTTTTCTGGGTACTCCGAACGTGCCCTGACAATATCTTGTACTAAGTTGTTTAAAACATCCGCGCGTAGCTGCATTGGAATTTCTTTGTTGGTAATGACCGATCCGCCCAACTTAATCAGTACAACATGTTTGTTTTTATTCATAATTAACCTTTCAGACCAAGAAAGATGCGATCGATGTCTGGCAATTTTTGACGAATTGTTCCTCTTTGGGTAAATACGCCGTTGTTTACTGAAACCCCATTTAGTTTGGCTAAACCGTGAAGTCTTCTAGCTGCACTCCGATTCCACTGCAAAACTTGAGCTGCAACTTGGTCATCGTCAACTCGGTTAACATACTGGAGTTGGTGTAACATGCCGACAGTTAACAACTGTGGACGAACAGCTAGTCCATCGACTCTTGGATCGTTTGTCAGGCGAGAGAGCTCAAGCGCTTCAGCTAATCGGTCTACTCCAATCCACTGCGCTAATCTGTTTTTTACTAAATACTGAAACGCTCGTTGAAGCTCTGGCGAGAAGGAGTCATATTCGACTACTAACGTTGTGACTGCAATTTCGTCAACTCTTATCCCGGATTCTTGTTGTTTGATTTGCCCAACAATAAAAGGCAAAAGTGCTAACTGTTCAACTGGTAAAACAGCTTCCTTGATAGCAACTTGAATTTCTGAAGGAATCAGTAGTAAACCTGCTCTATCGAACGTTTCGGAGAACTCTTCACCTAGTTCGCGGACCAATGTGACTGAGGGCATTTCCTGTGGAGTATCTCTGCCTCCAGCAAAGAGGTTCGCTCGCTCTTGACCCGCCGGAGTGAAACGGCGAGCTCCACCAGCAGCAATTTCTGACTTGGATGAATCTTGAACAACAAAAATTTCTGGTTTTCTTTGCCGATGCCGATGAATATCCAACATTGCTCCAAACTGGCGAAGTTTATAATCGGCAGGCAAAGGAGCTGATGTTGTGTGGGAATCCTCTATCATGGTTTATTGAAGAAAAGTTGCAACAGGGGATTGCTGAATAAGAATATAAAACCAAGGCGCGTACTTCTGAGAAGATTGAGATTTATTTTCTTGAAGTTCTTTTTGAACTTTAGAAATTGACTTCCATTCATACTGCTGAACTTCAGAAGTGTTAGGAGTAACTTCCCCCTCGTACTTACCTACAAAAACAGTGTCCATTTCATGTTCACTAAATTGATTATTACACTTCACTTGGTACTCAAATTTATGGATAGATTTTAAATTCTCAACAGTGATTCCCAATTCTTCACGAAGGCGACGCTGGGCACATTCTTGATAACTTTCTCCTGGCTGAACGTTGCCACAACAGCTATTCGCCCATTGATTTGCCCCAACAATTTTCTGTTGGCTGCGCTGTTGAAGAAGTAACTCACCAATTGAGTTGAAAAGAAACACAGAAACAGCTCGATGGAGCTTGCCGTTTCCACGATGAGCATCTACTTTATCCATCTGGCCAGTCGGACAATCGTTCGTGTCGACCAGAATAACTTGATCAAAATTAGGTTGCATGTATACAAACAGTCGGAAAAAGGAACAAAAATCACTCACAGACTATTTAGGCTCTACTTAAACGCCACCAAAAATCTTACGGTCAAATACCCCACTAAAATTTGCCAATACAACAAAAAGAAACTCACCCAAGTTGCGACTACGTTCACTGCTCGACATATATATGGATAGCTTGGTTGACAGTCAAACCAAAACTCCAGCGTCGGCAGAATCCACAGCCTCCAGTTCAGCATTAGGATAACCAAAATGGTGAATGGCAGAACCGTTAACCACAAAAAAACTTTTTCTTGTACAACTGCTTGGAGTGTTTGATAGGGATGTAGAATCATTCCACCAGAGATCTGACAAGTTGCGTATAAACTCGAGTAAACAAAAGATGGTTTATGAGGTTTGAGAGTTGTAGTTTTGCGCACTTTAGACTTTCCCGAACACCATCATCAAAAATGTGCTGACTGTTGAGAGCATCACCAAAGTCTGCCAAGGGTTATTCCCAATCCAAGTAGTTAACCAATCTGCATGCTTTGGCAACACTCTGGTGGTACTAAGATGCGACTGCAGCTCAGCTTGATGTTGCAGTTGGCGGAGAAATTGTTGGTCAGATTTCATGCTCGGTTTTTGACTCCCTCCGTTTGACCTTCTAGCCTGTTTTCTACACTCTCTAGTGCATACAACTTCCGAAACTCGATCCGTGCACGAAACAACAGTGACTCAACCGACTTCACTGAGCGGCCAGTTTCATCTGCCATTTGTTTGATCTTTTGTTTATCAATGTACTTTCGTTGCAAAAGTTCTCGAGAGGTCACTGACATTTTGCGCAAGACTGCTTTGACCTGTTGAGAAATTTCAAAGGAGTCCTCGATCTCTGGTAAATCATTGATGTCCGCAATTGGCAATGTTTTAATTACTTTTTTGGCATAAACACGACGATAATGGTCTGCAACTTCATGATTGGCAATCCGCACCATCCACGTCCAAATACTTGAGTCTCCTCGAAACAACGGCAAGTGCCGTAAACAACTCATGAAAGTATCTTGAACGACTTCGTCAACATCATTTGCGTTGCTGATTTTTTGAGAGATAAACTGCTTCAAACGTTTTGAGTAACTGCGATACCAGACTTGAACAGCCTCTGGTCGGCCAAACTTGAGATCTTGGAGTAGTTGGTTTGTCACTTGTAACCTTGTCCTCATCTTGACGTATAATACCACTATGGCATGTAATATCGGTGCACGAAACCTGAATCTCGGTGACTGCTTTGCCTTGAACCAGAATCAGACAGTCCGTGACGTATACTCAGACCCTTCTGTTTTAGTAAACTTAATTGTTCGCAATCTTTTTATTGTGTCTGGCTTCATTTTCTTTTGTCTACTCCTTTATGGCGGTTGGGAGTTTATTGCAGGCAATGTTAAAGGTAAAGAAAAAGCGCTGGAAGTCTGGAAAATGGCCGGGATCGGTTTTGGGGTGATGTTTGCGGCATTCTGGATTGTTCAAATTATTCGCGTCATCACCGGTGCAAACATCTTGCTGTAACATCAAGTAAGGAATACAATAAAAACAGTTATACCACGAAGATATATGTCGAGATTTCCCCATACTTCACAACTGCTTATTGTCTCGTTGTTAGTTGTTGTATTCTTGTCTGTGGCTGCTTTTTCGTTCGTCCCATCTGCTGATGCCGTCGGGGGCGCTCTTGACAACGTCTTCGGGACTGTTAGTCCTCCGCCTGGCGTGGGTGAATATAATGACTTAGTAACTGGCGGTCAGGGCGAAAAGATTGGATTGTTTATTTTTATGACTAGAGCCATTCAAGTTTTCACAGTTGTGGCTGGTCTCTTAAGTTTTTTTAACTTCATCTTGGCAGGATATACCTATGTTTCTTCTGATGGCAATGCCAAGGCGAACGAAGAAGTGAAGAACAGACTGACATATAGTGTGATTGGGCTTGTTGTAATTGTCAGTGCGTACACTATTATTGCGTTGTTAAGTTTACTGATCTTTGGCAGTGCTACTTATATCTTAAATCCGACTATTACTGGGCCGACATGATGAATATTAAATCTGTTAAAACCTTGATGTTTGGTCTCGTTGCTCAAGCAAACTTTGGCGAGGGGTTAAAACCGCCGTCACAAAATAATGTTTTTGCACCAGCAGTAGGCTACGTTCAGAACTCAGACCTGCCTTTGTTTTATCTGAACCGAGGTCTTTCAGCTATTATTACTATTTTAACCTCTTTGGGAGGATTGATTTTTTTGATTCAGTTTTTTCAAGGATCAATTTCCTGGATTTCAGCTGGTGGGGATCAGAAGAAAATCTCAGATGCTCGCGACCGGATTACTCACGGAGTAATTGGTTTGGTGGTGATTGTGGTTGCATACTCAGTTATTGGCGTGATTAGTACTATTCTGGGAATTGAGATTCTGAACCCTGCTGCTTTCCTTCGACAAGTTTTTAATATCCCACGAACATAGCCAAAAACTAAAATATGACAACACCATCATTACTACTTAAATACATCACACGCAGATTTTTGTTTGTTGTATTGACTATTGGACTCTTATTTCCTTCGAGTGCTACTCTGGCTTTTGCCCAGCAACTGCCTGCATTGAACGGGGCGGAGGACGCACCAATCCAAAACCTAGCGATCCCAGAAAAAATGACCAACTACCAAGACGCCAAAAGTGGAGCTTCTTTTGCCTACTACCTTGTGTACATCTGGCGAGCATTGCTCTTTGTCGGCGGAATTATGGTGATCATTTACTTTATTATTGGTGCCTTCGATTGGATGAGCGCCCAAGGTGAAGCAAGTAAAATTTCCGCTGCGCGCAATAAAATGTCTGGGGCAATCGCTGGCTTTATTATTTTAGCAGGGATGTTTGTGATCATCGAGTTTATTAGTATTGTTTTTAACATTAATATTCTCCAACCTACTATTCCAGTGAACTAAACTATATCTATGTTTCTTACTCTTCTTCAAACACCATTGATACTTGACTTAAAAGGTCAGGCTGAAGAACAGAATCTGCCGTATGTGAATAACGGTGGGTTCGCTGGTTTTGTGACCTCGTTACTCCAAGCAATGATGGCAATTGGAGCAGTCACTGTTTTTGTTTTTCTTATCTGGGGTGCTTTTGATTTAATGAATGCCGGTGGCGAAAAGGGCAAACTCGAATCTGCTCGGAATAAAATGACCGGTGCAATTATGGGACTGATTGTTTTGAGTACTGTGCTGGTTATTTTTATGTTTGTTCAACAAATATTAGGTATTGAAGTGTTCAAGTTCTCTTTTGGAGCACCCACATAGCAACCTTGACGGTTACTTGAGACGAACGTATAATTACCGAGTAACTTTAGAAATCAGTACTAAATTTGGTACAAAAGGAGTCAAATGAAAAAGCAACTTAAGACTCTCACTGCTGCTGGAAGCGCGGTTGGGATGTATCTGGCAAGTGGGGCAGTGAATGCGGTTGCTGCACAAGGCAATGGGAATGGCACAATTGGAACGATTACGGTGCCAACTGGATATGCAACTACTTTCGGAAACTTAATCTCATTTATTCTGCGTGCGGTTTTGGCCATCGGGGCTCTGCTTGTTTTCGGTTATCTAGTGATGGGTAGTATTGAGTACATCAGTTCAGGTGGTGAAAAAAGCAAGACCGAGTCTGCGCGGAACAAAATTACAGCCGCCATTGTTGGTTTAATTATTCTGGCTGCATCTTGGGCGTTACTGAACTTAGCATTGAGCTTCTTAGGTCTAAATAGCTTAGAAGGTGCACTCCAAAGTGTTGGTACGATTCGTTAAGTTTGTTCAGTAGCCTTTTTAACTTGAAAAATAAACCTCCTCTCCCAAAGAGGAGGTTTTTGCAGGTATAATTTCAACACATCCTTATGCGTTATCTTCGAAAACTCCTCTCATCTCTTCTCTTATGCGTGTTCTGTGCCTTTCTGTTCGCTACCCCGGCTTCTGCGCAGATGACTCAAGAATGGTCGGGCGTGTGTACAGATACCGGTGCCCCTGATGGCGTGGCCACTATTCAAGGTTTCCAATGTTTGGTCGCAAATGTCTTACAGGTGGCTATCAGCGGAATTGGCTTGGCTGGTTTTGTGATGATGATTGTTGGCGCGTTCAAGTACTTACTTTCAGGTGGAAATGCCAAAGGGATTGATGAAGGACAAAAAACAATGACTTATGCAGTGGTCGGTTTAGTTGTAGCGTTGAGTGCTTACTTTATCTTGAACATTATTGCCAACTTCACGGGTGTGCAGAGTATCCTGCAGTTCAGAATTCCTGCTACCAGCACGAACGCAAACATCCCGCTATAATTCAGCCATGGCTTCTGGTCAGAAAACCACTGTTCTTCCGTTGGTATTATTTTGCGTTTTGTTGACGTTATTGGTACTGAAAGTAGCCAGTGTCTTTAGGACTGTTCCCCTGCAACCATTTCAGAGGGCAAGCCAAGTGCTTGCTCCCACTGAAGACAGAGATAAAAATATAGACCCCAATAGTATTCGACTGATTGCTCAAGTTGCTCCACCGCCTTCAAATCCCTTGGCTGCTGCTACCCCTGCATATAGTTCGTGTTCTACAACAGCCCCGCCGGCAGGCGAGAAAGAAGCAAGAACCACTGCCTCTGTCGCTGAGTCTTGTGCACAACAAACAGTCAATCTTTCTCAATACGTCACTCCAACTTGTGGCAGTGCTGGAAGTAACTGTGGCAGTGTTACCTCATCCTCACTGACTTTGACTGATTCTTACATTGGCGGTGTAACTAACTCTGTCGAAAATCTGGGGAATGGCATCATCAAACAAAAATCAAATGATATCTACTTTCTGTATCGGAACAACGGCAGCTACATCGGTATTCTTCAAGACACGATTTGGGGTGGCAGTAGTTCAACACCGGATGGCAATTTTTACTGTGATGGCACCAAAGACCAAGCATTTTATCGGGTCTACGATCAAGATGGCAGTTGGGGGAACAAGCAGTATCCGGTCACTGCTCAATGTGGCCAAAACAATACAAATACTGGTTCCCTTAAAGCATATAAAAAAAAGTGGAATGGGATGGATATTAACGCTGGTGTAGATCCGTTAATTCCAGACAACCAAC
>CAZKNL010000012.1:1891-12030 GCA_964554155.1 uncultured Pseudomonadales bacterium | reverse complement strand
TGGAATGGGATGGATATTAACGCTGGTGTAGATCCGTTAATTCCAGACAACCAACTTCAAGAATGTAGCGTGACAGGCCAGTCAAACATCAAGGTGACCAGCACCAACAAAATGATTTTTCAAGGCAAAGCCAAGTGCAACGGCCAAGACTTTAACATGGTAGCCATGCTTATTACTGGCGGTGCCGGAACTGATGAAGTCAATATGTACTGTGAAGGAAAAGGGCTGTGTGCCTTTTACCAAAAGCTGGATTTTTCTCGAACGGAAAATCAACCAAAAAACTGGACCGGTAAAGATATTTGCAATCTCAAAGCAAGTGGGAGTAAAAGTGATGTCCCCAATTACTTCGAATATAACTTGGGGCGGCAGTGTGGCCAAACTCCCGTCAAAGTATTGAACAACTTTCTTGATGAATACTCTGTCAGCTGTATGCCTCAAGCGTACTACGTGATGGGTTATCTCCGTCGAGAACAATGCGGTCGAACCGGCAAAGGCTGTGCTGACTGGAATAGCCCTGGCGAACTGAAGTTCACTGCGGGCGGAACTCTGTTTGGGCTTTTCCGTAACGAGGCAGCCATTAATAAACGGCTTTATACCTACAATGGTTTGAAAGATAAAAGTCGACAAGAATCCATTGAAGCGTACTTTACCGCCAAACCAGACCACGTGCCGGCGGAAGTTCAGCGCTCAGGGGTGGAGTTCAGTGGAGACAATGTGCCCGACATTGGTCTACTTTCCCCATATCAATCTCCACTGTATAAGTTGAGTACGCTCGATCAACAGTGTCGATTGGTCTATGACAAACTGGCTGCCGTGAAAGAGCTGTGCGCTCCATTTAACAGAATTGAAGGGGAAGAGGGGTCAGAGTGTGCGATCAATCAATTTTTGCCCAATCATAGTCAATATCGTTACCTGGATATGCTGGAAAAGATCGGTAACCCTGATAACTGCTTCCAACTGATGCACCCAGACTCCACAAACACGGCAGGAGTGACGCTTCGTGATCAAATTTTGATGATTGATCCTGCGATGGAAGTTGCCTATCGGCCTGCATTTATCGTAATGGTGACCCTAGTTGGTGATCAAACCCAAGTAAATCCCCGTTTCTGGCCACAAAGCATAAATAAAGAAACTCAGTTGTTGTTTGACTACATGGAAGTCAAAGTCCCATCGTTTGGTTCTGACTTTGTTCGCTCAAGTGGCAATGCTGGCGGCGGCGCATACAGAGACCCACTGCGTTTCACTGCTGACATTCTGTTGACCTCAGAACAGCAACAAAAAATGAGTCAAGAGGAAGAAAACGATCGAAATCAGGTTCGGGCAACAGCTACCCAGTATCAGGTTGAGCCGTTCAACGAAAACTTCATCAAACCTGGACCCATCATTGGCGTTGGCCCAGACGGTAAGAACGTTGAGGTTCGCTGTCGAGTCCCTGGCAATCAGGATCCACCTGTTTATACCAACGAACAGTGTAAAAAAGACAACATTGCTCAAGCGTTAATTGCCTTTATTAACTCCAGTGCTGGCTTACCGGCCGGTGGCGAAGGTCCAGGAGGTGCAAGTTTACTGCGGCAAAATAGTCCACCACGCAGTTGGTTAGAGGGTGGGCAGTGCAAAGTATTTGAGAAAGATTTATATGGGAATGCTGTGCTGACTCAATCTCCGGTAGATGCTAAGTATCAAGTTGCTGAACAGGCCCAAAGTATTGGTTCTAAACTGGAAACCAAACCCCAAGTCGGTGCCTATACCAAGAAAAGAGAAGCCTTTGCTGAGACTGAGGCCGTGGTAACTGATATGGCCAACTCACCAAAAAACGAACAGTTTGGTCAAACCCAAGTCTTCTTCATCTCGCCACACAACTACACTCTTCTCTATGCTCAAAATGCTTTCTTGAGTTTCCTGACTCCAGACCAAAAAGAAGCGTTGATGAAAAATGAAAACTTCAACTCAGTCCTAAAGACTACAGGGGTCGATAGCTTTACTAGTAGTACAGAAAAGTCTACATACCAAGTTGTCAAAGGGACTGGTGAGAATGGGCCCCCTTGTCCGGCGAACGACCTGAATAACTCTGCCAAGTGCGATACCGTTGACGTGACTGCCCAAATCAAACGTAGAACTGATTCGAGTGGTAAAGAACTCGATAGTCCAGTAATGTGGCAGGTTGCTGGCAATGTTGCCAACCTACCCACTCGTTTATTCACCTTGTTAACTACTGACATCGACAGCAAAATGTATCGCTATACTCTCGGATGTACTGGACCGAACGCCACCGAGAACTGGCTGCTTGGGAAGTGTCAATCTGTCGATCGCAATCAAAGTACTCAACCAGCCGTCCCCCCAGCAAGTCCCTCAGCCAGCAATACCTGTATCAATGCCTGGGTGAGTAGTGCCGAACAACAATCAGCAGCTGCCCAAATCAAACGAGATCTGCCGTTGCAACAGCTGGCTCATGGTGATCCAACGTATAACTTTGCCGGTTGGGCGGCCTACTTTAATGTCACGAGTCACCCTGATGACCAGCACCTTTTCCGGAATGACTGTCTTGGCCAGTCATGCATTAACTATGTTGTTGATCGGGTGACTCAGGAAACCGAGATGAACCCATACTTAGCCATTGCGATTGCCTTAAATGAAACTGGCGGACTGACCAGCAGCGAACCCAACTTTGTTGGTCCACATTTTGGTTGCGGTCTTGATCCGAACCGTTCAGGGTTTATTTCCAACGATACCATCGAAAATAAACTGGAATGTATGATGCGTTTCTTCGCTGCTAATCGTGGACTTTCGAGTGATGAAGCGTTGAAGAAATATGGCTACCATGATGGGATGCGCAACGAAAGCTTAAATAAAATTATCGGATTTGTCAGCAAAGGTGAGTACAAGGGAAGTTGTCAGTAGTTCGACTGGACGCGTATTCGGGATGAATCGTTTTCGTGACCTCTTTTCGAGCAACTTTAAGTTTTTACGACAATTGTTGTAATTATGGTAATTACTACAATTACCATGAAAACAAAAAGTTGGGCTTAATAGACAAAAGTCGAGGAATTGCTCAGCGACTATCTTAAGACCGACTGACCACCCCGCTCAAATTACTTGCTCCACCGATATTCTTAGGATTTTTTTGCTTCGTTTTGTCGAAATTCCCGTTGCGACTACCCTGATCCTGAGCACGAGTAGGCTGTGAGTAGACAGCATTTTTTTGCTGAACATTCTCTACCTGAGTCACGTTCGTCACTGGCTCGGCAATTCTCAGTCTACGCGCACCGACGGCCAGTAGTTTGCCAGCAATCTCAAATGTCTGAGCGGTGACTGCTAAAGACTTAAACGTCTGCGTTGCAGACTCGATTGCTGCCAATAAGTTGGTGGCCATTTCCGGATCGATCGACGCTTGGAGTTCTTGGAGTAGGTAGGCAATCACCTCAGCATATGAAGCTGAACCTGTGGTCGTGACTTTAATGGCCCCATAGGCAGTTTCATACGTATGAACACTGATAACTGAAGTGTTCTCAAATAGTTGCTCATAGCCAATATAGAGCTGGTTGAGATCTTCCAACTTGTCTATCCCAAAGGTGAAGATCAAGTCTGCTTCTGCTCCGCTCATGGAAAACTCCACTGCTGACGGATCAAGGGGTCGTTCACCTTTCCGTGGTTGAATCACCAGATGAAATTGTTTATTTTCTTCATCAATGTGGTAACTGACTTTGTCAACTTGTTCCTCTTGATAAGGGAAGGATACATCCAGGTTTTTATTGCCAAGTTCTGAGGTGACTTCCGCTATGCCAGTGAACGGTTGCAATCTGTCACCGATTGGCCCGGGTGAGGAAATCGTCACATTTTTACCGAGTGAACGGAGACCAAGTCCAAAGGTGACCGCACTCAGGATCACATCCGGGGCTGCATTGGCAGGAAAAAAAACGCAGACAGTTTGAGCTGTCGGTAGAAGAGAGGCGATTGTAGAAAAGGATTCCGCTGTTGTCATAACAGACGGGCAGGTATTTGATCAGGTATAGCAGAGAATCAGCTGGTTACGCAAGGGGGAAATGTGCGTTACAATTCTCCTCATGAAGCTTATGAAGAAGACCCTCACCGTCTTCATTATTTTTTTTGCGCTTTCCACTGTATGTCTGCGGTTTGCCCCACTGGTTGGCGCAGTCACCTACACCAGTTCAGGAGGTGGTAAATCTGGTTTAACTGGTTCTGGTGAGGACACTGAGTTGAAAGTTGTCAAAGAGACAACCAATGGCACCCGTGAGTTCAACCAAGGCAATACCAACCTTAATGGGACCGGCGCCCAGTTGTTTGACGTCTTTGCCGCCAAGATTGGCCCATGTACTTTTTCTGCTACTGAGTGTACTGGTGACCCAGGAGCTAAGACGACCATGAAGGCATTTGGTAAAGCCTTCGCCTATCTGTACACCCCACCAGCGACTACCGGCATGTACATTGCTGACCTGATGAATAGTGCTGGTTTGAACATTGCCCAACCCGTCTATGCCCAGGGGGTGGGTTTTGCTTCGCTTGACCCGATCTTGGAAACCTGGAAAGCATTCCGCAATGTGGCGTACTTGTTTTACGTGATTCTCTTTTTAGTAATTGGTTTTATGGTGATGTTCCGCCAAAAAATTAGCAGTCAGGCCGTGGTGACTGCCCAACAGGCACTGCCTAACATCATCATTTCTTTACTGGCTGTTACTTTTTCCTACGCAATTGCCGGACTGCTGATCGATGCGATGTACTTGATTATGTACTTAATTATCAGTCTGTTTCCTGGCCGGACATTTGGTGCCGGCAATGAAACGTTACAACAAATTGCTTTAGACAAAAATATCTTTGAAGTTGGCTGGTACTTATTAACTAGTGCTGGTTCTCTAAACAATGCTTACGAATCTGTGGAAAAAATGATCAATGCGGCTTTTCAACTGCAAGGTGTTAGTCAGGTTCTTGGCATTATTGGTGGTTTAGTCTTTGCGACGGTGTTTGCAATTGCCACTCTATTTGGAATCTTCCGGCTGTTCTTCGAACTCTTGAAAACGTATGTCAGTATTATTATTGCGATTGTCTTATCACCAATTGCCTTGATGCTTGGAGCTTTGCCAGGCAATAACGCTCTCCAATCCTGGCTGAAGACAATGATCGCTAACTTGGCAGTTTTCCCAGGAGTACTATTAATCTTAAGTTTGGCGCTGATGTTAATTGGTGGTCAGTTTGGTGGAACTGGTCAGGGCACAGAAGGCTTTTTTAATGGTTCATATTCTGGCGGCTTTTTACCCCCCTACATGCTAGGACAAGGAAGCGGTAACTCAATTTCAGTACTGTTAGGGTTGGGGGTGATCTTGATCATGCCAGATTTAGTCACCTCTATTAAGAAAAGCCTTGGCGGCTCTGGTAGCATCTTCGAACAGTTTGCTAATAACTTCACCTCAGCTTTGGAAAAAGGTTGGAAGGGTGGGGAATTGGTGCCAGGTGTGGGGATCAGTAACACTAGCAAATGGCTGGGCAAACAAACTGGTGGGTTGAGTGGAGAGAATATTGTCAGGAAGGCTGGGATTGGGGCGGCAACTGCTGGGAGGATGGCGCTTGGTGGTGGTACTGCGATAGCTGGCAACACTGCTCGTGGCATTGAACAGCGTGTCCGCAAGTATGTTCCAGGTGTGAAGAGGGTGATGCCAGAAGCACTGATGAGAGACGAACACTCTGTATTGCAAGGAACTTTCGGTCCTGGAGTTGGCAAGTTTGCTAAATGGTTAGGCAAAAAAACTGGTGATGAACAGGTTGGCAAAGAAGAAGAGAAAAAGAAGTAAACGAAACTAAATTCAAAAATAGACTTGAGTACGTGATAAACCCAGCCAATCCTTGGTTTAGACTTAGTGAGCAGCCTCTTTTTCACCTACTGCCTTGGCTTGTTCGGCCGTTGAGGAACTGCCTTTACCTACGAAATCAATAGTTTTCTCGAAATCAGGATATTTCATCATTAATCCTTTAAGATTTCTGTCTTGTATAAAGTGAACGAACTGACCCAACCAATTGTGCCCAAGTGCTTCATGGAGTTGGTACTTCATCCTCCTGCGCCAACTGTTGTTTTTACCTTTATTTTCATCAGTCTCTCGAATTTCCCTTTTTACTGCTTCTGCGAAAGATACTTTACTTCTCTTTTCTATCTCCATCAATTTGACTCGTACCTGTCTTTTAAGCTCCGCCGGATCCATCTGCGTGGCTGTAACTCTGGGAAGAGGTGTCTGTACTTCTGGAAGTTTCAATCTTTCTTGATCTGGCGGCGATGCTGTATTTAAGTTCTGTTTATTGCCAGCATCCTCAATACCGAGACCCGTTTCCTCTTCAAGTCCCGCTAAAGCAAATGCTTGGAGAGCTCGCTCTGGGATGGTCCCTTCAAAACCGAATATCTTGGAAGCTCTATTGAATAATTCTTCGCGAGCTGCGTCGGTATTATTACCTGATTCGGCCAAAGAAATAAACATCCGGTCTACAAAGGAGACTGTAAGTACATAAATGTAGTTCCAGTCAATTAACGCTTGGGCAACCTTTAGTCCAGAAATATTGTTTGTTACTTCCTCAAGTTTATCCATCAACAAATTAACTGCAGCCTTTGGATCTTTTCCTTCAGTACTAATGTTGGCATAGACGGAGTCCCGGAACTTGACAAATCCTTTATACCCTTCTGCCCAGTTCACAAATGAGAACTCGTTTTTCTTCCGTATTTCTCCTATTTCAGGATCAAATAAAAATCGATACATCGAAGGGAACGGCCACCTCAACATGCCGTCTTCGTACTGGCCAATGGAGTAGCCCATTGGCTGCTCATCAAACAACCGTAAAGTCACCAATTCCTTAAACACCTCGTGGGTCATTAAGATAGACGTCTCGATACTCTGGATTCGTCGCTTATAGTCCCGTCCTCTTTCAGCTGCTTTTCGTGTGTCTTCATCTAGACTGACGAGATCTGCTTCATTATAGGTCGCAAACTTGGCTTTCCATTGCTCGATTAGCTTCTTTGGCGGATAGGTACACATCATCTCAATCAAGAAACGAGGTAGTTTATAGGCACCATAGAAAAACTCCACAAATGGGGCAGTCTTGTAGTAAGCCAAACGCTTGGCAATTTCTGCTACATTTGGTGAGAAACCCAAGATATGGATCTCGGCAAAGGCATCTAAGTTAAAACCTGTGAAGCACATGGTGGTGTAAGCAGTCTCCACAATTTCTGCTCTATGATCTTGGGGAATATCTGAATGAAGTAATTCTAGCCGCTGTTTCAGCTCTGCCATCAGAGCGACTTTTGAACTATTATTACTCTTCCAGGTTCCAGTAGCGGTTGAGAATCGCGCTCCTTTGCGGGTTGCGGTGAGCTCCTGTTTGATCCACTCAAGCACTTGGATGAACTGTGGAGCATATTGATAGCCTTCACCGGTTCTTTGTTTTTCTTGATCAGTTTCCACAAAGAAATCAAGATCTACCGGATTAAAATCACGCTGAGCAATGGCCAGAGTAGCAAACTCATCTCTCGATTTTTCATCATGCCAGTCTGCGGTAATCGAACGATGTTGGGCGTAGGTAATTAAGGCATCAGTAACCTTGCGTATTCCATCAAACCGGCGATACAGACGTTTGAACTCGGCTGCTTCTGTTGGGTGAGCCGCGAGTCGTTCTTTTTCAACTGTCTGTAAAGCACCAACCCAAGCACCGAACCGCTGGCCTTCGAGTTCTTTCCTCCAGGGTTCTTTCGGATCAACAGGCGGATAAAACACTGTCATCAGCTTACCTGCCCAAACCTCCATATCTTTTAATCCATTTTTGCCACGTGCAATTTCGGTGAAGTAGTCTTGCCATTTCTCTAAGGCAGCTTGTCTGTTTGGTTCTTCAAGACCTCTTCTCGTCGCTTCAGCGATGTCTGCTTGGCCAGCCTCTTCCAGAATAAAGAAGATCCAATCAACATGGGCCTTCGAAGCTGTCACTACCCCTGATGTAATATCGTGGACAGTTGGATCAGTCGGATCTAACGGACTAATGCTTAAATTGACATACTCGTTAGAAAGATTATTGAGCTTGATAGCCAGTTTTTGTAAGTAGTCAATATCCCCGGGATGGAGGATACTTTTTTTCTTGTCGGGACTTGCCTTTGCTAACTTGATCGCCAACTCTTCAACTCGCTCAACTCCTTCTCTGCCCACTAAGTCGAGAAAAAGCTTCACCTGATCTCGTCCACGAAACTCTAGGTAGTCAGTTTTTGGTCTGAGGTAGTAACCAATTTGCCCAGCTTCTTCTCTCTGGTCCAGCTCCATTTGGTCAAACTCCTCAACCTTGTTACGAGCATTTCTATCGAGAATTTCAGAAGTTAGTATTTTTAGAGGAACTAAGACTTCAATGATTGGTTGAATTGTTCGAAACTGTTTTTCTTTTTCTGAAACCTCTCTCTGTACATCCTGCAGCCTTTTGACTTCCAAGTTTTCGTCTAACTGGGTCTTAGCATCTACTTTGTTGGCAGCACCACCCACTAAAGTTTCTAGATCAGACCGACCTATACTTAAATCCACAGTTGGTGGTGGAGCCGTAGAGTACAAAGTATCAAGATTAGGAGTGGTCAGAACTCTAGTAACTGAATCTGCTAAATTAGCCCCCGGATTTTCAATACCTAGAGTAAAGGCTTCGGAAACGTTATGACTCAAAGTATCTTCTATAACTTTTTTTGTTTGATCAAACTTCGTATTGAACTCCGGCCACCCCACTAAGACAGCTGCTGTCTTAGCAGCATCCATATCACCGAGGACCTTTTCATAAGCAAAGCTGAAGAAACCTTCTGTTTTCGGAGGATCGGATTTTTTTTGTTGTCTCTGAAGAAGCAAGTATCCTTCATATGCTTGAAGATATTGATCCAATTCAGAAGGCAGTCCTAGAAAATTTATTCCGTCTTGAATGATTTGATAGAATTTACCCCATTCTTTGAGAGTGGGATCTGGCAAACCCGCAGCTTCAGCAAAAACTTTCCAATCTATCAGTGCTTCAATCGCCTGAGTAGCTTGATCAACTACAAGGTTGTGGGGAGTAGCTGGGTTAATAGTACCTACAACCCTGACTTTAGTTTTTGCTTCAGTCTCTCGCCGGGTTGTTTCGCTCTTCACATACTCAAGTTGTTTCTCATCTAATAAAGTCATTATCAGTAAGGCAAACTACTTGCCAATCTTCTTCAACAAACTTTCAAGCTGTTGTTGTACTTTCACAGGGTCAAAGTTTGCCGGAACTTCTTCTCCACTTTGGGCTCTATGCAATCCGACCAACATAGGCAAAACCATCGTTTCTAATCTTGGCTTAAGCGCTGCCGCGGCATCTCTTATTTTCTTATCAGGAGCACCTGAAAGTTGGTCCAGACTAGCAATAACCGCGTCTACTAAAGCTGGATTATACTGTTGATCATCTCGAGCCTTCGAGCCTGTTTGAAGGACTGAGTCCGGTTCTTCGAAACCAAACTTTGTTGCTGCGTCGATGACATCGATAGAAGTTTTTGTTTTTCTTTCTTTTATTCTTGCACGTAACTCAGCTGCGCTTTTTTCCACCGAATGATTTGAAGGACGCGTTTCCCGGGATGGTTGACGACCTCGAACCACCGGCTCTCTTTGAGCCTCTGACCGAAAACTCAACTTTGGAAACGCTGTCTCTACAGCTTTGAGGCGTTCTGTAAAGAATTGCATAACAAGTGTCGATTCTTCGCCAGCCAACTTTCTTAGATCTACTAGGGCATGCTCAGAGTTTCTTTGCCTTTGAGGGGTGATCTGGATCAGTAGATCCGGATCTTTAATCAAACCTAGCTCAGCCATGTACATTAACTGAGCAATAATAGGTGTTCTATATGCTGCAATTTCGTCTTGCTTTAAGCTAACGGTACCGTCTTCGTCCGCAAATTGACCTAAGCTGTTAAGATCAAAGTCAATACTGTTTCGATCAAGAATATCAAGGATCTCTCCATATTCCTCTTCATCTTTTTCTCTCTGGAATTCTGCTTTGCGAGCTTTAGCCTTTTCAATAACCGAGATTTGAGCTCCCTTGTTTCCTGCTTCGGCTAGTCCTATCAAAATATTTTCACCAAACTTTTGGTGTTTTTTAAGAAACCGAATAGCTGCTTGCAATTT
>CAZKNL010000012.1:0-1791 GCA_964554155.1 uncultured Pseudomonadales bacterium | reverse complement strand
ATATACGTCTAAAAAATTGTACCATTTTTTCGAGAAACAATGGCAAGGGAAAGGGAGTCCGCTAGGAGGCAGTTTTAGTGGCGACAGAAGTTTTAGGGAACGCTTTGTCAAAAGCAGCCTGGTCCTTGTGAAGGTTCTGCAGATACTCTTTCATCTTATCGTCGAACCGGGCGTTAACCCCTGGAAAGATCGCCTCTGGCAAGTATCTACGGGCGGCTTTCCACCGTGCTTCCATTTTTGGCCCTTCATCATCAAAGAGTTGCTCTAACATGTCTTCCATAATTTCACGGATAGCAGCTGAGTCGCCTGTGGCAGAGGCGTTAAAGACTTCGAGGTTATCGACCCGAAAACCAGCCTCAACAAACTCTTTCTTTTGGTATACCTGTGTCAGTGCCTTGCCGAAACTCTCTGGATACTCCAGGGCATGTTCAAAGTTTTCCTTGCCAATGACACGGACTTGCTCTCCTTCCTCAGTGGCTGCTGTACCAATTGCCCGGTAGTTACGGTAGGCTGAGTCGGCATTAATCAGTAGGTTCAAGAATGTCATCCAGTCATTTGAAAAGAGCTGATCAACTGCTTGATCCTTAGCAATGCCTAACTGCTCTCGTAAGAGAGCGGGCATAGCTTTCAGGGCGTTCCCCACCCGCTCTAGAACAGCTCTATCCTGTTCGCTCAAGTTCAACTTGTCCAACAATGTCTTCAAGGCTTCTTCCGCATTTGCTGCTTGAATTCTGCCGCGTGCTTCATCTACTTCTTTCTGAACGAGTTCTTGGATTCGTTGGTCCCGATCTCCCACATAAGCAGGATTGTCAAGTTGTTGAGCAATATAAGCTTTGATGAAGTCCTCCTTGGAAAGCAGTTCCCCATTAGGGGTGATCAATTTTCTCGCTTCCAGCTCTTCCAGATTATCTATGACGTTCATGTTTTGGGAAGCTTGTTCAGCTTCTTGAGCCAGCTCTGCACCAAGTTGTTGTTTGATACGAGCTTCTACCATCTCTCCAATTGCCTGATCAATCAAACCATCTTTGCCCGTCCACGCCAGGAATGTTTTGGCTACTTCAGGGTCTTTGCTGACATCTTGCCAAGTGAGACCATTCTCCATATCAGAGGCATTTGGGAGAGTGTTGCTGGGGCGATCTTTGTTGATTGCTGAGTCCTGATCCGCCAGAGCGTTTGCTTGACGATCGCCAAAAGACATCTGTAAGCTCTTCAACTCTTTTTGGCGCAACCGATCTCGATCTTTCTCCTCGAAAAGTTCGTCCTTAATCATCTGATCGATGATGATCTCTTTGGTGTACCGCTCTTGTTGCTGGTCTGCAGGGAGTTGAAGAAACTCAGCCAGTTTGTCTTTAGGAACTGCCTGTTTTTCGAGCAAAAAGCTGACCATTTCTAACTCACCTGAGGAGAGGTCTTTAACCAAGTCGATTTGATCAAGGTCAATTCGTTGAGTTTCTAAAAGCTGACCAATTTTGGCTTGGTGGCGTTGGGCATCGGTAGGAGCAGCTGCCACTGCATCAATAGTTTCAGTTGCATTTGGTGATGCGTCGTCGGGAGAGGGTGGAGTTACACCATTCTCTTTTTCCAATTCTGCAAGCACAGGGACGGTAACTGTTGTTTCCGTCACAATTGGCAGAGTAGTTGACGCTTGCGCTGCTTGTGCTGCCTCTGCTGAAACTATATTACTTTCTGCCATATGCGATTAACTATATACAACCCAACTAAACTGGACAAGTGGACAAGAGACATACCTCGTGATAAAACACCATTAGATTTCTTCGGAATCTGGTGAAA
>CAZKNL010000011.1:0-20376 GCA_964554155.1 uncultured Pseudomonadales bacterium | reverse complement strand
AACTGTAGAAACCAAAAACCCCATCTTGCGATGGGGTTTCAGATTCTTGTTTAGGAAACGGTATTTGGTTATTTGCGTTTCTTTAAGGTCAAGAGTCCTGCGCCAGTGGCAGTCACAGCGGTGGCAACTAAGCCAGCCATTGTTAAGCCATCAACACTGGTGTTTACTGGGGTGTGAATACGAACTCTCGTTCCATCCACACGGACGAAGTATCGAACTCCGTTGATCACGACAGTTTGAGACTGTCGGCCAGTTTGTGAACCTTCTGCGGTACAGGTTGTATTTTGACCGTAGGCGCCAGTTGAACAGTTGACACTGACTGTTTGGTTTAACTCTTGTCCTTGACTCACTGTCTGGGCTGAGACGCTGGTAGAGAAACTACCAAGAACGACAGCTGACAATGCGACAGCGGCAGCGAGTTTTGTGAGTTTTTTCATATAATGATTTTTCTCCGCTCGTGCTTCTGTCCTTTCAAAGAAGCACATTTGTATATACTGTGATGCATTTTATTATACAGAACATCACTTTGTCAATAGTTATAGTGACGTGACTTTTCTACACCAGATGCGTTGAAAAAATTTCTAACTCGGGAAATAACTCTTACGTCCTCAGATTTCACTTAATAGTTAATATGGAGGTAGTATGTGCTTAAGTCGCTGCCTTTATGCTCGACCTTGACATAGCGTAAGCTGCCTCGACCGCAGGCAATGGCTCCTCTGAATAAAACACCATCTTTGACTGCTTTAACGATTTGGTCACCATTTTTACTCATCATGTCGATACCCGTGTGCGGTGCGCCTCCATACGCTCGGCGGACACGTGCATACCAAGTCATCCCAAAGCCTTGATTGATCTTGGCAGGATCATTAAGTGGCCAGTTCCAGTCTCCGCCGAAACCAAATGGACCATCTGGACTATTATTCCAAGTAGCGGCGATGGACTTCAAGTAATTGGCTGGGTTTTGGTGCATGCCGTCTTTCACCACTTCAAAATGAAGGTGAGTCCCGTTAGAACATGGAGATGCGCCCTGAATAATCGTGGCAATCTTGTCGCCTTCTTTGACATCACCAACGCGCTCTTCATTTCCTCGGCCAGCCACGATCGATTTAATCGCCCCACTTTCAGCCATAGTTTTGGCCAGTTCTTCTTGATATCTTTTTTCGTCATTCTTGGTTTGCTCGAGCAAGACTTGTTGATCAGCTCGTTTGTTGGTTAGCTCATTTTGTTGCTGCTGGAGCAACTGCCGTTTTTGTTCGACTTCGTGTTGTTTTTTCTCTTTAAGCGCTTTTTGTTCATCATAGTCAATTTTTTGGCTCTCGGCTTGTTTCATCACTTCTGCAGTATGGGCTTGAACCAGTTGTCGATACTTATATCTTGAGAGAAAGTTCTGGAGTGAGTCGGAGCCAAGTAATAATAAAAATTGATTATTTTCTCGACGTTTATAGCTCTCGTTAACCCGCTCGATCATCGCCAAAGACATCCGATCAAGAGAAGTATTGATACCAGAAATACGAGTCGCCAGTCGACTAATTTCTTTCTCAAGTTGGACAATTTCAGCTTTGGTTTGGCTAATTTGTAACTCTTGAACTTTAATTTGACTACTTAAGACACTAATCAGGTTGGAAAGGGTCTGGGCTTGTGATTGTTTTTCAGCAATTTTAGATTGCCAACAAGCAATCTTGGTAGCCGTACAGTTTTGATCTTCTGGACTGCAGCCACATTCTTCGGCAGAAACTGGGGAGAAACGAGCTGAGGGTAAAAAAATCCAACTGCCAATAACCAGAGAGGCAATCATCACGAACGCTGGGTGAAAGAACTTTTTCAACATGTTTAGGTTCTAAGTTTTAGGTGTTAGATTCTAACTCTGTCTCATCATTCGTTGGGTGGCAAACGAGCTGGCAACTGCTCCGAGGAATATGCCACTGGCCGTCCCAATCCCAGCTTGAATGGCGAAAAAGGAAAGCGGTAACGGCAGAAGTGGCACAGAACCCAGGAAGTTTGTCAGCCAGGGAGTGGCATACAGCAGGCCAAGGTACATGCCCCCCCAGCCAATGATCGATCCAGCCAGTCCATAGATGATTCCTTCATAGACAAATGGGGCACGGACGTACCATTTGGAAGCACCAATGATTCTGACGATTTGAATAGCGCGTCGTTTGCTGACGACTTTCAAACCGGTAATGATCACGATTAATAACAGAGAAGTTGTACCTAAAAGGATGACGCTGCCAATGCCCACATACCGGATCGAACGTGTCCATGCCTGGAGTTTATCGATGATTTCCTGTTGATACACCACCTCATCAATCCCTTCTGCCCCCTCTAAATCTTTCTTGATTTGGGGAAGTGCCGTCGGGTCATTACTCGTTACCTCAATACTGGCAGGCAAGATATCAGCAGTGACTAGCTCGAGAAGAAGTGGGTCTTTTTTATTGTCTTCTTGATAAATTTGCAGGGCTTTTTCTTTACTAATGACGGTCACTTTTTCAACGTACGATTTACTTTTAATAGTAGTTTCCAAACGAGTAATCAAAGCTGGATCTGCATCAACTTTAAAAAAGGCAGTCACTTGTGGCCGAGTCTCAAAGTATCTCAAGATGTGGTTGGCACTATAGAGAAAAAGAGAAAAAACGTATCCAACAAAAAAGGTAATCGAGACGAGCAGCATTACCGCGAGAGTTTGGTAAGGAGAACGACGAATATTGGTCAGGGCGGTGGTGAGATGTTTCATAAATCTTCTACTTTGATATTGACAGCAGAAGTATGCTGCTTATCGATATTTTTATCTTGTTTTGCTTCTTTTTTATCAGTCTTCTTTTTACTAAATAAATTAAAGTGAAAGCTTGGGAAAGTGAGAAAGCGACGAGTTTTTTTAGGAACTGGAGTGGGGAGTTGGTCTGTTTTTTCAGTAGTTGTGGTTGGTTCAGGTTCTATTACAGGTTTAGACTTTTTCACCTCTTCTGTGGTTGGTCTATCCTCAATCACTTTACCTTTTTCCAGTTTAATTCGTCGGTGACCAAGGGTCTCAAGAACTGACAGATCATGGGTAGCAAACAGCACTGTTGTTCCCAGTTGATGGATCTTATCGAATAAACGAGCGATCATCAACGTATTATCTGCATCAAGATTTCCAGTTGGTTCATCAGCGAGTAGAACGTTGGGTGCAGTCGCAAGGGCGCGGGCAATGCCAACTCGTTGGGACTCGCCACCAGACAGTTCAGCGGGGAAGAAGTAGGCTTTATCGGTCAGTTGAACCAACTCAAGTAAGTCAGTCACCCTTTCTTCAATTTCTTTTTGTGGTTTACTAATAATCTCAAGCGCGAGAGCGATATTTTCCCAAACATTGAGTTCTGGCAGCAAACGATAATCTTGAAAAACTACTCCAATTTTACGACGGTGGCGATGAACTGTGCTGCCTTTGAGCTTTGTCAGTGGTTGGCCATCAAACTCAATTTCTCCAGATGTGAGAGTGTATTCTCGAGTCAGAAGTTTCAAGAGAGTAGTTTTGCCAGATCCAGAGTGGCCAGTTAAAAAGAGAAACTCACCAGGTTCCACCGAGAAAGAAACGTCCTCAACGGCAGGCGGATTATCACCAAATTGCTTTGTTACTTTCGAAAAAACGATCATTATTATTCTTCACCGCCGGCAGAAGTTTGAGCTCCTGTTTTTTGTCCATCGGCTGGCGGTTGGGCATGTACTTCAATAACTTTAACGCGACCGACGTCCATTAACCATCCTGCTTTTTGTCCTTTAAACGTTTCTCCCCAAACTTTGACACGCATGCCTTGGAACTTGTCTAGATCTGTCGAGGAAGAAGTCAAGTAAACTGTCTGACTCACTCCACCTTCTCGCAGCAGTTTATGAGAGCCTTCTCCATCAAGGCCGCCTAGTTCCAAGTAACCTTCAGCGCTATCTTTGAAGTCCTTCTCCTCTTGGCTGCCAAAAACATCACCATTTTTGACTGTTCCAGTTGCCACTTGTTGGACTAGAGCACCATTGTCACCATTCTTGATGGCTTGCTCTTTGGCGTTTAACTTACTTAAGCCAATCCCAGTGGCGCCTCCCCCAACCAGAACCAGAACAGAAAGTACGATAAATACGCCATTCTTTGCTTTCATGGATGAAGCTCCTTCCTGAGCTGGGAACCGATCTGAGGGTTGAGATGACGACTGTTGGTCATGAGCCTGATCAAAAGTCATCCGGTGAACTTGAAACGAATCTTGCATAGATCTGATAATACATCACCAGACACATATGAGCCAGTCTTTTTTGTACTCTGAGAGATCCATATGCATCTGGCTACGTATCTTGACTATAGCAGTTTAATTTCTGCTTGGATGAACTGGTCAATATCTCCATCTAAAACAGCTGTGGTATCGCTCGTTTCAACTTCAGTTCGGGTATCTTTGACTAAGTGATAAGGGTGGAGGACATAGTTGCGAATTTGGTTGCCCCAGCTGGCAGTGATATGTTTACCTTTAATTCTAGCAATTTCTGCTTCCATTTTTTCCGCTTCAAGCTGGGCCAGCTTGGCTTTGAGTAAAGAAAGGGCGCGTGCCTTATTTTGTGCCTGGGAACGTTCCTCTCGGCAACGGACCACTATCCCAGTGGGGACGTGAGTCAGTTCGACCGCTGTATTTACTTTGTTGACGTTTTGACCACCCGCTCCACCAGCTCGAGAGAAATGCCATTCAAGTTCTTCATCCTTGATTGCAATTTCTGTATCGTCTTCTTCAATCAAGGGCAAAACTTCCACCAGGGCAAACGAAGTTTGACGCAAGTTGTCAGCATTAAACGGACTCTGGCGAACTAATCGGTGGGTACCACGTTCACCTTTCAGATAACCGTATGCATACGGAGCCAGAATCTCGTACTCAGCTGACTTAATTCCGGCATCCTCTCCGCGAGACTCTTCGACTAAACTGAACTTCCAACCTTTTCGCTCACAGTATCTGGTGTACATCCGTTGAAGCATGCTGGCCCAGTCCATTGCTTCGGTGCCACCTTGGCCAGCATGGACAGACAAAATTGTGCCGTGCCCATCATATTTGCCACTCAAAAACTGACTCAGCTCAAGAGTTTTGACTGCGGCATCAAGTTTTTTAGCAAATTGGGAAATTTCTTTTTCAGTGGTTTGGTCGGTTTCGGTGTCTCCATAGAGTTCCATGTAGGCCAACACATCTTGATGAAGTTGTTGGACAGTTTTAATTTGCTCAAGGGAGCTTTTTAATCCAGATAACTGTCTCATCACCGCTTTGGCCTCTGGTGAAGTCCAAAAATTGGCGTTAAAAGTTTGTTGCTCAGTTTGAGCAATCTCTTGCTCGAGTGGCGTAGTGGGCGAGGCTTCAAGTAGTTCAGCGGCTTTGGTTACCAATTGGTCAAGAGATTCACGGAGTTGTTGGTTCATGGATGCTTCATTATAACGTCTTGTTCCAGGAGGAAGTCTTGGGTTTGGGTGGGAGTCTGTGGGTGGAGTTGTGTCTGAAGATGATATGGCGTAGGTGGTAGGCCAGACTGTTTTTGGATCACTAAAGGAAAAAGAGGCAGATCAGGGTGGTTGAACTCAATCACCACTTCCCTAGCTGACTGAGCTGGGATGGTGATCAAGAAGCCAACTTGTTTTAGTTTTTCGCCTGAATAGGTCGTCACGAGCTGTTCATCCCATTTGGGAAGCAGTTGGTTGTTAACGGTAATTTTTTGAACTTGATAAGTGGGGGGAACCAAAATGCGTTGATAATTGATGTACTCACCGCGCTCAGCTTTGAGCGTGGTCGGGGGGTTTTGATTAGTAAAGAAAATGTGCACGCTGCTTTGGCGAGGGAGAAGTTGGAGGGCGACATTTCGAGTCACTAAGCGATTGGCTTTGTTAATGCCTACGTTTGACTCAATCAAAAAGAAGTATCTGTCTGTAGCCTGGGTGAAAACCTGTCCATCGCTGTGAAGATCTGTGAAAACTTGTTGGAGTGGAGTCGCGCGACTGAAACTTTGAATCTGTTTAGTTGCGATCATCCGCTGTAAGAGTTCAAAAAACGCGCCCTTTTTTTGACTAAAAACCGCTGCCAACTGAATTTTAAGCTGTCTTAAAACTTGGTTTAAAAACTCTGACTTCTGTTGAGAGCCTGGAAAGAACTGTTCACGATCAGCTCGAGCGAGGATAAACAGATTCTCGGGGGTGACAGTTTGTTGAGAGTCAGGTAGGTAAATTGGTCCGGTCAGTTGGAGCAGCTCTTCAACGACATTGAGATTGATGGCAACAACTCCTTCGATGTTTTTTTCATTTCCTAAAGCAAAAAATTGACTAATTTGTTGAGCGGCGCTCGGAAAGTCAGGACTCCAATTGGCATCTGGGAGGCGAAGACCTTTCCCACCACTCAAGTACTCGCTGACTCCTGGAGGAGCATCTACGTAGCCACTGAACTGACCATCTGGCACGTAGATATCTTGAATCTTAAACTGCTGAACCACTCCATCTTTTAACTCTAATAGCGCGTACGACCCCATAAATCCGCCAGTTGCGCGCAGCTCGTCAGAGTTTTGCAACAGGAAGATCAAACGATGGTCTCCAGCCAGCAGGTATTGAATAGCAGCAATCACATCCTTGCTGTGGTGGTTGAGCTGGTTTGGATTATCGAGAAATTGAGAACCGAGGGGAGCCGGCAAATGCCTTCTCATAATTGATGGCAGGAACTTGGCTTTCTGGTAGGTTGTTAGCCATTTCTCTAGATCAGTTTGAAAAGGGGAAAGCTGGTTGGAAATTTGGCTGGCTAGTTCAGTCGCCGGCTTCTCCCCTGCTAACGTGGCCGGAAAGTACTGTTGCAGTTGTTGAGCTAGGCGCGCGGACTTGTTAAGCAGTTGCAAACTTTGCCCATATAAAGAAACATCAGCATTCAGTTGGCCGACAGATACTTTGAGTGGCCAAAAGAGGACCGTGGCGATCTGTGCATTTGATTGGGCTGGAGCGAACTCCGCTCGTTGAAAACTCGCCACTGCCTGCCAAGAAAACCAACTCAACAATCCTAACCAGATGCAGAAAGCTGTGGCAATCAAGCCAACCAGCAAAAAAAGTCGTTTTTTGGACACTTTCAACACAAGGCTATTCTACCCAAGTTTCGCGACGAAAGGGACTTTCCAAACAAGTTCTAAAAAGTAATCGAGATAATTTGATCACCAATTTCTAATTTGCGGAGAATATCCATTCCTGTTGTAACTTTGCCGAAGACAGCATGTCTCCCATCAAGCCACGCAGTTGGGCCGAAGGTAATAAAAAACTGACTACTCCCAGTATTTGGACCTGCGTTTGCCATTGATAAGGTTCCTTCACTATCGTGTTTGAGGTCTGGATGAAACTCATCAGCAATCATATATCCAGGGCCACCTGTGCCCCAGAGTGCTTTTTGCGAATCGTCTTTGGTTAGAGGGTCGCCAGCTTGAGCCATGAAGTCAGCAATAATCCGGTGGAACTTAATCCCATTGTAGTATCCAGATTTTGCTAGGGTAAGAAAGTTGGTGACAGTCAGAGGAACTTTGTCTGGATAGAGCTCGACTACAATATCGCCTTTGGATGTTTTCATGATCACTTGAGTGGCTGAGATTGGTTCAAAGTCTTGAAGGGTTTTCATACAGAGATGACAATGGGTTTTTGATCCTTCTCGAACTATAATTGTCAGATATCTTTTGCGCAATCCAGAAAATGATCAAACGTTTTATTTTCAATGAACTTCGTCACTTTAATGCGTTGTCAGTAACTGCTCAACAAGTACTCAAGTCTTTTGCGGTGTTTGAGTTAATGTATCCATTGATATTCATTTTTGTAAATGCTTTTATTTTACGGCAGACACAAAACTTCGCTGCTGTAGCAATGTATAACTTAGGCACGTTTGTGATGTTGCCGTGCAGTTTTTACTTGAATGGTTACCTGCTGCGCCGTTTTCCAATTACCACTCTCTATACCATTGGATTAATTGGGCAGGGAGTGATGACCTGTTTAGTCTTTTTTTATCCGTTTCAATCATTGGCATCGTTACTTATTTTTGGATTGCTGCAGGGATTGCCGATGGGAGTTTACTGGGCGAACCGCAACTTTATCAGTTTGGAGTTTACTGATGATGGGAATCGAGCTTACTTTACTGGGCTCGAGATGGTGCTGACCACGCTTGCTGGAATCACTACACCAGTGATTGTCGGTTGGATCATTCGGCTCGGTGACTTTGTTCATTTTTATACGGCAGATCAAGCATACAAAGTGCTTGGTGTACTTTCGGTAGGGATTCTTTTCTATGGAGGAAAAGTTTTGCGGGACATAAATTTGAAACAACCACAATGTACGAAGTTGTGGTTAGGTAAAGCATCTTCAGTATGGAAAACAGCCAGAGTATTGGAAGTTTTCCGAGGAATAGAAAATGGCATCAACCTTTTTTTGGTCCCATTAGTTATCTTTGCTTTCTTGGGCAAAGAAGGTTCTTTAGGAACTTTGCAATCACTGGCAGCGGCGTTAGAAGTGATTATTATGTATGTGTTGGCCAAGTACTTAGTTCCGCCGAAACGCTTACAGACCCTTTTCAAAAGTATTCTGCTGATGATTGGTTTAGGAGTAGTATTTATGATAGGTTTCTCCCCCTTGGGAGCATTAATCTATGTCATTTTGATTCGCACAGTTCTGCACACCAATTGGGTGTCGAGTAATCCAATGACGATGAAAGTAATTGACGAAGAAGAGGGTGGTGATCCAACCAATAACTACGTGTATGTGTGTGATCGGGAAACTTTTTTGAATGTGGGCAGAGTGTTGGGAGTGATTGTCTTTTTTGGATTAATGAGTGGGTTTAGCTCATTGGTTGCGCTTCGTTTTATTCCAGTGTTTGTAGCAGTCATGCAAGTTGGGCTGTATATTTGTGCGCAGCGACTAGCAAAAGGAACGTATGGCAAGTAAACAGCCGCCAATTGTAATTTTGCATGGATGGGCGATAGACCAACAGAATGATTTGAAGTGGCAACCATTTATGGATTTTTTGAAAAAAGCTGGGGGGAAGGTCTACTTCCTTCCCTTGCCTGGTCTCTCTTCCCCACTCACAAAAGTTTGGCAGTTAAACGATTATGTCAATTGGGTTCACGAACAGTTGAGGGGAGAAGAACACATTATTTTGCTTGGCCATTCCTTTGGTGGTCAGTTAGCAGTCCGCTATACCAGCATTTTCCCAGAACAAGTGACGTGCTTGGTCTTGATTGACCCCTCAGGAATTCGCCCATTTACGTTCACAGCAAAGTTAAAACGAAAAATTTTCGCCACAATTGCCAAACTCGGCAAAGTACTTTTCCCATTTAAAGTAGGGAGAACAATCCTGCATACGTTGGCACGAGAGAAAGATTACTTACATGCCTCGCCAATGTTGCGTAAAACAATGCGAAATGTTCTAGAAGATCAAATTATCAATGACTTGTCGCGAATTCAAATACCGACCTGTATTATTTGGGGGGATCAGGATACGATTACCCCAGTCAGTCACGCTCAGCTTTTTGCTGGAGGAATTCAAGGAAGTCAGTTACACTTTATTGCTGGGGCGCGTCACTCACCACAGTTTACACATGTGGAGTTGACAGCTGAGACTGTTAAAAACTTTCTTGAACAAGCGCGGTTTATCACCCAAAACAAAACATGATCAGTCACACAGTAATTATTTTTCTCTTTATCAGTCTACTTATTTCACCAATTTTTTTAGTTCGTTGGATGAGATGGTTGGCGATCTTGCAGCAGAAAGAGTACCGTCTCGATCGTTTATGGGCGTTTTTCCATTCTGAAGAAGGCAGAGCTGAGTTGGTTAGAATTTTCCCGAAAAAAAATGATTTCACTCGAATCGGAATGAAACGTCCGCACTTTACCCAGCGAGTCGTGATGATTGGCTGTTTGAGTGGTTTAGCCTTATCAGTCAAATCAGTAGTAATTATTTGGGTGGCCAGCCAAACATTTGGTGTGCAGGCCTTTGGGCGGTGGGGGATCGGCTTTGGACTCCTCTACCTTTTTGTACCGTTAGCAGTAATCATTGGAAGTTTTCCGTCAGCATTTATCTCTCGAATAACAACCTGGAAAATGCTTAAAAAAGCACAACGCCGACTCCAAGAAAGCCAGCCGCTGATTATTGGTTTTGGCGGGAGTTATGGCAAGACTTCTACCAAACATTTGGTTCACCATTTTCTATCCCAAAAGTTTTCGGTGTTTGTGACTCCCCGCTCATTTAACACAAAATACTCAGTTGCCCAAAGTATTTGTACAGGATATCAAGATCAAAAAATTGCATTACTTGAATATGGTACCTATACTCGTGGTGAGATTGCCTCACTCACTCGTTGGTTTCCGCCTCGAATCAGTGTAGAAACTGGATTCACACCTCAACACTTGAGTATATTTGGTTCCAGAAAAAATAGCATTTTGGCAGAGTCTGAATTAGTAGCAGCGCTGCCCACTGATGGAGTAGTGTTTTGTAATGGAGCAGATCCAGGGGCAGTTGAAATCTGTCAGGTTGGTGCTGTGCACAATCATGTGAAGGCAATAATGTATGCGGGTAAAAACGCACAGATTCAGTTAGAAGAGGTCAAGGTGAATCAATTTGGCCAGTTGAACTTGAGTTGGCAAGATCACAAAATTGAAACTCAACTGATTGGGCGTCAGTATCTGGTGAATCTCCAAGCAGCGATGGTGATCAGTCAATATTTAGGACTGTCTACAAAAGAAGTTCAAACCGCGGCCAGAACTTTCCGTCCTAACGATTCTTTTATTCAAGGAAAAATTTTGCAAAATGGGGCATATCTGATTGATGATGGTAGAACCACTAACCCAATGGGTTTTGCAGCGGCTTTAGATTTAGTAGAAGAACTCCCATATACCAAGAAAATTTTAATCACAGCGGGTATGATTGACTTGGGTGAAGAATCTGCGCAAATTCATGCACAGCTGGCTACCAAGGCGAAGAAAGTTGGACTCGAGGTTGTTCATCTGGGGGTTGATGGTCGGGCTGAGTTTGCTGATGTTTTTGGACAGATGCTGATCACTGATGTGATCCGTGCAATGGGAGTGATTCTTGATGCAGATCAACAGACTGTGGTTCTCATCGAAGGAAATTTACCAAAAGTGCTAGAAGATACAATTGAGCGTCTGACAAAACAGATGATTTAAACTTCAACCGACATATGCCAATCCCACTTTTTCATAGCCTTGGCTCTAACTACTCTGCTAAATGTGTGGAGTTAGCTACCCATGGCTGGTTGCATCCGACTCAGGATGACGATGCCACGCTGGCCAAGCTTTCGGCAGCGTTTGCCAAAAAATTTAAAGGGGAAGTCCTGTTTGTCTATAAAGGTCGAGATGCAATTGAGTTGGCGTTACGACCAATCGTCGATGCTGAATTAGCTCATTCTACTCAATCTTTGAAGTTGGGAGTGTTGACACAAGGATTAGCTTGCCATGCGATTGAAGAAGGAATTATCCGTGCCGGAATGATTCCAGTCTATGCTGATTTGGAAACTGGGACATTGGGGCCGTCCGCCAAAACGCTCCAAAGGGCGATGAAGCGGGCAGAAATGGATGGAATTACCGTCAAAGCAGTCTTAATTCAACATACTTTAGGGTATATTCAACCTCTGGCGGAGATAGACGGATTGTGCCGCAAACACGGTTTAATTCTGATTGAAGATCTGGCCCAAAGCTTTGGGGCAACAGAGGAGTCTGGAACCAGAAAAGGCAAAGAAGTCGGAACTAGAGCGGACGTGATCGTCTGTTCTTTTGGTCGTGACAAAGTCTTGGATGCAGTTTCTGGTGGGGCAGTAATTTATAAACCAAAGTACTGGGAAAAAGTAAGAACCTCTGCAAACTGGATCAAGCATCACGCTCCCCAATCTTTTCCTCCATTGAAGTATGTCCGCAGAGAAATGATCTATCCATGGGTGACTCAACTAATCCGGCAAACCCATCAAAGTGGAGTGGGAAAACTGATCTATCAGTTAGCCAAAATGTTGGGTGTGTTAACTTCGCCGATTGTGAGTCCAACCAGCCAACCGACTGGATTGCCTGCTGCATATGGTCGATTAGTAGCTTGGCAGCTCACTCATCTCGATGAACAACTTCAGCATCGTCGTAAAATTGCCGCAATCTATTTTCAAGGATTACGGAAGGTGAAAGCGGTTCGGGTTGTGGGAGGAAGTACTGCAATGATAAAAGCAAAAAGTGGAGACATTCATTTGCGAGTCCCAATTCTTTTCCAGACAACAGAACAGATGCAGAAAGTCATTAAGGCACTCCGGGAAGAACACATTTACTTGACTGATCGCTGGTATCGAGCAGTGGTAGACTCAGGGTCGTTAGGATACTCAACCACCTATCGATCAGGAACTTGTCCGGTCGCAGAGCAAACCGCTGCAGTACTTTTTAACTTGCCAACACATCAACACGTTTCCGTCAAAGACGCACAACAGATTGTTCGTACTATTAAAAACACTCTACAATCTACGAGATAAATATATGTCACTATCCGATGCCACGTTTGCAGTCCGTCTGATTGAAGAGAAAAATGACTGGGAAACATTTCTCCAACAACGACCGGAAACTAACTTTTTGCAGTCTTGGAACTGGGGTGTTTTTCATCACAAACTGGGTAAGCTAACATTTCCAATTGGTTTGTTCGAAGGTGATACCCAAATTGCTGCTGCGATGGTGATCAAAGAAGAAGCCAAACGAGGCAAGTACTTAACAGTAGCTGGTGGACCAATCTTAGACTGGTCACGGACGGATTACTTAGAGGTCTTATGCACGGTCTTAAAAGACTTGGCTAAAAAAGAAGGTTGCCAGTTTGTCCGGATTCGTCCACAAGAAATCGACTCACCTGAACTGCGAAAAACAGTTCAAACTTTAGGTTTTACTGAATCACCAATGCACGTAACTGCTGATTTAACTTTGCAACTTGATTTAACCAAATCAGAAGATCAGTTGTTAGCGGAGATGAGAAAAAATACGCGCTATGAGGTGCGGCAGGCGGAAAAGTTAGGCATTACGGTCAAACAATCAGAAGATGCCGCGGAGATTGAAACATTTTACGAGTATCAACTTGAGCTGGCCAAGAAGCATCACTTTGTGCCGTTTAGCTACTCATTTTTATATGAGCAGTTTGTGACATTTGCCGAAGATCATCAAGTCCAACTTTTTCATGCCTTTCATGAAGACAAACTTTTAGCCAGTGCTTTTATTCTTTTTTATCATGGTGAAGCAGTCTATCACTATGGAATTTCTACTCCGGCAAATGATAAATTACCCGGCTCATACGCCTGCCAATGGGCAGCAATCAAATGGGCAAAAGAGCAAAGTGGTTTGCGTTACAACTTTTGGGGGATTGCTCCCCAGGATCAACCCAACCATCGTTTTAGTGGAGTTTCCTTATTTAAGCGAGGGTTTGGTGGTCAGGAAGTGCAGTACTTGCCAGCGCATGATTTACCGGTTGGGATGGGCTATCAGGTGGTGAAAGGGTTTGAGTTGTTGAGAAAGAAGCTGCGGAAGTTATAAGGTGCGAAATACCACGGATACTGATTGCCATTATTTCCGTTTAATCGTATAGCGGTCCAAAAATCGCAAGAAAATCACGGGTGGGTCTTCAGAAAAAAACTGTTGAAAATCACTGTAAATTTCGGCGCGACGACGTTGGTCATCAGTCTGTCTGCCTCGTTCCAATAAACTGTCAATGCGTGTATTTCGATAGCCAGTAAAGTTGGTTGGTTGATCACTATGCCAGAGCGGATACTGATCAGGGTCAAAGGGAACTGTTTGCCCGATCAGCAAAGCTTGAAAATTAGAAGTATCAGGAAAGTTGTTTATTTGTACATCGACCTCCATTTTCAAGTTCGCACACAGTTCTTTCTCTTTAATATCTTTGTTGGTAGAACATGCCACACTTGCTTCCTCACCGAGCTGCTCCCAGTCTTTTTTAATTTTTTCAGCTTCAGTTAAAAAGTTGGCAGCAGTGGTCAAGACAAATTTAATTGGCTGATGGGGTAAGGAGTTAGGTGCCAGTAAAAGTTGAATCGCCCGCTGTTTATCATAGTCGTAGGTTTTAGAGACATCAGCATAAGCCCAAGAAAGTGGACTAATTGGGCCGAGTGTTCGGGAGTCATCGGCTGGTTTCTCAGTTGCATAGTTGAGAGCAAGACGCAGCTCTTTACTTCGAAACAAATCATCATTGGTATTGAAAAAAACAGCCAAATACGTTTGTCGATCGAGATTTTTTTCCACCTGAACTGTCGGCCAATCTGCTAGTTCTCCTGGACCTGAAAAATCTGGAAGTTGGTCAACTTCTCCTCGTTCAAATCCGAGAATTGCATCATCTTCGGTGACGTAAAATCGATACGTCAGCTGGTCTTTTGGGCCGTCCAATGTTAACTCAGTTAACTGTCCACCTCCTTCACGTTCTGCATAACGAACTAATTGATATTGGCCAGTCCCCAATACTTTTCGACGTTTAAAGAAAAATAAGTATGGTTCGGTCGCAGAGCGAAGAACTGGTTGGGCAACTACCGTCGGAAAGGGCGAAAAAGGTTCCTTGAGTTTGAAGATAATCTCATTCTGATTAGTGATAATTTTGACATCTTTAAAAATGTACGTTAAATCATCAGGTACAACTGGTTTACCGTCTTGCCAGAGAATATTTTGCCGTAATAAAAAGCGATATGTTTTGCCATCATCTTCAACTGTCCACCTCTCTGCCAGACTACCAACTGTTGAGCCATCTGGGTTAAGTTTAGTTAGTCCGGTGCTTAACTTTTCTTGAATTTCTAATGGAAGAGAATCAAGAGTATATTGACCAACTAGACCAATATAGTGACGTGGTTTCAAGTTAATTTTTTGAATGACCAACGGCAAAAAAGTCGAAAAAATTAAAATTGCCCCAATCACAGAAGCGAGAACAACAACGCCGTGTTTACGAAAGAAAATAGAGATGTACCAGTAGAGTTTTCTCATGCCGTGCAGGCAACTATGATCGAATCACTAAATTTGCAATCGAAAGTGAAGCAAATACAACCACTCCAATAATGGTCAGAATGAAGACGATTTTTTCTACACCTCTCTTGGTATGGTACGTTTCACCACCACCACCCCAACTGGTTCCTAAACCGGAACCTTGTGCTTGGAGCAAAATGGCTGCAGTCAGCAAAATGGAGACAATAATTTGGGCGATCAAGAGCGTGTTTCTCATAGATTTTATTCTAACACTGATTACGTGGCCACTTGTTGGCCACGTGTTTCCCGAATCACGGTCACAGTCACTGTTCCCGGGTAGGTCATCTCATTTTTGACTCGATCGCGAATCTTCATGGCTAAAACCTGAACGTCATCATCTTTGGACTTCTCTGGAATTAACATCACTCGTACCTCACGACCAGCTTGAATAGCGTAGGCGTGATCGACTTCTGGGTAGTTCGTAGCAATCGTTTCTAATTTTTCTAGCCGTTGAACATACTCTTCGTAGTTTTCATAACGAGCACCTGGTCGAGCACCAGAAATGGCATCAGCAATGTAGACGGTCATTGATTCTGGGCTGCTAAATGGTTCGTTTTCATGATGCTGAGCAATACAGTCAACCACCTCTTTGGACATGCCGTATTTCTTAGCGATCTTGACACCAAGTTCAATATGACTGCCTTCTTCCTCTGGGCTGACTTTACCAATGTCATGGAGCAAACAGCCTAACTTAACGATATTGACATCTAGACCAAGCTCATGGGCTAACTTTATGCCAATCTTGGTCTCTTCTAAGGTATGCGCAATTAAGTTTTGACCATACGAGAAGCGGTACTTAAATCGACCAAGCAACTGCATCAGTTCAGTGGGCAAGTTATAAACACCAACTTCATGACAAAGTTTCTTCCCCTCTTCAAACATGATGCGATCGAGCTCAGTTGCCACTTTTTTGACCACTTCTTCGATCCGGGCCGGTTGAATGCGGCCATCTTTAACCAATCGTTCCAGGGAAATTCTGGCGATTTCGCGACGGACTGGATCAAAACAGGAAAGACGAACTTCAGTGGGAGAGACGTCCAAGTCGACATCGACCCCTGTTACTCGCTCAAAAGTGCGGATATTTCGACCGGCTTTGCCAATAATTCGACTTTTGTCTTCTTCAGAAGAAAGTTGAATCACGGAGACGGTGTACTCAGCCACATAATCAGTCGCACCGTGTCTCATCGCGTCGATTAAAATTTCTTTAACTCGCTCTTGAGCTTCGTTCTTGGCTTCTTCTTCCTTTTGGCGAATGAAAGTAGCCATTTCTTTGGCTAATTTTTTCTCAAGATTGTCCAGTAGAGCAGAACGACCCTCATCTTGGGTCATTCCGGAAACTTCCTCAAGGCGTTCAAGAACTTGCTGGCGAGATTGTTCGAGTTGTTGCTTTTGATTAGTTAAATCTTGACGAGTTTTATCTAACTGCTGATCACGTTCATCGAGTTGACTTAAACGACTATCAATCCGATCAAGTTTTAAATCAAGTGATCGTTGCTGCTCCTCGAGGGATTTACGCAGTTGGCCAGCTTCTTGCTCGGCTTTGGTACGGATAGCTAAAGCTTCATCTTTTGCCTCGACAATAATTTCGCGAGCTCTAGCTTGGGCCTCCCGAACTGCTGCTTGAAGATCAAGGTTGGGGGTGGGTTGAGCTGGTTGAATTGGTTGGGCTGGCTGACCAGAGGTAGATTTAGATTGGAGTGGTTGAAGTTGCTGAGTTTGGGCAGTTTGTTGTGGGTGTTGACCAGGCCGAACCACCCCGGGTTTCTGAGACCCTGGTTTTTGGGTTTGCGCGTTTGGTTGAACAACCCCTTTTGCTTGGTTTTTCCCAGAGACAACTGGTTTTTTGCCAGGCTGTTTGGTGTTAGCGAACAAGTTTGATAGATTGCCGAAAAATGACATAGTACTCCATTAATAGCTCCAGTCCTAACTGTCGTCAGGCTAGAACTTGCTTACTTGAAGAACTACAAACTGAATTATAGCGAAGGCGTGCCCCGTTCACCTGAAGAGGGAGCCTTTTGTGTTGTATGGATAGTTTCTACTAAAGAGAAAGTCATACGAAGAAATAATTTTCGCTAAGTTCACGTAGTTTCAAATAACTAAGTTTCTGACCCTCATTGTACCTTTTTTTAGCTCCGAGTCAACCAAACCCCTCGTCATCTGCTGGTGATCACGAGGGGTAAAAGCATGGCTAAGATATAAAATACGTCAGATGCTACTCGACTGAAGCTGCTTCATGTTTGACAGCTTTAACTTGTGGTTTGACTTTTTCCCAAATTCCGCGCTCAATTTCTTTCATGACTTGATGATTACCTTTGAGAAACTCTTTAGCGGCTTCACGGCCTTGACCAATCACTTCGCCTTTGAATTTATAGAAACTGCCACTTTTCTCGATGATGCTTTTCTCTACACCAATATCAATAACATCACCTTCCCTGGAGATTCCATTATTATCCATGTCAAACTCAGCCAGTTTGAACGGTGGAGCCATCTTGTTTTTGACGACTTTCACTCGGTGGCGGCTGCCGACAATCTGATCACCTTCTTGAATATTGCCGATCTTACGGATGTCTAGGCGCTGGGAAGCATAGAACTTAAGGGCGTTGCCACCAGTTGTGGTTTCTGGATTGCCAAACATGACACCGATCTTCATCCGAAGTTGGTTAGTGAAGATGACTAGAGTGTTGGTTTTGCTAATGGCAGAGGTCAGTTTGCGCATAGCTTGGGACATTAACCGAGCTTGGAGACCCATTTGAGGATCACCCATCTCACCTTCGATTTCTGCCTTGGGAACGAGGGCAGCCACGGAGTCCACTACGATGATGTCTATACCACCGGAACGAATCAATGTTTCCGCAATTTCCAGGGCTTGTTCACCGTAGTCTGGCTGGGAAATCAGTAAGTTATCAATATTGACACCAATATTTTGGGCACGAACGGCATCAAGAGCATGCTCAACATCGATGAAGGCAGCTACACCACCTGCTTTTTGAGCTTCCGCAATTGCATGCAGACAGATAGTTGTTTTCCCAGAAGCTTCCGGACCATAAATTTCAACGATTCTGCCTCGAGGGAAGCCACCAATTCCTAAAGCTAGGTTGAGGGCGAGCGAACCAGTAGAAATGGTAGGCACTTGACCCATGTTATTTATGCTTTCACCCATCTTCATGATCGAGCCTTTGCCAAACTGCTTCTCAATCTGTTGCAGTGCGACAGTAATTGCCTGACTTCGGCCGTTGTCGGCTTTTGGTGTTGGCTCACTAGTTGTTTGTTTTGCCATACATTCCTTTTCTTGGGCAGCAACTCCGAAAGTTTCGGATTTCTTTCTCGTTTCGACAGTACTTATACTGTAGAATTGTGACTAAAATAGCAAGTGTTCCTTACATATTGCGTAGGAAATGGTAAGAACTCGTGTAAAAAGCTCTCAGAGTGAGGCGGAGTGTGGTTTCAAAAATACTTTAGGGAGGGGAATCATTTAAAAACTGTTAAGACACCACTGAGCATGAGGAGAAATACGAGTGGCTTATCTGTTTTTAAATGATTCCCTGACCGGGCTGTAGTTCAGATGGCTAGAATGCACGCATGGGGTGCGTGAGGTCCCGCGTTCGAGTCGCGGCAGCCCGACAGATGAGATAGTGTTCGTAGGTGTAGGTTCATGTGGAGCCCATGATTGTTCGAGCTTTTTGTTTTTGTGGTAATTACTACAATTACAATAATTGTAGTAATTAAGTAAAAGCCTGTTTGAGACGAGACCGTTCAAAACTAGGTACTCAAATGTTATGACCATCATCGACCTTACCCTCCTTCTCACCCATGGGATGTCTGTTTTCCCCGGAGATCCGGAAGTAGTGATTAAAGAGATCCATACTTTAGATAAAGAAGGGTGGCGGTTGCGGGAGCTTTTATTAACCACTCACTTAGGAACGCATCTTAATGTACCTTCCCACATGGTGAAGCAGGGAAAAACGCTCGATGCATACGAACTGAGTGACTTCATTGGTAGGTCGGTTTTGTTTGAAGAAGATACTTCTTGGGATCGGGAAACAGGGCTCATTTTTACCAATCAAAATATTGATCAAAAAATATGTGAAACACTGGTAAATAATCCACCGAAATTTATTGGTCTGAGTCAAAAATTTGAGTTTGAGATTGAACTAGAAAAAAAATTATTGGAGCACAACATTATTTCGTACGAAAACTTGGCAAATACCGATCAACTGCCCAACTCATTCACTTTCTATGGTATTCCCCTCAATATGCCAGGAGCAGATGGTTCACCCGTCAGGGCGTTTGCAGTGATATAAGGTGACGTAACAGCCGAATCTGAAATTGACAGAAGCGAAAAAGCTTGCTATTTTGCGAGAATGTCTAAGAAACTAAAGATTGTTCTTTCCATCCTCATACTTATTTCCATAGCCGTTGTCTCTTCACTGTTCTTTCTCAAAACACCAAGATACAAGCATGAGGTTGATCTTTTCGAAAACCCCTTGGTTACTCTTGAACATCAATTTTTTCCCACCCCACCTGCTGACACCCTGCCTGAAGATACCACCCAAATCCCCAAAGAAGAATGGAAGAAAAATAATGAAGTTTTGGCAGTTAGAGCGCTCAAGTACTTTGAGCAAAAAGGTTTAGCGACAGCCCCGCTTTCCGAAAAAGAAGTCGAAGAAAGAAAGCCAATTTTGCTAGATTGGGGCAAGCCGTGGAAACTACACTTTTTGAAAAACCAGTTAAATGATCAAGAACTCAAGCTTGTTTGGGATGAGGAACTCGTGCTTTTTACTGACTCGCCAGAAGAGTTTGCTGAACAAGAAAAGAAAGTTCGAGAACAACTCGCCCGGGTCAAACCAAGTGTCGAAGTCGAAGAAAGTCAGTTCACTGGATACTACAAGACCCAAATGGATGTAGACAAAGCAATAAATGAAGGAATATTAGCAAAAGTCACTTTAACAAATGTCAAAACTGGCGAGAACTTATTTACTAACGCCAAATTAGTGAACTCAGTGCACAAAATTGATGATGCTTTGAGTGAATCCAATGGGATTTATGAAGTTTCCAGTGCGACCAGACCACTCGAATTACAGGAGCTTTTGAGAAAATTAGGATATCCTGCAGCTAAAGCCAGTTTCCATAATCTTGGCAAGGCGATTGACTTCAAGCTTTCAAAAGAAGCAGCAAAGCGTTTTGCAGATTTTTTGAACGAGAAACTACCTGGGAGCTCTGGAACTGTAACCACGCGAATGGAAAAAATCGACCAAATGGTCAAGACTGGCACTTATCCGACGATGGAGATCTTAATCGCTCGAGGTAGTCTTCCTAAAGATCATGAGCTAGCTAAAACATAATTT
>CAZKNL010000010.1:0-21950 GCA_964554155.1 uncultured Pseudomonadales bacterium | reverse complement strand
GGATAGAACGAGGGTTTCCTAAACCCTAAATCCAGGTTCGATTCCCGGTGGGGACACATATTCGCTTATTTTCCGGCTATAATTTCCCCGTTATGCTTCCATAGTTCAATGGATAGAACAGGAGTTTCCGAAACTCCAGATGTGGGTTCGATTCCCCCTGGGAGCACATTTTTGATTCAAGATCTACTCCGCCCGCTCTTTCTCACTGTAGATCGCTGTATCTAACACAGTCTCGTAGCTAAATACTTCATCTTTGCCAAAAATAATCTCAATTTCTCGATTGGCATCGCTTTCAGAACTGGAGGCATGAATCAGGTTGTGTTGCTTACTCATTGCAAAGTCACCACGGATAGAACCACCTTCAGCTTCGCGACCAGAGGTACTTCCGACCAACTTACGAATCGTAGCAATCGCCTCAATGCCTTCCCAGGCCATCGCAACCACTGGATGAGTTCTCATAAATGCTTTGAGATCCTTGAAGAAAGGCTTGTCTTTGTGCTCAACATACCACTCACTCAGTTGCTGATCACTTAAATAAGTCATCTTCATCGCCACTAACTTGAGACCTTTTCGCTCAAAGCGGCTAATAATTTCCCCAATTAAACCTCGCTGTAAACCGTCAGGTTTAACCAGTACTGCACTTCGTTGCATTGCCATACCATCTCCTTCGTGCTAGTTAATAGAAACTAGCTACTAATAACTAATCTGCCAAAAGTTTCTCAAATACTCCCTTGTCTTTAAACGGACCAATGATTGCAAAACGGAGTTGGTCTCTGATTAAAAACTCTTTTGCCAAACTATTTACTTCATCCAGAGTGACTGCCATGTACTTCTTGAGAAGCTCATCTGGAGTTTCAATCTCACCCAACAACAGTTCCTTCATCCCAAAGTATTGGGCAACGCTTTCGCTATCTTCGAGGTCCAGCACAAACTTACCAGTAATATAATCTTTGGCTCTTTGTAACTCAGCCGCAGTTACGGGCTTGGTTCCATCGGCCACTGCCGCAAACTCCGCGATTGTCACCGAGACCGCTTCTTCAACTCGTTTTGGGTCAACGCCAGCTGAGCCACCAAACAATCCAATATCGTGGTAAAAATCGATATCAGAATGGATGTAGTAACATAATCCGCGCTTTTCTCGAACTTCAGAAAAAAGTCGCGAGCTCATATTACTGCCTAATACCACACTCAGAAGTAATAACGCTTGACGACGATCATCGCTTCTTTTGATCGCTGGAAAACCAAACACAAAGTGGGCTTGTTCGGTTTGTCTTTCTTCAACTAACAGTCTTTCAGAGCGGAGAGGAGGTAGCCCAAAGTGTTCAGTAGCAGCAGAAGAGAGACGTTGCTTAGCACTACCTTTTTGAAAGAGTTGATCAACTTTTGCCAAGAGTTTCTCTTGCTTAATAACTCGGTCGTCACCAGAGAGAATGAGTACAATATTACCTCGACCATACCACTTGTGGAGGTGTTGTTGAAAGTCAGCTGTTGTGAATGTAGAAACAGTTTGTTTGGTTCCAATAATGTCGTGTCCTAAACTGTTTTCATCGTAAGTCATTCTTTCGAATAAGTTCGCGATGTGACTAGCTGGCATATCAGCGTACATGTTAATTTCTTCAATAATCACTCCTTTTTCCCGATCAATATCTTCTTGGCGAAGACGAGGTGCCAACAACATATCTGAAACAACATCCAAAGCTAGATCAATTTCTCTGCTGGTAGACTTGACGTAGTACCCAGTGTACTCCTTGCTGGTAAACGCATTAAACTTGGCGCCAATAGCATCGACTGCCGAAGCAAGTGCTTGAGCATCAGTATATTTTTCAGTTCCTTTGAAGACCATGTGTTCCAAGAAATGAGAAATGCCCCATACTCGAGGCTCTTCGTATCGAGAACCAACGTTAACTAACGCCAGAACAGTCACTGACTCTACCGCTGGCATGGGCACACGAATAACTCGCAGTCCAGATGGTAAAACGTCCAAAGAGTAAGAAAACATCAAGCTATTGTAACAAACTCGGCTCACATCTTCTCGACGACTTTAATTCCTAGAATAGTCAATCCATGATTAATAGTGTCTGCCACAGCTCGGGTAATTTGTAGTCGCAGCTGTTTTTGAGTTTGTTGTTTTGCACGAAGAATCGGCACTTTTTGGTAAAAGCTGTTAAATTGCTGAGCTAACTCAAAAAGATAGGTACAGACATGATGCGGTGCATACTCGGCAGCTGCCCGTTGAACCACCCCCGAATACTTTATAAGTACCCGCAGGAGTTCGAGTTCTGGTTCATTTTCCGAGGAGCGCGAACTTTCTATTACTATATCTGAGGGGATTTCCCCCCCTGCTTTATGCAACACAGACAGTGCTCGAGCATAGGCGTACTGCAAATATGGTCCTGAGTTCCCATCCATACTCAAAATCTCGTTCCAATTGAAAACAACGTCTAAGTGAGCACTTCTTTTCAAATCATTCCATTTCAGCGCTCCTAGACCGATTGCTTCGTCCCCTTTAGCCCTCTTAACTGCTTCGTCGAGTACATCAGCTAACCAAATCACATTTCCTTTTCTGGTGGACATTTTTTTATCTTCGAAACGATAGAGTCCATGTTTAACATGCACTCTTTGGCCAGGTTTGTACCACCCAAGTCTGTACTCCACTGCGTATATTTGCTGAAAGTACTCAGCTTGTTCAGCACCAACTTCATTAATAACTATTGGGTGAATACCATAACGTTCAGTATTGTCTTTGCGAAACTTGTCCGTAGCCAAGTCTCTGGTGGCATACAGCGTTGCCCCATCTTTTTTGATGATCATTAATGGTGGTAAATGTTCTTTTTCTAAAAAGACCAGCTTTGCTCCCTCACTCTCTTGAAGGAGGTGCTGCTGCTCTAACTCCTCAATGACTGGACCCATTTTGTCTTCAAAAAATGACTCTCCATAGCCTTTGCCATTATTTTCGGTGAAGATAACACCTAACCGTTGGTAAATCGTATCGAATTCTTTCCAAGACCAATCAATACATTTTTGCCATAATCTTTTGGCTCCTGGATCTCCATCCTCTAGTTTCTTGAACCACTCTCGTGCTTTTTCCTCTAACTCCGGTTGTTGTTCTGCTTGTTTGTGAAACTCGACGTACAATTGGACCAACTCTTTCACAGGTTCCGGTGACGTGTTCAAAATTTCTTCATTTGAGCGTTTACTTGTCGGATCAAGCGGAATGTTTAGAATCGCATAAATCTGTTTGCCGAACTGGGTGCCCCAATCACCAAGATGATTATCCCGAAAAACCCTCCAGCCAACTGCTTGTAGGATATTGGCAACTGCCTCACCAATAATGGTTGATCGCAAGTGGCCAATCGTGAATGGTTTGGCAATATTAGGTGAAGAGTACTCAACAATAGCCGTTTTTGGGAGGTTTTGATTGTCTTTAGAGGAAGTGATCGGAATTCTCTTGGGATTGGTTGTAAGTAACTCGATCCACTTGTTTTGCAAAATTTTTTCGAGATAAGAAGACAGTAATGTTTCACTTAGTCGAAAGTTAATGAATCCCGACCCTGCTACATTAATCTCCTTGACCAATTCCGGTTGGACTAAGGTATTTAGTTCTGTAACTAGTTCCTCAGCAAACTGCTTTGGACTGCGGAACTGCTCTCGTTGTTCTGCAGTTAGTTGTTTAAAAAGAACCATTGCCACATTACAGCTCAAATCACCATGGCGAGGATCAGTGGGGTGCTCTAATTCGGGTTGAACAGAAATATCAGAAACAGTTTTAACTGCTTGTTGAATATTCTCAGAGATTTGCTGAGTGAATGAAGTAGTTTGCATAGAACTCTCTTAAATAGTTTACTCCTGGTTCTGACGAAGAAAAGGCGTAAAAAACTGAGTACACTTTGTTTTTAGTAGTTCTTTTTAACCTGCATAAAAACCCGATTTCCATGGATAAATTTTTGTACTCAAAAACACACTATTTCTCTTCATTTTATATTACTCTTTTGCTTCGTAAAAGAACAAGTTTACGGGTTATTTTCTGGTACTAGGAAACTACCTATTGCAAATTAAAAACTGAATCGTGAGAATATTATAAACCGCTCTTTAACAAACAAGACCCAAAAAGCAATAACTTTGTGATGTTTTTTTCATTCGTTGTGCTGTGTCCGCCACATAAAGTGATTCCCGTGCACAATCCATTCCACATCTCCCTGCTGATCAGTGCGAAAAATTTGTGAATGGTATGCAGCCACTCTTTCTAAAACTTCTTTGTGAGGGTGTCCGTACTTGTTCTTTTTCCCAGCACTAATCACTACAAACTTTGGTTTGGTTTTGGCTAAAAAATCTTGGGAAGTGCTAGTTCGCGAACCATGGTGTCCTGCTTTCAAGACATCGACTTGTGTTAACAGTCCTTTCTCGAGAAGCGCTTGCTCTCCAAGCTCCTCCAGATCAGCCATTAACAAGGCTTTGAACGATCCAATAGTCAAAAAAGTGGCGATAGATTCGTCATTTATGGACTTTGTCGATTTTTCTTGCTCTTGGAGCACAGTTGATAACTGTTGATCACTATATTGAGACGAGAAGATATCAAGTGTCCCCATTTCTTCCTGAGGAGAAATAACTTTTAATTCATATTTTCCTGGGAGAATGATTCGTTGGCCTTGATGAGCACTCTGGAGATGAGTCCCTCGAGAAAGTAACTTCAGTACTCCAGATCTAAACTCGAGAAAATCTCGAGTAGATTTTCCCTTTCCGATCACAAAAAGATGCTCGACTCTATATTGACTAAAAACGGCTGGGAATCCCCCAATATGATCTTTATCTGGATGAGTAGCAATGACTCCTTCTAAAGTTCTGTCCCAAGGCAAAAGATGCCTATTGAGACAATCTGTTATAGATTGATTTGGTCCGCTATCGATAAGCACTTGAGTGGATCTATAGGAAAGAAGAATACTATCACCCTGACCAATATCACAAAAAATAAGATGAATATTATCGTCAGGCCAATGTTGGAAAAGGTAGCAGATCAACAGAGTAGTTACACACATTGCAGCTATCACAATCGATAGTGCTTTCGTTAATTGCATAAATACCTTCTCCAGGTCTCTCTTCTGGTTTTTAACCGATAAAGATATACAAAGAGCATCAATATAAATACAAAATAGATAAAAAGAGCACAAATTGATTGGTCCTTTGTAAAATGCAAAATACTGTTTTGATAACGACCGAAAAAATGAAGAATACTTAAAAAGATGTTTACTGAAAACTCTGTGAGCTGCCCACCCAACATTGCAAGGAAACTCGCACCTACTATGCTGCATAGTAAAGTAATCAATCCGGCAGCAATCATCCACGGGACTAACCAAAGAAGACAGACATTACTGACAACTGACAAAATTGACAATTCATTAAAATGAAAAATAACGATCGGCAAAGTCGTCAGTTGGATAATTAGAGTCAAACAGAATCCCTGCCACAGAGTCCTTAGTAATTTATTCGTGGTCTGAACAGCCCATAATGACCAAACAGTAGAATTAGCAGTCATAGCTGTTGACTGATAGGACTTCTTTCTTCGAGAGGAGATTGATAGATCAATGTATTTTTCTGTTCTTTTGGGGAATAGTTTGGAAAAGGCTAGAATTCCAACCATTGCCCCTACCGACAGCTGAAAAGATACACTTGTCAGATAAGAAACTTTAAAAAGAATCATCAGTCCGCAAGTTACTAGAAGTAACCAAGCTAGAGAGGGACTCCTTCTCAAGAGAAGAATCCCTAATAGGTTTAAGGTTGCCATTAGAGAGGCTCGTATTAAGGGTGCTGTACAGCCAGCAAACATTAAATAGAGGACTAGTGCGCCGACACTCAGGAATATCGTGAAAATTTTACCAAACTTTTTTCGAATAAAAGACGAACTAATCAAGAGAACTAGCGAAACATTTGACCCTGATGCTGATAAAATATGACTTATTCCTGCGACTTTGATTTCACTCTGTAAGGTAGTTGAAAGCCTTTGCGATCCTCCAAAAATTAGACCAGTCACCAGATCCAAAGTCTGAGCTGAGAGATATGGTCGCAAAATTGCTTGAATAGAATCCCTCCTAGAGTCAACTAGACACATTTTCTCTACTTGATAAAGGAAATATGAAGATCTATTGTGCAAAAGGTCTTGTTTTACTTGATTAGTCAATTTTTTTCCATTTATTTTTCTCTTATCAGAAGACATACTTGATGTGCTAACCATTGTGTACATCCATCGAGTGCTCTCGAGGAAATATTTAACTGTTGTAGTAGCCCCTATTACCTGCTTACTTTGGCCTTGTAAACCTTCCATAGCAGGTTCTATGTGATTAAATATGAAGTTATTAGGCCTATCAGACCAGATCGTATGATAAAAACTGACTTGATTTCCTCTGAATGTCTTATATTCCTGCGACAGAACTTTTGTTATTAAAGTATATAAAAATATCAAAAAGATCATCTGTTTTTTAATAAATTCTTTAATTCAGTTTGTTGATTGGGTGAAAACTTATTTTTTTGAAAGAAATCTTCTATTGATCTATATGGTCGTCCAGCAATAATATCTGCGGCTTTTTTCTGACCAACGTAAGGAAGATCAAGCAACTGTTTTTCAGTCGCGGTGTTAATAGAGACTTTATCTGATTCCTTGAATTTTTCTACTCCCCCATTAGTGGAGTATGACGAAAGAAAAGGAATAGTAACTTTTAAACCATCTTGAATAACCTCGGTAAGGTTGAGTTTAGTAGCAATGTAACTGGGATCGGCTTGAGGATGGAAGCCATTGGCTTTTTGAATCAGATCCTTGACCCGTGATTCTGGAAAAAGTTGATAAACTCCCGGATGATTGACTGCTCCGGCAACCTCTACCAAGCAACACTCTGAACTTGATATATCTTTGACTTGTAGTTGTGAGGGAAGTTCTGTTTTAGCGGAGTCATAAATCTCTAGAGATGTTCCCTTATTATTTAGAGAGACAAAAACTAAAATTAAAGAGATTATTAGTCCAATAATGCCTAGGACTCCAATACTAAGTAAAAATTTGGTTGTTCGATTTTGGGGAAGTTTATTGCTCCAATGCTTGAGAAAATCAAGAGAAGATCCTGGCATATCTTGATGATAGCGCAGCTTTCTTACACCAACCGTAGAAACAAACAAAACTCCTATTCAACCACAAGATTCAAGACCTTCCCTGGCACATAGACTTGTTTTGCCACGGGTTTCCCTTCTAACCACTTTGTTATCTGAGGGTTTTGTTTAGCGAGTTGGTAAATCTTCTCTTGATCATCTATATCTTGCGTAGCAATCTGGATTTGACCACGCAACTTGCCATTGATTTGAATGATCACTGTCAAGTGGTCAACTGCTAACAAGCTGGAGTCAAACTTTGGCCAACTATCAAGATGAATAGATTCTTTGAGATTTTTTCCTTTAGCTGTTAGAGAATGATATATTTCTTCACTCAAGAAAGGCGCAAATGGAGCCAAGATTCTCAAGAAATCAGTCATATCCTGTTGGTTCAGGCCTTGTTTGGTTTTCTTAATACTCTCTTCCCATTCATTGACAAAGATCATTAAGGCTGCAATTGCCGTATTGAACTTCAATTCAGGAATATCTTGGCTAACTTTCTTAATTGTGTGATGCAGTTTAGAGAGAAGTTCCGGAGAGGTTGTGGCGGTCATACCCTCTTGGCAAAGTTGGTGAATTCTTTGCAAGAAACGATACACGCCTATCACACTCCCTGTATCCCAAGGTTTGTCACTTTCCAGTGGTCCCATGAACATTTCATAGACCCGTAAGGTATCTGCACCATACTTTTCGATAATAGAGTCTGGATTAATGACGTTTCCTTTACTTTTACTCATTTTCTTGCCATCTGGGCCCAAGATCATTCCCTGATGTCTCATCTTCATAAATGGTTCATCAAAACTAAAGTAGCCTTCGTCTCGGAGAAACTTGGTAAAAAACCTGGCGTACAATAAGTGCAGAACGATGTGTTCAGGTCCGATTAAGTAAAGGTCGACTGGGAGTAACTTTTTGATTTTTGCTTTATCTGCAATCATTGATTCGTTCCGTGAATCAACATAGCGAAGGAAGTACCAACTTGAGTCGACGAAGGTATCCATGGTGTCACACTCTGGAGTCCAACCTTTACCGTACAGTTTCTCAGTACGCTCGAAGAACTCCTTCGAACTTCGCAACGGCGACTCACCAGTTGGCTTAAAATCGACGTCTGTAGGTAACACCCAGGGTAAGTGTTCGTCTTTGACTGGATGAGGCTTTCCTTGTGGGTCGTAGACTATTGGAATAGGAGCTCCCCAATATCGTTGACGTGAGATTAACCAGTCGCGGAGTTTGTAGGTGGTAACCCTCTTTCCCCATCCTTTTTTTTCTAAGAAATCAATCATTTTACCGATGGCTTCTTGAATTTCTACTCCATTCAAGAAATCAGAGTTAACCATCTTGCCTTGATCTTCTTGAACTTGGTTCTCTTTAATGATCTCACTGGTATCACCATCTGAACCAACGACCACACGAACAATTGGGAGACCCATTGTTTGAGCAAACTGGAAATCTCGACGATCATGGCCAGGAACACCGACAACGGCACCAGTCCCAAATCCAGCTAAAACGAAATCAGAAATCCAAACAGGCAACAATTTGCCATTCAATTTGTTGAGTGCGTAAAAACCAGTAAAAACGCCAGTTTTCTTACGACCTTCTGCTTGTCTATCTAACTCAGTTTTCTGGCGGGTCTTTTGAACATATTCAGTAATTTTTTTGAGTTGTTTGTTTTGTTCTTTATTAAGTGTGATTTTATTATTCAAAATATCTTGAATAAATTGATGTTCGGGAGCTAGGACAATAAAGGTTGAACCAAAATTTGTGTCTGGTCTGGTGGTAAAACAAATAATACTCTGGTTGGTCCCCTCAATTGGATAATCGATCTTAATCCCAGTTTTTTTACCAATCCAATGGAGTTGTTGTTCTTTAGTTGGTTTTGGCCAATCAACCTGATCTAAATCAGAAATTAGTTCCTCGGTGTAGTGAGTAATTTTCAGGTACCATTGCTCGAGCTCTTTTTGAATGACTTGGGTACCACAGCGCTCACATTTACCATTAACTACCTGTTCGTTTGCTAAAACTGTTTGATCTTGAGGACACCAATTGACCATCCCAACTCCACGATAAGCTAACCCTTTGTTATACATTTGAAGGAATAACCATTGTGTCCACTTGTAGTAGCCCGGATGATTCGTTGCGGTCTCGTTTGCCCAGTCATAAGAAATTCCTAGACGTTTAATTTGGGTGCGAAAAGTATCGATAGCATTTTTAGTTGTAATCGCTGGAGGAACGCCTGTCTTAACTGCATAGTTTTCGGCTGGCAAGCCAAAAGCATCCCAACCAACAGGGAAAAAGACATGTTTATTATTCATCCGCTGGAAACGTGCCAAAATATCTAAAGCAGTCTTTGACTCAACGTGACCAACGTGAAGACCAGAACCTGATGGATAGGCAAAGGCAAAAAGTAAGTACTGTTTCTCTTTACCAGCAGGCACTTTGTCAGCGTGTTGAAAGTACTGTTTCTCTTCCCAAAAAGACTGCCATTTTTCTTCAAAAGCAATACAATCATAGATTTTTTTCATCAGCCTCCCAGTATACTAAAAATCCCCTTTCGGGGACTGGCTACAAGAACCTTATCCCCATCTATTAAACAGGAAGAAGAAGGACTCTTGTCAGAACAAATCGTTTCATTAGTTAAGAGTATACCATGTTCTTTTTGAAGTAAACTAGGCAAGAATTACCGCAGATATTTTAACCTTCCAACCAATCTTTTTCTCTATTTAGGGTGAATTTAATTTCAATTTTTGAGTAAATATAAAGAGGTCTTTAAATAACTGCACAATAAGCAATATATCATAATTTATTAACGCATTTTTCCAGATTCTATTATCGCAAGCTCGAGAAATTCTATTAATTCATTCTGTACTTAATTGCCATGAAGTGGTATAAATATGTCTTATGACATCATCTTAATGTTGATTTGTGAGAGAGTTTTGTTCATTTAAACGTAGTTTTAGGTCAAAAGATTCAATATTTCATAACAAAACACGTAAGATCTTTAAATTAATGCTTGATCAAAAAGAAGAAAAGCAGGACTAGTAATAAGGAAGGCCAGATTTTTACAAATCTACTTGAGAAAATGTGAGTGAAATGTTTTTAGGGGAAAATACTTAAAAAATCTGTAGGTGATTAATACGAAAATATTTGACAAAAGGATTGACCTGTCAATATAATAAAAATTATTTATTGATTGTCAATTTAACATGATGAGTGCTAAGTTTCCTCGAGTTGTTTCTTCACGAGAGGATCTTGTTTCTAATTTTTTCGAACTAAGTAATCAAAAAATCTTGTCATGACCCATTATGAGTCACAAAATAGGTGTTTTTATATCGGTACGAGGGAAAAAATCCTCTCTTAAAAACAACCTGTTTTGAGGAGTTAACGGACAAATAGAGATGTTAAATTCACTTTAAGCGTTATTTATTACTATAGTAATCGGATTTAAAGTATGTCATCTGTAGTAGTTGGCAAATCGTCTTCTATTATGCATAAATCTATTAAAATACGAGAGTTGTCCACCAGAACTCACATTTTTTAGGGATCTGAGCTTTGAAAGAATCACTTTTAAAGAAAAGTCATATTTGATTACAATAAATATTGCGGTAATAAATATTTTTTATCTGGTATTTATTATTCCTCATTTATTTTAAATTTAATTTAATCTATGAATAAATTATAAAAGCATCAAAATCAATGACTTAAACGAACTTCAGCCAAAGAATCATTCTCATCTGATGAAAAACTTTAATTTCTTTCTTTTAACACATGCTGGCTTTCTGTTCTTCTCGCTAAATAAGGATTCTGTTGAACAGGTAATTGCTTATACAAGTTCCCGCTGAAAGAAGTTTTGGTTAGTCCCCTTCCCTCCCACTAACTGTCTTTGCCGCAACACCGCAACACTTCGGAACAATTATTAAAATGTTAGTTTAAAAAATTTGATTTTTTGACAACATAGACTTCTTCAAAGCTGCCTGTTTGAGAAAACCTATAGACAATTCAGCATGTTGTCAAAATCTTATTTGATGGACATTACTTACCATAAAATGGTGGAAGTTTAATGATGGGAGAGGATCAAGTTAAGAAAGATAAGCCCGTAATGCGTGTTGTAGCGGGGATATCCCCTTCTTGGTAATGGAACTAAAAGAAATCACCTCTAGATTATGTTTGGCAAATTGTTTATTGATAGCTACAAGCAGTTCTGGACTATATAAGTCTGCTTTTGATAAGGCAACTAGCGAAGGACGCTCTAAAAGAGAGGTGTTATATTCACTTAATTCACTAACTAAGATCTGATATTGTTCCCAAAGTAACCCAGCTTTTTTTCCGTTGCTCAGATTTAGGTCGAATATGATACTTTCATCAAGAGATAAGACAAAGAGCAATACACGACAAGCTTGAATATGACGAAGAAATTCGTAACCGAGACCTTTACCTTTACTGGCACCTTCAACTAAACCGGGAATGTCTGCCAAAACAATATCCCTACCACCCGCTTCTTTGCTGAACATTACACCTAGATTTGGCTCTAAGGTAGTAAATGGATAGTTAGCAATCTTAGGATTTGCTCGAGTAACAATCGACAAAAGAGTACTCTTGCCAGCGTTTGGATAGCCAACGAGACCCACATCAGCGATCAATCGCAGTTCTAAAACTACAACCTTCTTCTCACCTGGAGTACCATACTCAGACTGTATGGGAGTGGTATTGGTAGATCCTTTAAAAGCATCATTCCCTCTCCCTCCCAAACCTCCTCTGCAGATTAGAACCGTCTGACCTTCATCTGTCAGTTCAGTCAGTAGCAGTCTTGGAATATCTTGAAAACGAAGTTTTTTGAAGGTTTCCGAACGAAAAATTCGACTTTCTTCAGAAGTATTTGAAACAGCAGTATCTTCTGTCTGGCTAATCGGAAAGATTTCATCCGGGGGTAAAGGTGCTGGTCGGCCACCCTTAACCGAAAGCGTTAACATTTGATGTTTAATAATTGGGTCCATTTGTGCTTCAGAAGGACGAAAAGTTCGACGTATTCGGCTTATTTTATTTTCAGCAACTAACCAAACCTGTGTCCCTACTGGCACTTCCAGGAGTAAATCTTCACCTCCTTCACCCTCTCGATTGTTTTGTCCACCAGCCTGACCTGATTGAGCAGCGTATTCCTTGACACCAGCGAAGTGTTGTAAGGTATTAACTGCTTTACTCGCTTTGAGATAAATATTGCCACCATTGCCACCATTCCCGCCATCAGGGCCACCTTTGGGGATATATTTTTCTCTGCGAAAGGAAACCCGACCATTTCCGCCATTTCCTGCAATGAGACGAAGTTGAACAAGATCAAACATGTTGGACAAATTGTAACATCCATATCCTATTTTAGACTGGTAATAATCTGGTAAAACAGCTATAATCTGCCGATCACTCAGATATGCCCGATAATACTGACACCACTATTGATATCCGAAATGTTGCCATCATTGCCCACGTTGACCATGGGAAAACTACGTTGGTTGACTGGATGTTGAAGCAAACCCATACCTTCCGCGACAACCAAGCAGAAATGGGACAAACAACTATTCTTGACTCAAATGATCTAGAAAGAGAAAAAGGGATTACTATCTTGGCCAAGAATACTGCCGTCAAGTACTTTTCAACAACTCATCAGCAAACTTACAAAATTAATATTATTGATACACCTGGCCACGCTGACTTTGCTGGTGAAGTTGAGAGGGTACTTGGGATGGCTGATGGTGCAGTTCTCTTAGTTGATGCTGCCGAGGGACCATTGCCTCAGACGAAATTTGTCTTAAAAAAAGCAATTTCCCTTGGCTTAAAAATGATGGTTATTATCAATAAAATTGACAAGCCTCACGCTGATATTAGTGGAACTTTAACGCAAATCGAAGATTTATTTTTAAACAACACTGACGATCCAAGTTATTTGGACTTCCCAGTTATTTATGCAATCGGACTCGAGGGAAAAGCCTGGGATCACCTCCCAACTGCTGAAGAAAAAGCCCAAGGAACCGACTTAACTATTCTTTTCGAGAAAATTCTTGATTTTTTCCCTTCCGCTCGAGGAGATGACAATGCTCCATTCCAAATGCTTATCTCCACGTTGGAGGCTGACTCTTATCTAGGGAAACTTTGTAATGGTCGAGTGCGTCGAGGAAACTTGAAGCTTGGTGACCGAGTGACCGTAGTTGACCAAAATTCTCAAACTCTTGGAAGTTATCGCGTTGAAAAACTATTTACCTCCTATGGTTTGCAACGCCTCGCCGCTGAGCAGATCTGGAGTGGTGATATCGTTTCAATCGCGGGCATCAAAGAACTGACCATTGGTCAAACTGTTTGCGCACCAGATACCTTAGAAGGTTTGCCCTCTCCTGAAATTAGTGAACCGACTTTAAAAATCACAATTGGGCCAAACACTTCTCCATTTGCTGGACGTGAAGGAAAGTTCTTAACCTCTCGCCAGATCCAGGAGCGATTAATTCGTGAAAGAGAGACTAACCTGGGTCTACGGATTGAACAAAATCCCGACTCAATTGGCTTTGAAGTAGCTGGCCGTGGTGAGCTCCATCTGGCCGTTTTGATTGAAACAATGCGACGCGAAGGCTATGAACTTGAAGTAAGCAAACCTGAGGTGATTTATAAAAGTATAGATGGCCAAAAACAAGAACCATATTGTGAAGTTACTGTTGATATTCCTGATAACTTTGTTGGTACAGTAAATGCGGAATTTGCTCGCCGTCGTGCAGTCCTGACTGAACATAAAAGTAATGGTAAAGGTGAAACTCGGTTAATCTTTGAGATCAGTGAAGCGAACTTACTTGGCACCCGAACTGTTTTGTTAACCGACACTCGAGGTACTGTTCAAATGCACACCATTTCACTTGGTTATCGCCCAGTTGGTACACCATATCAACAACTTCGGAATGGTGTACTTATCTCTTCAGACGTAGGCAAAACCGCAACGTATGGTCTGGATAATGCCCAACAACGAGGCGTTTTATTCGTTGGCGTTGGCGAAGAAGTATATGAAGGGATGATCGTTGGTTTAAACTCCCGAGAACAAGACATGGATTTGAGTGTGACAAAGGTGAAGAAAAGCACCAATGTTCGTTCAGCAACTAAAGATATGGGTGTTCAACTTACCCCTCCAGTCAAGTACTCCCTTGAGCAATCACTTGATTTTCTTGAGGATGATGAGTTGCTTGAAGTCGTTCCTTCTGTTCTCCGCTTGCGTAAAAAATGGTTGAAGAAACCCGAGCGGGAAAAGATGAAAAAGAAGTCAGTTTAGGTTCTACGACCTACCTCAAGTAATTCCCTGGATTCTCTTGAACTCCACCGTGGCGAACTTCAAAGTGCAAATGTGTCCCTGTTGAACGACCAGTACTTCCCATCTGACCAATTACATTACCACGAGCAACACGTTGTCCAACTTGGACTTGAATTAAACTCATATGACCATATAACGTCACATATCCATTTCCATGGTCAAGCATTACGCGATTACCATAGCCTGAGTTATCTGGCCAACCAGCTACAATAACAGTTCCACTATCAGCAGCTAGGATTGGGCCTCCAGCATGATTCGCAATATCAAAAGCTTTGTGGTAAAAACTAAACCCTTGAGTAATTCTTCCGGAAGCTGGCCAAATGAACGTTCCAACCGCACTGACCGAACCCGCATCTGGAGTCAAGTGAACAGCAAATGAAGCAGGCGGAATAGCTGTTTCTTCTGGTTTGACACCGTCAGGAATCACGATTGTCTGACCAATGGCCAATTCAAATGTTTCAGAGTTTTTAAACTCATTAAATGGATAGTTAACAATTTTTTGAGCATCAGCATCGTCACTTCCTAAACCATATTTTTTGGCTAATGTATAAATCGTTTCACCTCGAGCAACTTTATGTCGAATACCATCAACCGGCAGAATACGCAGTTCTTGACCAGGTTTGAGTTTGGTATTTTTATCTAAGTTGTTCTCCCAAAGAATTGTCTCGACTCGTTGGAGGTTGTAGAGCTTGGCAATAGATGATAAGGTTTCACCTTCTTGAACTCGGTGGATATGAATTTCTCCACCCCGAAACTGGCGAACTTCTTCAGATTGAATCGTCGATAAGTCCTCGCCATACGCAAAGGCCTGTTGCAAAATTCCAGATGAGCTTGACTGATTTTGCTCTTTTTTCCGAGAAGTTTGGTCAAGAATCAGAGGACCAAAAGTAATCACCACAAAAATTAAGGTAATAGTACCAAAATGTAAAAATGGCCGACTATACTTCCCACGACGTTTGTAGAGTAAATCAACAACAAAATCTTTACCTGTTTCAAACTTGGAAAACCAATGATAGCCGCGTTTGCGAATATATTTATAGAGAAAAAGGAAGTACTCTCGGACCTCAGTAAAGATGGGTTCAAAAGGAGAGGGTTGGCTGGAACTGTTTTCTGCATTTCTGTGAGAAAAATGCAGTTGAAATCTCGGCATATCCGGGAGTGCCTAGTATATCAAATAGAAAGGGAATTAGCCCTCTTTGAGTGAAGCTAGGAATTCTTTGTTTGACGCAGTGCGACGCATCCGGTCAGCAACAGTTTGGGTGCGCTGTTCTTTGTCAACCAGATCCATCATCCGTTGAAGCGTTAAGATCGATTGATAAGTGAGTGGATCAATGAGCAAGTCATCTCGGCGGGTTCCAGACCGCTGAATATCAAAGGCTGGGTAGATTCGTCGTTCAGCCAAGCGTCGATCTAAGTGAACTTCTTGGTTGCCAGTCCCTTTGAACTCTTCGTAGATCAGATCATCCATCCGAGAACCAGTATCTACTAGACAGGTACCAATAATGGTCAGCGAACCAGCTACCTCGAAGTTGCGAGCAGCTCCAAAGAACTTCTTGGGTGGAAATAGAGCAGCTGGGTCAAATCCACCAGATAACGTACGACCAGAGGTCGGAATAGAAAGATTATAGGCACGGGCCAGACGGGTGATTGAGTCAAGTAAGATAACCACATCCCTACCTTGCTCAACCAGCCGTTTTGCACGCTCTAGAGCAATCTCAGCAACTCTGCATTGATCTTCGGCACTCTCGTCAAAGTTACTGGCAGCAACTTCCCCTTTTCCCTTGGTGATTCTCTCGATATGTCGGCGAAAATCAGTAACCTCTTCTGGCCGCTCACCAACTAAAACTGCCATTAAATGAATATCTGGATAGTTGCTTGCCACACCCGTAGCAATTTCCATTAAAAGTGTGGTTTTCCCTGCTTTTGGAGGGGACACGATCAAGCTTCGTTGACCTTTACCAATTGGGGCAATCATATCGATCATACGAGTAGAAAGAGGTTCTTCACCTGTCTCAAGCTTGATTTGTTCATTCGGGTAAACAGGTGTTAACGATTGGAACTTTACTCTTTCTCCAAGTTTTTCTGGAGGCAAACCATTGACAGTGTCAACTTTGAGTAAACCCCAATATCGCTCATTTTCCTTTGGTACTCGAGCAGGACCAGTGATAACGTCTCCAGGCCGAAGTTTTAATCTGCGAATCTGAGAAGTAGCAATATAGGCATCACCTTCTGAAGGAGAAAAGTTGACTCTTAGGACACCATGACCATCCAAAGATGTATCCAGGAACCCAGTTATGACTACTGCATTTTCTTGATCTGATTGAGATCTGTTACTTCCTCCGAAGAAGCCATTTGTTTGGTCTTTATCCTCATTGACAGCTGCACCATAAACTCCTCGAGAACGACTAGTAAAAATAGGTCGTCTAGGACGAACAGGCTCAACAGGAATATCCTTCACCATTTTTTCTTCTGGTTGCTCTGGAGATACTTTCTCTGTTTTTTCTACGGGTTGATCCCCTACAGGGACATCAGTTGTCTTCATAGACATAAAAGGGTAACAGGTATTGATTTGTGTTGCGAAATTTAAATTCTATAGTGATTTTTTACAATTGGGGGAAAACTTGAACGTAAGTATTATCTCGAGAATTTGCGAAAAAGTCAAATGTGAGTTTATTTCTCGAGTGAGAACCATTCTTAACCGCCCGAACCAAGTTTTTGTGAAAGATAGTCGCTGTATTTACTTGGATCAATCAGCCGAGCATATCGAAAGTGACGGATGTTTGATGTCAAGAACTTACACGTGTAAAGAATCAAGTCTGAGTTGTAATCTGTAATCTCAGTTCCTTCTTCACCTGCATAAATCTCGTAGAGGTATTTGCGTTTATCAGAAATAACTTCTACTAAATCTCCAGGCTGTAAGTTTGGTAATAAGTAAAAAGAATGGTACTTCCAGTACTCACCTTTCCACCACCAGTTATATCCATACCGATGCGCAGCCAAAATTAATGGCATCGAATTATCCCCTGGTTTGGCAAAATCTGGAACTCTCCAAACACCTTTGATTAAAGCCTTTTCAGGGACATCACTTTCAAGAATCTCAGTATTTACTCCAATTCTTGGAATAATTAACCAATTTCCTTCTGGTAAGTTCTCGTCTCGAGGAGGCTGAGTAACTTGACGGTGAACTTGTGCAGGTGTCGAAAAGTCACCTCCGAGAACCGTCCCTTTCTCAGTTGTTTGAATTGGAACTATTTCGTGGGTGAAAAAACGAAAGTAGATAATTGGTCCAAATAAAATGAGTAAAATTGCAAAACTCACACTCATAAAAAGTGAGAAAAAGGCTGCTCTCCAAGATTTGGTCTTACGGACAACCACTTGAGGGCTTATATTTGATATCGATGGACTTGCTTGGAAAACTACGTATTGCTGCTGGGCTGGCGTACGAATGAGTTGAGAAGCACGAGGTAAAGGTTGACCCAAAAGACGACACCGGACAAAGAGAAGCCGGCCATCTAAAAGGTTGCGTGATTTTTGCAAGTGCAGGTGCAACATATCTCAAGTATTATACTATAACTTTTGTTATAGGACAATGTTCGAGGAAAAATTTGGGGCTGATTGGAAGTTCGGATGCCTGCCCATTCGCCCGAACCTCCAACCAACCCCAGAAATGATCTGCTTCTTTGCATTTAGAAGCAAAAGGATCTATTTTACATTTTAGCGGATACTGGTACTATTTTCAAAGTACAGATTCGGTCAAGACGTGTCTTGACTAGAATATTCTCGAAAAAGCTTTGTTCTTTGGGTTCGTCCGCGGGAATAAAGCTTTTTTGTATCTCCTCACTAATTTTCAGGGTTTCTTTTTCTTTTATCCTCTAAAGTTTCCTTTAGGTCGTACAGATTTTCTCGAAAAAGCTTTTTTAGTATAAGTCCTGGATCAAACTAAGTCAACCTATAACTTTTTATTCTTAGAAAAATTAGATGTCTTATAGTATATTAAATTTGCAAGTTGATCTGGATTGAAAAACACTTATGAACAATCAAAGGCACTATGTGAATAGCGCAAGAAAATTGTGCTGAGACTTTTCTATGAGCTTCTATGTAAGCTGCAATTGCTTCAGTAACTGGAAAACCGTAGATGCTGTTTGTTTGGTGATGACTTTTTCAAACCCGAGCCGCTTCGCTTCCTTGACCCTTCGCTCTGCATAACTCACTTGACGGATCTCTCCGAGTAAACCAACTTCGCCAATAAAAACCATTTTTTCTGGTAAGGAAACATTTTTGTGTGAACTGGCAATAGCAACACATACTGCTAGATCAATAGCTGGTTCCTGGACAGAAAATCCACCCGCTACATTCACGAAAATATCAGTCGAACCTAAAGGCAGACGGGCATGTTTTTGCAAAACTGCTGCGAGAACTTGTAAGCGAGAGAGTTGGACACCTCTCCCTATTCTTCTTGGCATTGCTAACTGTGAGTTAACCACTAAGGCTTGGACTTCTACCAAGAGAGGTCGAGTTCCTTCCATCACGCAAGCAATTGCCGAACCAATTGATTGCTGTTGATGCTCCTCCAAAAAGATTTGACTCGGATTTACTACTTCTTCTAAACCAACCTGATTGACCTGAAAAATACCGACCTCATCAGTTGCCCCAAATCGGTTTTTTATTGCGCGAAGTAGTCTGAGTTGGCCAGTTCTTTCACCACTCAATTCAAGAACAGTATCAACAATATGTTCAAGTACCTTGGGACCAGCGATCTCACCTTCCTTAGTAACATGGCCTATCAGAAAAATCGGGATATGGTAACGCTTTGCCACAGTTGTTAACCGATCAGCTACTTCACGCAGCTGACCCACTGAACCTGCTGCGCCTGACAAATCAACCGTGGTTAGAGATTGAATGCTGTCGACTACTACAACTGAGGGCTTTTCTTGCTCAATGTAGGTGAGTAGTTGATCAACGTCAGTGGTAGTTAGGAATTTTAACCTGGAAGAAAGATTTTCAACTTTTTTCTTTTGTTTTTCATCGATATTTTTTTTGTCTTCTAAACCTAAAATTCGATTGATTCTTAGGGTAATTTGTGATGGACTTTCTTCTCCAGCAACATACAGAATTTGAGTACTGCTATCCACCATTTCAATCACCATTTGAGTAAGGAGTGTTGATTTACCAATTCCTGGCTCCCCACCAATGAGAGTGACCGCGCCAGGAACAATTCCTCCACTCTTTTTTCCCGCAAGTGTAGTCTCTCCTAAGACTCGATCGAACTCGAACAGACCAGTCGAAACTCTTTGTCTTGGAGAGAACTGTTCGCTAACATCACCAAACTGGACTATTGAGTCAGGCTCAAAAGGCTTCCGTGTCCCTCCAATCGCATTTTTCTCTTCTGTTCTTTTTTGGACGATTGTCTCTACCATCGTGTTCCATTGTCCACAGTTTGGGCATTGACCCATCCACTTTGGAGAGACTTCACCACATTGTTGGCAGACGTAGGCTGTTGTTGGTTTTGCCATGCTTTGACCATACTACCCTATCAAGCAAGGATCAACTGCAATAAAAATGCGGGGAAATCTGCGGGAATAGTGGCTGGGTTGTTTTTGGAAAAAGGTGAGCCATCCTTACTACTCCCCGCACTCAGTGATGTCTCAACACTTTCCAAAAACAACCCAGCCATAAGGCAATTATTGGATGATCCGAACTCCGCCGAGATCTTCGAAGGAGAAGTCATGGCTTTCGTGAATTGAGCCAACGAAGATATTATTGAGATTAATTCGGAAACGATTGGCGTATCTTCGGACAACTTCTGGACCAAAAGGTAACTCTGTATCAGTGATTAGCTCGAGGTTAAAGTTGGGAAAAATCTTCGCTTCTTTGAAGAACTCCAAATATTTCTCAAAACGTTGACGGCGGTGCGTTGGTGATTCTTTCCCTTCATGATCCTTTATACAATAGACCACCACAATGTTTCGACTGGTTTCATTTTTTTGAATGTACTCGAGGGATTTATACAGTTTTTGTGGAGTGTGAGCAAAGACAATGATTTTTGGCTTGGTGACATGTTCAAAGATTTGTAGAGCATACTGATGAACAAAAGGAAGTGGTTTAGTAAAGCGAACAAACCACTCAGAAACATAATCTCGGAAGATCATCACCAACACCAAAGCAAGTGCCGGGAAGAAGTAAATTGAAAAGAAGACAATATTTTTTGCATCAATTAATATATTCCCAATTATACCTAAAAGGGTGGCCAAAGCAGCTAAAATGACATAAATAACTGGCCCCCGATACGTTCGTTTCAGGTCGGGACGAGTCATCCTTAAAATCAAGTTGCCAACTGCAAACATTGTCATCACCCCAAGGAAGCTAATTGTATATACCCCAGCTAAAGAGAGTAAATTGCCTTGTGTCATCAACAAAATAGAGATACATAAAGCGGTAAACGCAAAAATAATTCGGACAACATAGGCATTTCGACTCCTGAGGCGTGGCAGTAAAATCGAGGATGGCAAACAATGATCTAAAGTCATCCGGTACATTAAACCTGACGCTCCCACAAAGCTGGTTAAAACAGCTCCTGAAAGAACCAGAAAAGCATCAATCACCATCATATATTGAAAGGCTTGTCCTCCCAGGTTATGAGCAGCATCAGCCAAGATAAAGTCTTTAGCGGCAACCACTTCCGAAATTGGCATTGTGTGAAGAATAACTAATGCTATTAATGGGTTAAAAATAATCACTCCGAGTAACATATTGCGAAGTGTCTTCCGAAATACCCCTCTATCTTGCTCTTCGACAAAGTTGGCAGAAGACTCAAATCCCGATACACCTAATAAAGAGGCGGCAAAAGCCAAAAAGAGCATCTTTAAACTTGCTCCTGTTAGTCCTAACGCTTGAAAACTGGAAGTAGCTAGCGCATGTTGGAATATTCCAAGTGTAGCGGCAAAGTTGGCAGGCAACTCTCCCCACCCGTTATTAATAACGTTAAAAATACCGATCACCACAAATAAAAACAAAGTGACAACGTGGAATGTAAAGATTCCCATCGCCACTTTAGCACTATCCTTTACCCCAGCAATGACCAACCCAGCAAATAAAATTATGATTCCAGAAGTAACTAGTAAGACCGGTAGATCATGCAAAACAGTATGCAGATATTCAGCTGCTGTTTTGGCACTTATGACTGACGTTGCCACATATGACAAAATCGTCATCACGCCAGCCACTGAGGCAAAGGTTTTGCTCGTCGCGTTCAATAAACAGTTGTACGCTCCTCCGTTTAAAGGAAGTGCTTCAACTACTTCTGTGTACACGTGTTTGTATAACCACAGGACAACTCCAATCAAGAGAAAAATAAAAGGCGCGTAAATGCCGGCAAAAAGAATAGCTATGCCAGAGACATATAAAGCAGAGCTCAGGATATCGTTTCCAGCTATGGCTGTAGAAGCAAACTCCCCAAGCCGAACATGTTGGCTTTCTTTGGAACTAGGCATTA